>NZ_JBBKZU010000006.1:0-456215 GCF_037889935.1 Variovorax ureilyticus
GGCGATCTCGTCGAAGGGGTTCATGCTCATCTTGACGTTGGCAATGTCCACACCGGTGCCGTCGCTCTTCACGCGCACCTTCACGTTGTAGTCGACGACCCGCTTGACGGGGACCAGGATCTTCATTGGCTTGACTCCATTGAATTGCGAAACCGGGAGATGTACAGGGCAGCCGATGATTTTAGGCACCGGGCCCTGCGCGAAGTGTTCATTTCAATCAGGGGTTGCGCTGCGAAAGCAGGCGCGAAGGAAAAATCGAACGATCGTGCTTTTTTCGTAATTATAGATGCGCATCTGGCAAAGGCGAAGCATCAGAAGGTAACGATGCGACGCGAACCACCCGCTGCGGGCTGGCGATGGTGATGCCCGCCGA
The DNA here is from genome assembly GCF_037889935.1 of Variovorax ureilyticus. Taxonomy (NCBI): domain Bacteria; kingdom Pseudomonadati; phylum Pseudomonadota; class Betaproteobacteria; order Burkholderiales; family Comamonadaceae; genus Variovorax; species Variovorax ureilyticus. The sequence continues at coordinate 374 of NZ_JBBKZU010000006.1, forward strand.
CCGCAGCCCTTCGAGAATGGCGATGTTGATCGCCGAGCGAAGGTTGTCCCGTCCCTTGTCGGGGTCGGAGACCCAGAAATTGAGGTTGAACTCTAATCCGTCCGGCACGAAGTTCAGCAGGAAGGCCACCGGCGCCGGATCGGCCAGGACTCGCGATTGCGCCTTCGCCGCGTTCAACAGAATGGCCTGCACCTTCCCCACGTCGCTGTCGTAGCCGACGATGATGTTCGTCTGGACGTTGAACTTGAGATCCGCCTGCGACAGGTTCTCGACGCGGCTCGTGATCAGCGATTCGTTCGGCACGATCGATTCGCGCCCGTTGCCCGCCCTCACCAGGGTGTAGCGCGTCTTGATGTCGGTGATGCGCCCCTCGAAGCCGTCGACCCGCACGTTGTCGCCGATGCGTATCGAGCGCTCCAGAAGAATCACGAAGCCGCTCACGTAGTTGGCCGCGAGCTTCTGCAGGCCGAAGCCGAGGCCGACGCCCAGCGCGCCGCCGAGCACCGACAGTGCCGTCAGGTCCACGCCCACCGCGGACAGCGCGAACAGCAGGCCGATCAGCAGCAGGAAGGCGCGGACCGCATTCGACGCCACCTTGCGCATCGAGAGATCGGTCACCGCCTCGCGCAGGATGCGCTTCTCGATCGTCGACGAGATCCACAGCGCGATCGCCAGCACCAGCCCGGCCGACAGCGCCCCGTCGAGGATGGTGCGCAGACTCACGCGCGTGCGGCCGAAGGCCAGCGTGATCTCGTCCAGTTCTGCCAGCACCGGCGGCAGCAGGCCGACGATCCAGAGAATCGCGCCGACCCAGACGACCCACGAGATGGTGCGCTCCAGCAGCCGAGCCATCGCCGAGGCCGGAAACACGGCGTGCAACACCCGCGCGAAGAAGCGGATCACCGCCAGCGAGATGAACACCGACACGGCGATGCGCAGCACCAGCACCGGCTGGAAGGTCAGCACCCCGCGCCGCGCCAGATCGGTGAAGAGCAATGCGAGCAACGGGAACAGCAGCCCGTCGACGACGCGCACGCCGAACCAGATGGAGTCCTTCGGCTGGTCGCGCCCGAACCAGCGGCACACGCCCCATGCGACCGCCACGCAGCCGATAAGGATTGCAAATTCGATCGAGAGGCTGCGCGCCTCGACCTGGCTGAATTTCTGGGTAAAGGTGAGGGCGCTGAAATCCATCGATCTACAAATCGGCCAGCACCCTCAGATGTTCTTCGACGCTGCGCGCCAGCGCATCGAGGTTGTAGCCGCCTTCGAGCATTGACACGATGCGGCCCTGCGCATGGCGGCGCGCCACATCGACGATGCGGCTGGTGATCCAGCCGTAGTCGTTTTCGTTGAGTTTGAGTTGGCCGAGATCGTCGTCGCGATGCGCATCGAAGCCCGCGCTGACGAAGACCATCTGCGGCTTGAATTCTTCCAGCCGCGGCATCCAGCACGCCTCGATCAGTTCGCGAACATCCATGCCCTTGGTGTAGGCCGGCACCGGCACGTTGAGCATGTTCGGCGCCGGATGGTCCGTGCCGCTGTACGGATAGAACGGGTGCTGGAAGATGCCCACCATCAGCACGCGCGGATCGTTGCTGAGGATGTCTTCCGTGCCGTTGCCGTGGTGCACGTCGAAATCGACGACCGCGACGCGCTCCAGCCCGTGGTGCTCGAGCGCATGGCGTGCCGCGATCGCGACGTTGTTGTAGAAGCAGAAGCCCATCGCCTTGTCGCGGCAGGCGTGATGGCCCGGCGGACGCACCGCGCAGAAGGCGTTTTCGAGCTGGCCGCCGATGACGGCATCCGTCGCCGCGATCGCCGCCCCGGCGGCTCGGCGGGCGGCCAGCACCGTGAAGCGGTTCATCGACGTGTCGGGATCGATCTGCGCATGGTCCGGGCCGCCGGCGGGCTCGTCCTCGACGAGGCGCTGGCTGAGCGCTTCGAGATGCTCCATGTGCGCCACGCTGTGCGCGCGCGTGATTTGCGGCAGCGTCGCCAGCGGCACCTCGCCGCGTTCGAGTGCGTCGCCCACGCCGGTGACGAGCAATCGGTCCTCGATGGCATCGAGCCTCGCGGGGCATTCCGGATGCCCCTGCCCCATCTCGTGTCTCCAGCAGTCGCGGTGCGTGAAATAACCGGTTTTGCCCATGGGTCGTTCTTCGCCAGGGCCTTGCGTCCGAGGGGCCGCGAGGCTTAGGGTATGGTTTGCATATGGATACAAAAATGGACGTTGCCGCGAAGCTCGCCAGTTTGCTCGGGCAGCTTAACACGGTGATCGTCGGCAAAGAGGCCCAGGTGCGCGACTGCGTGGCCTGTCTTCTCGCCGGCGGCCACCTGCTGATCGAGGACGTGCCCGGCGTCGGCAAGACCACGCTCGCGCATGCGCTGTCGCACACCTTCGGGTTGCAGTTCTCGCGCGTCCAGTTCACCGCGGACCTGATGCCGGGCGACCTGTCCGGCGTCGCGATCTACGACCGCGGGCAGCAGAGCTTCGTGTTCCATCCCGGCCCGATCTTTGCCCAGGTGCTGCTGGCGGACGAGATCAACCGGGCCAGCCCCAAGACGCAAAGCGCGCTGCTGGAGGCAATGGAAGAAAAGCAGGTGACCGTCGAGGGCGAAACCCGCCCGTTGCCGACGCCCTTCTTCGTTATCGCCACGCAGAACCCACACGAGCAACTCGGCACCTTCGCGCTGCCCGAATCGCAGCTCGACCGCTTCCTGATGCGCATCTCGCTCGGCTACCCCGACCGCGCCGCCGAGCGCGAGCTGCTGGCGGGCGCCGACCGGCGCGACCTGCTCGCGGGGCTGCCGGCGCTGCTGACCGCCGGCGAACTGACCGCCCTGCAGCAACGCGTGCTGCAGGTGCATGCGGCGGAACCGCTGCTCAACTATGTGCAGGACCTGATCGCGGCGACGCGCTCGGGCCGCTGGTTCCTGCAGGGCCTGTCGCCGCGCGCGGGCATCGCGGTGCTGCGCGCGGCCAAGGCGCAGGCGCTGCTCGCCAACCGCGACTACGTGGCGCCCGACGACATCCAGGCGGTGCTGCCGCAGACCATCGCCCACCGCCTCACGCCGGTCGGCGATGCGGGCCGGGGCGCGGTCGAGCAGGTGCGCGCCATGATCGCGGCGGTGCCTTTGCCGTGACTTCGCCGCCGCCCGCTCGCAGGTGGGTCGCGCATCCGTTCGCGCCGCTGCGGTCCCGCATCGACCGGTGGTTCCTGTCGCGCCGCCCGCCGTCCGACACGCTCGAACTCACGCAGCGCAACGTCTACATCCTGCCGACCCGGGCCGGCTGGATGCTCGCCGCGACGCTGCTGGTTCTGCTGGTCGGCTCGATCAACTACCAGCTCAACCTCGGCTATCTGCTGACCTTCCTGCTCGCGGGCTGCGTGGCCGTCGGCATGCATGTGTGCCACGGCACCCTGCGCGGGCTGGCGATGCGGCTGATGCCGCCCGAGCCGCAGTACGCCGGTTCGGCCGCGGTGTTCCGCATCATGCTGACCAACGCGCGCCGCAGCACACGCTACGGCATCGGATTCGCGGTGCACCGCAGCGGGCAATGGTCATGGAGCGACGTGCCTGCGCAAGGCAGCGCGACGGTCGAGGTCGCGTTCAAGCCCGAGCGGCGCGGCCTCCATGCCGTGCCGACGCTGACCGCCGAAACGCGCTTCCCGCTCGGCACCTTCCGCGTCTGGTCGATCTGGCGTCCGGCTTCGCAGGTGCTGGTCTACCCCGCGCCCGAACCCAACCCGCCGCCGCTGCCCGAGGCCGAACCGCTGGCCGGCCCCAGCGCGGCCATGGCGACGCGCGCGCACGTCGCGGGCGAGTACGACGGCGTTCGCGCCTACCGGCGTGGCGATTCGCTCAAGCTCGTCGTGTGGAAGCGCGCCGCGCAGGCGCAGGCCGCCGGCTCCGATGAACTGATCAGCCGCGACACGCTGCAGGCGCAGCGCGCGCAACTCTGGCTCGATGCGCAGCATGCGGGCCTTGCCGACGCCGAAGCGCGGCTTTCCCGCCTCTGTGCCTGGATACTGATGGCCGATCACCTGGGCGTGGACTATGGGTTGCGTGCGGGCGGCCGCATCGTCCAGCCGTCCCAGGGCGAGGCGCACAAGCGGCAATGCCTGGAGCTGCTCGCCTTATGTTGAGCAAGCTCCAGGCCCTGCCGCGGGACGCCCGGGACACCCTCTTCCTGCTGTCGGTCATCGGCCTCATCCTCCTTCCGCAGGTGCCGCACCTGCCCTGGTGGTGCACCCTGCTCGCGGCGATCGTGCTGGCCTGGCGCGGCTCGCTCGCGGTGCAGGCGAGGCCGTTGCCCAGCAAATGGTGGCGCGTCGCGCTGCTGGCGATCACGCTGGTCGCCACGTATGCCACGCACCGCACGCTGCTCGGACGCGACGCGGGCGTGACGCTCATCGTGATCCTGCTCGCGCTCAAGACGCTGGAACTGCGTGCGCGGCGCGATGCGTTCGTCATCTTCTTCCTGGGCTTCTTCACGATGCTCACGAACTTCTTCTATTCGCAGTCCCTGCCGACCGCGTTCGCGATGCTGCTCGCGCTCCTCGGGCTGCTCACCGCGCTGGTCAACGCCCACATGCCCGTCGGCCGACCACCGCTCGCGCAGGCGGCGCGCACCGCGGGCGCGATGGCGCTGCTGGGTGCGCCGGTCATGGTGGTGCTGTTCGTGCTCTTCCCGCGCATCGCGCCGCTCTGGGGCATGCCGGGCGACGCGATGGCCGGGCGCACCGGCCTGTCGGGCTCCATGCGGGTCGGCACCATCGCGGAGCTCGCGCTGGACGACGGCATCGCCGCGCGCGTCAAGTTCGATGGCGACCGCATCCCGGCGCGATCGAGCCTCTACTTTCGCGGCCCGGTGCTCTCGCAGTTCGACGGCCGCGAATGGAAGGCAGCGCCCGCCCTGCGGCAGCAGCCCCCGGCGGACCTTCAGACGCGCGGCGAGCCGATCCGCTACGAAGTCACGCTGGAGCCATCCAACCGCCCGTGGCTGCTCACGCTCGAAGCCGCACCGCACGCGCCCGAACTGCCTGAACACACGGTGCTCGGCACACCCGACCTGCAGTGGATCGCCAGCCGCCCCATTGGCGATCTGGTGCGCTATCGCGCGGAAAGCTTCACCGAGTTCCAGTACGGCCCGCTGCGCCGCACCCGCGCGCTGCAGGCCTACGTGGCACTGCCGCCGGGATCGAACCCGCGCACCGTCGCCCTGGCCGCCGAAATGCGCAGCGACCCCGCGCTGGCCGGCGCCCCCACCCGCGCGCTGGTGCAGAACGTGCTGCAGCGCCTTCGTACCGGCGGCTACTCGTACACGCTGGAGCCAGGCGTCTATGGCGACGACACCGCCGACGTGTTCTGGTTCGACACCAAGGCCGGTTTCTGCGAGCACATCGCCTCGGCCTTCGTGGTGCTGATGCGCGCGCTCGACATCCCGGCGCGCATCGTCACCGGCTACCAGGGCGGCGAGCTCAACGCCGTCGACAACTACTGGGTGCTGCGCCACAGCGACGCCCATGCCTGGGCCGAGGTCTGGCAGGAGGGCCTGGGCTGGACCCGCGTCGATCCCACCGGCGCGATCTCGCCCGACCGGGTGGGCCAGTTCCGGCGCCTCGCGACACAGCCGGGCCTGTTGGCCGAGGCGATCGAATCGATGACGCCGTCGCTCGTGCTCAGCCTGCGCGCCACCTGGGAAGCCATCAACAACGGCTGGAACCAGCGGGTGCTCAACTACACGCAGAGCCGGCAGCTCAACCTGCTCAAGAACATCGGCTTCGAGGCCCCGAGCCTGCAGGACCTGATCCTCGTGCTGCTGGTGCTGCTGGTCGCCGCCAGCCTGGCGGGCGCCGGCTGGACCTTGTGGGAACGCAGCCAGCACGACCCGTGGCTGCGTCTGCTCGCACAGGCCCGGGCACGGTTGAAGCTGGCCGGCATCGATGTGCCCGAAGCCACGCCCCCGCGTCAGATGGCCGCGCGCCTCGCCGAACGATTCGGCGCCGAAGCGCAGGCGGCGCAGGACTGGCTGCTGCGCCTCGAAGCCCAGCGCTATGCGAAATCGCCGGCAGCCGCCTTGCCGACGCTGCGCGCGGAGTTCCGCCGGCTCACCTGGCCGCGCTGAATCGCCGCTGAAACCACATGTGAACTTCGTCCGACACGTGCCGCGCCGACGGCACAATCCCAGCGATGCCACGCCCCCTGCCCTCCGTTCTCTCCCACGTGCTCTTCGCGGCCCTGCTCTGCGCCGCCTCCCTGATGCCCGGCACGCTGTCCACCGCGCAAGCGGCGCCTGACAAGCGCAATGCGCCTTCGCGGGCCATCGCGTATTCCACCCGCGAGGACGCCATGCAATTCGCGGACGAGATCGCCGCGCGCCGCGACCTCGACCGCCAATGGGTGCGCGCCACCATCGGCAATGCCAAGCTGCTGCCCAACGTACCGCGCCTGATGCTTCCCGCGCCCACGGGCACACCGAAGAACTGGTATGTCTACCGTAGCCGCTTCATCGACCCGGTGCGTATCCAGGCCGGCATGCGCTTCTGGCGCAACAACGCGTCCACGCTGGCGCGCGCCGAGGCGGAGTTCGGCGTGCCGGCCGAAATCATCGTGGGCATCGTCGGTGTCGAGACCATCTACGGGCGCAACATGGGGAGCTTCCGCGTAATCGATGCGCTCGCCACGCTGGCCTTCGACTTTCCGGAATCGCACCCTCGCGCCAGGGAGCGACAGGCCTTCTTCCGCAGCGAGCTCGAAAGCTTCCTCAGTACCGAAAGCCGCACCAACGAGAACCCGCTGCTTCCGCTGGGCAGCTACGCCGGTGCGATGGGCATGCCCCAGTTCATGCCCAGCAGCATCGCCAAGTACGCGGTCGACTACGACGGCGACGGCCGCATCGACCTCGTCAACAACCCGGTCGACGTGATCGGCTCCGTGGCCAACTACTTCAAGGCGTTCGGCTGGCAGCCGGGCATGCCGCCGATCTTCCCGGTGCGCTTCGACGAAGCGCGCCTGCAGAAGGCAGTGCTGCTCGGCCCGGACATCGTGCCCACCTTCAGCGCTGATGCCTTCGTCGCGGGCGGCGCAGTGCTGGACGGCGAAGCACAGCAGTTCAAGGGATTGCTTGCGTTGATCGAGCTGCAGAACGGCGGCGATCTACCCAGCTACGTGGCCGGCACGCAGAACTTCTACGTGATCACGCGCTACAACTGGAGCAGCTACTACGCGATGTCGGTGATCGAACTCGGACGCGAGGTGCGCGCCGCGATGGAGAACTGATGGACGAGGCCGCACTGCACGAATCGTGGGTCAACGCCTGGCGCGCGCTGGGCGTCGCGTCGCCCAGCGAAGCCTTGCTGGACGAACTGCTCGCCGCCCATTGCGAAGCGCATCGCGCTTATCACACGCTCCAGCATCTGGGCGAATGCCTCGCACTCCTTCACGCGCGGCGCGACCGGCCCGCGCAGCACCCGGCCGAAGTGGCGCTGGCGCTGTGGTTCCACGACGCGGTCTACGACGTGCACCGCCAGGACAACGAGCAACGCAGCGCCGACTGGGCACGGCGCGTGATGCTCGAATCGGGCATCGCATCCGACGCCGCGGATCGCGTCCACGCGCTGATCATCGCGACGCGCCACGACGCGCAGCCCGAAGACGCGGATGCACAACTGCTGGTCGACATCGACCTCGCCATCCTCGGCGCGACGCCCGAGCGATTCGCCGAATACGAACGGCAGATCCGCATCGAATACCTGCACGTGCCCGCCGACGTCTTCGAGGCGAAGCGGCGCGAAATCCTCGCGGGATTTCTCGCGCGCGATCCGCTCTATCTCACTGGGCCGATGCGCGCCCGCTTCGAGGAAGCCGCACGCGCCAACCTGAGCCGCGCGATCAAGCGCTGACAATCGCTGCACATCCAACAGCGGACACCCTCCATGAACGACGATCTCGACGAACGCATCCGCTCGGGCAAGGCGCTGAGCGAATCGATGGGCAATTTCCATGTGACCGGGTGGGACCCCGAACGCAAGCTGCTCAGTGCCGCCTTCACGGTGCGGCGCGAGTACTGCCACACCAACGGAACGATCGCGCAAGGCGGCTTCATCACCGCGTGGCTCGACGCGGCGATGGCGCACGCGGTGATGCACGAGTCCGATCACAGGCAGACCGTCTTCAGCCTGGAGATCAAGGTCAGCTTCTACGAGAAGGTCGGCCCCGGGGAGGGCCGCACCGAGGCACGCGTCATCCGGCGCGGCAAGCGGGTCGCATTTCTCGAAGCCTCGCTCTACAACCCGCAAGGCAAGCTCGCGGCGGAAGCGACCTCGACGGGGATGCTGGCCGACCTCTAGGACCGAGGCGCCAGGCTGCGCGACGATCGCAACTCGTCCCGTATGCTGGTCGCGTTGTGTTACGCCTCTTTGACACGGCGATGCACGCGCAGGCGATCAGTCCGGTTGAATTGCCGTGCAACGCGCATCAGAATTCGCAAGCCCCTGCGCGCGCAGAACGATATGAAGGCCGCGGCTCGTCCGACAGGTGCAAACCGTCCCCAAGGAGTGCAAATGAGAGCAAACACCCCGTGCTGTTCCGGGAACCCGATCGTTCCCCCTGGACGGCGCACATGGCTCAAAGCCACCTGCTCCGGTACAGCCCTCGTGATGGCCGGCATCGGCCTGCGTACGGAATCCGCCGAGGCGGCTTCACTCTCCAAGACCCAACGCGATGCGCTGACGCCCGACAAGGTCATCGAGATGATGAAGAGGGGCAACCAGCGCTTCCGCGCCGGCAAGTCGCAAGCACATGATTTCCTGGCACAGAAGCGGTCCAGCGCAGCGGGTCAGTATCCCGCCGCGGTGATCCTGAGCTGCATCGATTCGCGCGCGCCGGCCGAGATCGTGCTCGACATGGGCATCGGCGACACCTTCAACGCACGCATCGCCGGCAACATCGCCAACAAGGACCTGATGGGCAGCCTGGAGTTCGCGTGCGCGGCCGCGGGTGCCAAGGTGGTGCTGGTGATGGGGCATACGGCGTGCGGTGCCATTCGCGGCGCCATCGACAACGTGCAGCTCGGCAATCTCACGGGCTTGCTCGACGTCATCAAACCGGCCGTCGCGGCGACGACCTACGAAGGCGATCGGTCCAGCAAGAACGCCGCATTCGTCGACGCGGTGGCGAAGACCAATGTGCAGCTCACCATCGACGCGCTCAGAAGCGGCAGCCCGATCCTTGCGGATCTGGAGAAGAAGGGGCAGATCAAGATCGTCGGGTCGATGTACGACCTGTCGAATGGGCGGGTGACCTTCCTCGGTTAGGCAAGGCGCGCATCCATGATTCGCGCAGAAGCAGCTCCTTCGGTCTCGACGCGGTGCATCAAGAGCCCGGCCTGGGATCTCGTCTGGATCCTGAATCCTCTATGGCTGGTGCCGCTGGTCCTGCTGCTCGCGCAGGGCCATGAAGACGCCCGCAACAGCCCTGTCGATGGCCTGTTCTTCGCCCTCGCCGTGCCGCTGTGGTTCGGCCACCGTGTGTCTTCCGCCTGGCTGGCCTACGCGACCCCGGCCTATCGTCCCCTTCTCGCCCGGCAACGGGTGCGCTTCGTCGTCGCCCCGCTGCTCATCGCGGCGGCTTGCTTCGCCGCGATGCTGGCGCCCGAAAGCGTATTGCCCATGGCGCTGGAGGAACGGGTCCTCTGGCTGGTGGTGCTGGACTTCGTGCTGGTGAGTCACCATTTCGCGGCCCAGCACTTCGGCTTGCTCAGCCTCTATCGCGCCCGGGCGGGCCGCGCGTCATCGCCGCACGTGCGGCGGCTCGACCGCTGGTTCGCGCTCGTCGTGGGCGGTGGCTTCGTCGTGGTGGCGCAGGCCCTGACGGGATCGATTGCCTTTCAGGAGCGCTGGATCGATCCGTGGCTCGGGGAAGTCGCGTCAGACCTGCTCGCACGCACGCTGCACGACGGTGGCATTGCCCTCGTCGTGATCCTGACCGGTCTCGTGCTCGGCGTGGAACTGCGCTCGGGGCGCCCCTCTCTGCCGCGCATCGGCTATGTCCTCAGCCTGGCGGCGATGGTGCTCCTGGCCTTCATCGCACGCGATCCGTTTCTCTTCATCGTGCTGTGGAGCGTGCAGCACTGGAGCGCCGCGATGGGCCTCACCTCGCTCGCGGCTGCCGGTGGCGAGCAGGCTGCGATCACGCGCTGGCAGCGTCTGCTCGCGCCCGTCAACCGGCGCGGCTGGGCCGTTCTGCTCGCGCTCTCCGTCGTCTCCGTGCTCCTGCTGCCGCTGCTGGAGGTGGAGGCCGTGACCGACGACTACGTCTACGCCGACCGCATCTTCGGCGAGGCTGCATGGTGGCTGCGCTCGTCGCCCTTCGCGCCGGTGCTGCTGGCGTTGGGCTTTGCGACCGCCTTCATCCACTACCTGCTGGACCGCGCGGCCTTTCGCTTCTCGTCACCGGACGTGCGGCAGGCCGCGCGCGGCTTGCTGATCACGCCGGCCCTTGCTGCTTCTTCTCCACGTGCCGCGCAAAGTTCTCCAGGATCGCCTGCCAGCCTTGCTGTTGCTGCTCGACCGGGAATGTCGTCTCGGCATCGAAGGTCACGCGCACCTTGACGCCATCGGGACCGCCGGTGAACTCGACCTGCGCGGTGCGGTCGCCGAAGGCATATTCGATCAACGCCTGCGGCACGATCTTCGTATAGGTGCCCGCGAAGTCGAAGCCCATGCTGCCATCCTTGGCCTCCATGCGCGACGAGAAGGCGCCGCCTTCGCGCAAGTCCACGGTGGCCGCGGTGGTGTGCCAATCGTCGGATGCGGCGTTCCACTGCTTGATGTCTTCGGGGGTGGTGTAGGCGCGCCAGACTTCGGCGAGGGGGGCGCGTACGGTGGTTTGGACAGTGATTTTCATGAACACTTCAGGTAGGAGGCAAACTGCGATGCTGACCTATTCGCCGCATCCCGGCAACCGGAAGCGGCGACCTTCTCGCATCGGCCTGAAAGGACGCCACATGGACCCGTTCGGCTACTCGAAGTTGAAGCTTGCCTGCAACGCAGCGCTCATGTCGCTGCTTTGGGCATGCTCGGGCGCACCGCCCTCCGCGTCAACGAGCCCATCCCGACTCGTTCATGAGGGCACCCCCTCTCGCGGATGACGCCGGACCGATCGAAAGGAAACGCGCGCAAGGTCCACACCTCGCGCGCGTTCTCTTCACCGATGCCGCAGTCGCATCAGCGCACCCGCCCCTCTCTCCAAGCCGTCAGCAACTTCGTGTAGTCGATGGTCTCCCCCTTCGGCTTCTCGTTGTCCAGCTTCTTCCACGGCGCGTGCTCGGTGCTCAGCATCTTCGCCGGGTCGCCCTTCGGCGCGAGCTTGGGCGCGCACTTCGCCATGCCCGCGCGTTCCAGGCGCGCCATCACCTGATCCATTTCCTCGGCGAGGTTGTCCATCGCCTTCTGCGGCGTCTTCTCGCCGGTCACTGCCTCCGCCACATTCTTCCACCACAGTTGCGCGAGCTTCGGGTAGTCGGGCACGTTGGTGCCGGTGGGCGTCCACGCCACGCGCGCGGGGCTGCGGTAGAACTCGATCAGGCCGCCGTACTTGTCGGCGTTCTTGGTGAAGTACTCGTGGCGGATATCGCTCTCGCGGATGAAGGTGAGTCCGACGACGCTCTTCTTGGTCGACACGGTCTTCGACGTCACGAACTGCGCGTAGAGCCAAGCAGCAGCGGTCTTGTTGGCGTCATGGCCCTTGAAGAAGGTCCACGAGCCGACGTCCTGGTAGCCGTTCTGCATGCCCTGCTTCCAGTACGGACCGTTGGGACCGGGGGCCATGCGCCACTTGGGCGAGCCGTCGGCATTGACGACGGGCAGGCCGGACTTGGTCATGTCCGCCGTGAACGCGGTGTACCAGAAGATCTGCTGCGCGATCTGGCCTTGCGCGGGCACCGGGCCGGCTTCGCCGAAGGTCATGCCGGTGGCTTCCTTGGGCGCGTATTTCTTCATCCAGTCGACGTACTTGGTGAGCGCGAAGACGGCCGCTGGCGAATTGGTCGCACCGCCTCGCGACACGCTGGCGCCGACCGGCGTGCACTTGTCGGCCGCGACCTTGATGCCCCACTCGTCCACCGGCATGCCGTTGGGGATGCCGACGTCGGCGGAGCCGGCCATGGAGAGCCAGGCATCGGTAAAGCGCCAGCCGAGGGACGGGTCCTTCTTGCCGTAGTCCATGTGGCCGTAGATGGCCTTGCCGTCGATGTTCTTCACGTCGTTGGTGAAGAACTCGGCGATGTCTTCGTACGCGCTCCAGTTGAGGGGCACGCCGAGGTCGTAGCCGTACTTGGCCTTGAACTTGTCCTTGAGGTCCTGCCGCGCGAAGAGGTCGGCGCGGAACCAGTAGAGGTTCGCGAACTGCTGGTCGGGCAGCTGGTAGAGCTGGCCGTCGGGCGCGGTCGTGAAGCTGGTGCCGATGAAGTCCTTCACGTCGAGGCCGGGGTTGGTCCACTCCTTGCCCGCGCCAGCCATGTACTCGGTGAGCGACATGATCTTGCCGTAGCGGTAGTGGGTGCCGATGAGGTCCGAATCGGAGATCCAGCCGTCATAGATCGACTTGCCCGACTGCATCGAAGTCTGCAGTTTCTCGACGACGTCGCCTTCCTGGATGATGTCGTGCTTGACCTTGATGCCGGTGATTTCCTCGAAGGCCTTGGTGAGGGTCTTCGATTCGTACTCGTGCGTGGTGATGGTCTCGGAGACGACCGAGATTTCCTTCACGCCCTTGTCCTGCAGCTTCTTGGCGGCGTCCATGAACCACTTCATCTCGGCCATCTGCTGGTCCTTGTCGAGACTCGATGGCTGGAACTCGCTGTCGATCCACTTCTTCGCTTCCGCCTCCCCGGCCCAGGCGCTGTGCATGGCCAGCGACGCTGCGGCTACTGCCAACGCTGTGTAGCGAAACTTCATACATGTCTCCTCAGTGGCGCTTCCCGCGGTTGTTTCGGAAGCCGGTTCCGGGAAAGCAGAGAACCGGTCCGGTTTGAAAAACTTTCTCAGCCCTTTCGCATGATCAGCATGAGCACGAGCATGGAGAGGACGAAGCTGATCCAGATCGAAGGCTCCGCATCCAGGCTCAGCCACTCCTGCAGCTTGCCCGCGATGCCGACGAAGACGAGGTTGATGTAGGCCGCGGTGAGCAGGCCGATGAAGAGCCGGTCGCCGCGCGTGGTTTCGAGCGGCAGCCATCCGCGCCGCAGCGTGGTGGGTGACTTGATCTCCCACACGGTCATGCCGATCAGCGCCAGCACGACGCAGATGAAAAATATGGCCACGGGGGTGGTCCAGACCATCCAATCAAGCACAACATTTCTCCAGATCGATGCCCTTTCGGGGAACGCCGCGGAACCGGCTTTGCCGGGCCGCTGGCGTTGCCCCCTGCAAGGGGGTTGGCGAAGCGACACGAAGTGCGCGAAGACCGGGGGTGGGCATCACACTCTCCCCATCGCGAAGCCCTTCGCGATGTAGTGACGCACGAACCAGATGACGATCGCGCCGGGCACGATGGTGAGCACGCCGGCCGCCGCGAGCGTGGCCCAGTCCATGCCGGATGCGCTGACGGTGCGGGTCATCGTCGCGACGATCGGCTTGGCGTTGACGCTGGTCAGCGTGCGCGCGAGCAGCAGTTCGACCCAGCTGAACATGAAGCAGAAGAAAGCCGCGACGCCGACGCCGGCCTTGATCAGAGGCAGGAAGATGGCGAGGAAAAAGCGCGGGAAGGAATAGCCGTCGATGTACGCGGTCTCGTCGATCTCGCGCGGGATGCCGCTCATGAAGCCTTCGAGAATCCACACCGCGAGCGGCACGTTGAACAGCAGGTGTGCCAGCGCGACGCCGATGTGCGTGTCCATCAGCCCCACCGTCGAATAGAGCTGGAAGAACGGCAGCAGGAAGACCGCCGGCGGCGTCATGCGGTTGGTCAGCAGCCAGAAGAAGACGTGCTTGTCGCCGAGGAAGGAATAGCGCGAGAACGCATACGCCGCCGGCAGCGCCACGCACAGCGAGATGACGGTGTTGATGACGACGTAGATCAGGCTGTTGATGTAGCCCGAGTACCAGCTCTCGTCAGTGAAGATGCGCCGGTAGTTGTCCCAGGTGAAGGTCTGCGGCAGGAACGAGAAGCTCGACAGGATCTCCTCGTTCGTCTTGAAGCTCATGTTGATCATCCAGTAGATGGGCAACAGCGCGAAGATCAGATAGAGCACCATGAACAAGGTGCGCTTCTGGAAGCGGTCTTCGTTCATTTCTCTTCTCCTTCCATGTCCTGCGTGCCGACGCGCAGCATCCAGTTGTAGAGCACGAAGCACAGCAGCAGGATGATGAGGAAGTAGATCAGCGAGAACGCCGCCGCCGGGCCGAGGTCGAACTGACCGACCGCCTTCTGCGTGAGGTACTGGCTCAGGAAGGTGGTCGCGTTGCCGGGCCCGCCGCCGGTGAGGACGAAGGGCTCGGTATAGATCATGAAGCTGTCCATGAAGCGCAACAGCACCGCGATGACGAGCACGCCGCGCATCTTCGGCAGCTGGATGTAGCGGAAGACGGCGAACTTGCTCGCGCCGTCGATGCGCGCAGCCTGGTAGTACGCATCGGGAATCGCGCGCAGTCCCGCGAAGCAAAGCAGCGCGACCAGCGGCGTCCAATGCCACACATCCATCAGCAGCACGGTGAGCCAGGCATGGCGCGCGTTGCCGGTGTAGTTGTAGTCGATGCCGATCTTCTGCAGCGCGTAGCCGAAGAGGCCGATGTCGGCGCGGCCGAAGATCTGCCAGATGGTGCCGACCACGTTCCACGGAATCAGCAGCGAGAGCGCGACGATCACCAGAACCGCGGAAGCCTTCCAGCCGGTGGAGGGCATCGAGAGCGCGAGCAGGATGCCGAGCGGGATCTCCACCAGCAGCACCGCGAGCGAGAAGCCCAGTTGACGCCACAGCGCGGCGTGCAGCTCGTCGTCGCGCATCACCGAGGCGAACCACTCGGTGCCGACGAAGACGCGGCGCTCGGGCGAGATGATGTCCTGCACCGAGTAGTTGACGACCGTCATGAGCGGCACGATGGCCGAGAAGGCCACGCAGAGCAACACCGGCAGCACGAGCCACCATGCCTTCTGGTTCAACGGCTTGTTGTTTCCGTTCATTCAGAAACCTCCGCGCTTCGCACTGCGGTGCGAGCTTGTTTGGGGCGGCCCGGCGCGGCGCTCATGCCACCAGCTCCTCGTCGCGGTAGAAGCAGCTCTTGTTGCCGACCACCCGCAGCCACACGGTGCTGCCGACATCGGGCAATGGCGCATCGGGCGCAAGGCGCGCTTTCAGCGTGCTTTCGCCCAGTCGGGCGGTGAGCATGGCGTGCGTGCCCACGTCCTGCGATTGGGTGATGACGGCCGGCACCGCGCCGGGCATGCCGGCGCCGACGAGCGAAAGGTATTCGGGGCGGATGCCGAGCTTGAGCGGGCCTTCCGGCAGTTCGCGCGCAGCCGGCAGGTGCTCGCCCGCGATGTCGAGCATGCCGCCGCGGCAGGTCACCGGCAGGAAGTTCATTCCGGGGGAGCCGATGAAGTGGCCGACGAAGGTGTGGGCGGGTCGCTCGAACAGCGCTTCGGCGGTGCCGATCTGCACCGCCTTGCCGCGCGTCATCACCACCACTTCTTCCGCGAAGGTCAACGCCTCGACCTGATCGTGCGTGACGTAGATCAGCGTGAGCTTGAGCTCGCGGTGAATCTGCTTGAGCTTGCGCCGCAACTGCCACTTGAGGTGCGGATCGATGACGGTCAGCGGTTCGTCGAAGAGCACCGCCGACACGTCGCTGCGCACGAGGCCCCGGCCCAGCGAAATCTTCTGCTTGGCATCGGCCGCAAGGCCGGCCGCGCGCTGGTTGAGCTGGCCGCTCAGGTCGAGCATCTCCGCGATCTCGCCGACGCGCTTGCGGATCTGCTCGGCGGGCATGTTCCGGTTGCGCAGCGGAAACGCGAGGTTCTGCGCCACGGTCATGGTGTCGTAGATCACCGGGAACTGGAACACCTGCGCGATGTTGCGCTGCTGAGGCGTCTCCAGCGTGACGTCGCGCCCGTTGAACTTGACGGTGCCCTTGGACGGCACCAGCAGGCCCGAGATGATGTTGAGCATCGTCGTCTTGCCACAGCCCGAAGGGCCGAGCAAGGCATAGGCGCCACCGTCGCGGAAGCTCATCTTCAGCGGCAACAGTGCGTAGTCGCTGTCCTGCGTGGGGTTGGGCCGGTAGGCGTGCGCGAGGTCGAGGTCGATGCGTGCCATGTCAGTGCCCACCTTTCCTCTTGCGCCACTCGGGCGCGACCGCGAGCCGCTCGCCACTGTCGAACACATAGGCCTGCGATGCGTTGAAGTACAGCGTGATCGCCGCGCCCAGCTCGAAGCGGTGCACGCCCGTGAGCTGCGCGACCACTTCGCCGACCAGCGTCTCGACGTGCACGAAGGTGTCGGAGCCGGAGATTTCCGCCAGCTCCACCTTGCCGGGCAAAGGCACGTCGCCTTCGGTCGGGCGCACGTCGAAGGCGCTGGCGCGCACACCGATGGTCACCGCGCCATCGACTTCGGGCGGCAGCGCGAGCGGCAGCAGCGGCCCGCCCTCGATCTGCGCGCCATCAGGCACCGCGCGGCCGGCCATGAGATTCATCGGCGGATCGCTGAAGGCGCGGGCCACGCTCAGCGACTGCGGCGCGTGAAAGACTTCGGCGGTCGGGCCGTACTGCAGCAGTTCCCCGGCATCCATCACCGCGGTGTAGCCGCCGAGCAGCAGCGCCTCGCCGGGCTCGGTGGTGGCATAGATCACGGTGGAATCACCGCTTGCGAAGAGGTGCGTGAGTTCTTCGCGCAGACCCTCGCGCAGCTTGTAGTCGAGATTGACCAGCGGCTCGTCGAGCAGCATCAGCGGCGCGTTCTTCGCCAGGGCACGGGCCAGCGCCACGCGCTGCTGCTGGCCGCCCGAGAGTTCCGCGGGATAACGGTCGAGGAACATGCCGATGTGCAGCCTGTCGGCCAGTTCGCGCACACGGGCTTCGATGTTCTTTTCGCCGCGCAGCTTGAGCGGCGAGCCGATGTTCTCGGCGACCTTGAGCGACGGGTAGTTGATGAACTGCTGGTAGACCATCGCGATGTTGCGTTCGCGAACCGGCACGCCGGTGACGTCCTGGCCGTCGACGAAGACCTTGCCCTCGGTGGGTGCGTCGAGGCCGGCCATGAGCCGCATGAGGCTCGTCTTGCCGGCCTGCGTAGCGCCCAGCAGCACGGTGACCGCACCGCTGCGCGGCGCGATGCTCTGCGGATAGAGCCAGGTCTGCGCGCCCACCTTCTTGGAGACGCGGTCAAGTGACAGCTGCATGGACCTCCTCTTTGTCGGATTGATGGACCTGCATCCAGGCGTGGACCTGTTCGCGCTGGTCGCGCGTGTAGTGCAGGCCGAGCTTGGAGCGGCGCCAGAGCACGTCGTCGCCGCTGCACGCCCACTCCTCGTTCTGCAGGTAGCGCAACTCGCGCTCGTGCAGGCCGGGGGCGATCGCGGGGCCGAGGTCGCCCATCGAGGCCGCGTCGCCGATGACTTCTGCGACCCGGGCGCCATACGCGCGGGCCAGACGCCGCGCGACGCCGGCGTCGAGCCAGGGATGGCGCTTCTTCACCTCGGCCACGAAGCGCTCGAAATCGTCATCGGGCCGCGATGTGCGGCTCGTAGCGCCGACCCACTCAGACAGGTCGCCGCCCGCGAGGAAGGCGCCTTCGGTCCACGGCTTGCGCGCATCGCCGAGCATGCGGCCGACTTCATCGGCGGCGTCTTCGGCCAGCTTGCGGAAGGTGGTGATCTTGCCGCCCCACACCGACAGCAGGGGCGCGGCGGCGATGTTGGATTCGAGCAGGTAGTCGCGGGTGACGGCGGACGGGTCGCCCGAGGCGTCGTCCAGCAGCGGGCGCACGCCGGAATAGGTCCACACCACATCCGAAGGCTGGATCGGCTTCTCGAAATACCGGCTGGCCTGCGTGCAGAGGTAGTCGATCTCGTCGTCGCTGATGTGTGCCGCGCCCGGGTCGTCGCCGGGCAGTTCGATGTCGGTGGTGCCGATCAGCGTGAACTCGTCCTGATACGGGATCGCGAAGATGATCCGCTTGTCCGGGTTCTGGAAGATGTAGGCATGGTCATGCGCGAACACGCGCGGCACGACGATGTGGCTGCCCTTCACGAGCCGCAGATGCCGCGTGGCGAGCGCCTCGTCGCGCGCCGAGCGGGCCACGCCGCGCAGGAAGGCTTCGGCCCACGGCCCCGCCGCGTTCACGACCGCGCGGGCGCGCACGTTGCGCCGGCCGTCGGGACCTTCGAGCACGGCGGTCCATGCATCGGCGCTGCGCTGCGCGCTCACGCAACGGGTGCGGGTGAGCACCTCCGCGCCGCGTTCGCGCGCATCCAGCGCATTCAGCACCACCAGACGCGCGTCGTCCACCCAGCCATCCGAATAAACGAAGCCGCGTTTGAACGCGCTTTTGAGCGGTTTGCCGGCCGGATGCTTTCGCAAGTCCACGCTGCGCGAACCGGGCAGCACCTCGCGCCGGGCGAGGTGGTCGTACATGAAGAGGCCCATGCGGATCATCCAGGCCGGCCGCATCGAGGGGTCGTGGGGCATGACGAAGCGCAGCGGCCACATGATGTGCGGCGCGCTTTTCAGCAGCACTTCGCGCTCCTGCAGCGCCTTGCGCACGAGCGAGAACTCGTAGTACTCCAGGTAGCGAAGTCCGCCGTGGATCAGCTTCGTCGACGAAGATGAGGTGTGGGCCGCGAGGTCGTCCTTCTCGCAGAGAACGACGCGCCAGCCGCGCCCCGCGAGGTCACGCGCAATGCCGCAGCCGTTGATGCCGCCGCCGACGATCAGGACGTCGCAATCGGTCTCGGAGGCAGCGGATGACGCTTCGGGAGCACGCACGAAAACGGGATCTCCAGGTGGGCGCGAGGCGCGATTTGCAGGATATTCGTGTTCGAATCTTTTCATTTTGGTTCCTTGTTGAGCGATTTTCGTCGGCGTTAACCCTTAAGTCCATTCGTTTCTTTTCGTTCTAAATTCACTCGCCTCTCCCACTTGCCCCCGTGAACTCCAACCCCCGACAACTCAAGCTCCTGAACACCGTGCGTTCGCGCGGGTCGATCAACGTCGACGAACTGGCCAACATGCTCGGCGTGACCCTCCAGACCGTGCGCCGCGACGTGCAGCGGCTGGCCGATGAAGGCCTGCTCACGCGCTTTCATGGCGGGGTGCGGGTACCGAGTTCGACCACCGAGAACATCGGCTACCAGCAGCGCGAGAACCTGCATGCCGAAGGCAAGGCCCGCATCGCACGTGCGGTGGCGGCCAAGGTGCCGAACGACTGCTCGCTGATCCTGAACATCGGCACCACCACGGAGGCGATCGCCAAGGCGCTGCTCGGGCATACAGGGCTGCGCGTGATCACCAACAACCTCAATGTCGCGACGATCCTGAGCGACAACCCGCATTGCGAGGTGATCGTGGCCGGCGGCTCGGTGCGGCTGCGCGACCGCGCGATCGTCGGCGAGGCGACCGTGGATTTCATTCGCCAGTTCAAGGTCGACATCGCGCTGATCGGCGTGTCGAGCATCGAGGCCGATGGCACGCTGCGCGACTTCGACTTGCGCGAGGTGAAGGTGGCGCAGACCATCATTTCCCAGGCGCGCGAGGTGTGGCTCGCCGCCGATGCGAGCAAGTTCAACCGGCCCGCGATGATCGAGCTGGCCAAGCTGTCGCAGATCGATTGCCTGTTCACCGACGCGGAGCCTCCTCCGCCCTTCCCGGATTTGATCGAACGCGCGCAGGTACGCTGCGTGATCGCATGAACTGTTGCTCGCCCCCAGGCTACGCGCACTTCGTGTCGCTTCGCCACCCCCCCTACCGGGGGCGCTGCTGGCGGCCCGGCAGAGCCGGTTCCGCGGCAGCTCCCGAAGGGCGCGCTGCGCGGCGCGGCGGGAAGACAATCCGAACGGACCCCAGGAGCAATTGACGCATGACCTACCTGCTTGCCCTCGACCAGGGCACATCGAGCTCACGCAGCATCGTTTTCGACCGCGACAGCCGCATCGTCGCCATCGCACAGCGCGAGCTCCCGCAGATCTACCCGCAGCCCGGCTGGGTCGAGCACGATGCGGTGCAGATCTGGACCGACCAACTCGCCACCGCGCGCGACGTGCTCGCCAAGGCGAAGTTGACCGCCAAGGACATCCACGCGATCGGCATCACGAACCAGCGCGAAACCACCGTCGTGTGGAACCGCAAGACGGGGCACCCGGTGCATCACGCGATCGTGTGGCAGGACCGCCGCGCCGAGCCGCTGTGCGCGCGGCTGCGCGAGGACGGCATGGCCGGCGCGATCCAGGAGAAGACCGGCCTCGTGATCGATGCCTACTTTTCCGGCACCAAGCTGCGCTGGCTGCTCGACAACGTGCCCGGCGTGCGCGCGCAGGCCGAGCGCGGCGATCTGGCCTTCGGCACCGTCGACAGCTGGCTGATCTGGCAGCTCACCGCCGGCAAGGTGCATGCGACCGACGTGAGCAACGCCTCGCGCACCATGCTCTTCAACGTGCACACCAACCAGTGGGATGCCGACCTGCTCAAGGCGCTCGACATCCCCGCCTCGCTGATGCCGGAGGTCAAGCCGTCGAGCGCGCATTTCGCCGACACCGCCGCGGGCCTCTTCGATCGCAGCCTGCCGATCGGCGGCGTGGCGGGCGACCAGCAAAGCGCCCTCTTCGGCCAGGCCTGCTTCGAGGCCGGCATGGCGAAGAACACCTATGGCACCGGCTGCTTCCTCCTGATGCATACCGGCGGCGACTTCCAGCCGTCGCACAACGGCCTGCTCGTGACCAGCGCCGCGCAGACCAGTACCAAGCCGCAGTACGCAATGGAAGGCAGCGTCTTCGTCGGCGGCGCGGTGGTGCAGTGGCTGCGCGACGGACTCAAGGCCATCCCCGGCAGCGCGCATGTGCAGGCGCTCGCCGAAAGCGTGCCCGATGCGGGCGGCGTGATGATGGTGCCGGCCTTCACCGGACTCGGTGCACCGTATTGGGACGCGGAAGCACGCGGCATCATCACCGGCCTCACGCGGGGCACCACCGTGGCGCATATCGCGCGTGCGGCGCTCGAAAGCATCGCCTACCAGAGCGCCGCGCTGCTGCAGGCCATGAGCCGCGATGCGGTCGCTGCCGGCGGCATGCCGGTGGCCGAGCTGCGCGTGGACGGCGGCGCCTGCGTCAACAACCTCCTGATGCAGTTCCAAGCCGATCTGCTGGGCATTCCGGTGGTGCGGCCGGAAATCACCGAGACCACTGCGCTCGGCGCCGCGTACCTTGCGGGGCTGTCGACCGGCTTCTACAGCGACGTGAGCGAGCTCTCGAAACTCTGGCGCGTCGAGCGTCGCTTCCTGCCGACGCTGAGCCGCGGCAAGGCGAGCGAAGCGATGGCGCGCTGGGAACGCGCCGTTCGTCAAGCTACAGCCAGCTGAAGCGCGCGCCCCTCAGGCCAGGAATACCGCGGAACCGGCTCCGCCGGGCCGCTGGAATTGCCCCCGGTCGGGGGCTGAGGGCCGCGGCTCCAAGCCTGCCTGCGCAGGCTTGGACGTGCCCGAAGAGCAGCCGCCTCTGGCGGCCGCACGAGAGAGCGACACGAAGTGCGCGAGCCTGGGGGCGAGCAACAATCACTGCGCAGGAACCAGGAAGTCCTGGCTGATGCGCCAGCCGAGCTCGTTCACGCGATCGAGGAACTGCGTGAGGTACGCATGCAGTCCGGTCGCGAGGATCTCGTCCACCGTCGCGTACTGGAGATCCGCCAGCAGCTTGCCCGCGCGGCGCTGCGTCTCGGCGCTCTGGTCGTTCTTCACCTTGTCGAGGTTTTCCACCACTTCGACGAGGCACGCGTGCAGTGAACGGGGCATGTCGGAGCGCAGGATCAGCAGCTCGGCCACGCGCTCGGGCTTGATCACGTCGCGGTATACCTTGCGATAGACCTCGAACGCGGAGACGCTGCGCAGGATCGCGCTCCAGTGGTAGAAGTCGTACTCTTGGTCTTCCTCGGTCGCGGTGCCGAAGAACTCGCTGTTGAGGGCGTGGAACTTCACGTCCACCAGCCGCGCGGTGTTGTCGGCGCGCTCCAGGAAGGTGCCCAGGCGCGAGAAGTAGAAAGCCTCGTCCTGCAGCATGGTGCCGAGCGTCACGCCGCGCGAGAGGTGCGAGCGGAACTTCACCCATTCGAAGAACTGCGCCGGGTCGCGTTCGAGGTCGCCCGCACGGAGCATGCGGTTGACTTCGAGCCAGGTGGTGTTCTGCGTTTCCCACGCCTCGGTGGTGAGCGCGCCGCGCACTGCGCGGGCGTTCTCGCGCGCCGCTCGCAGGCACGAGAGGATGGACGAAGGATTCGACTCGTCCTTGACCATGAACTCCATCACCTCGTCGGGCAGGATCTGGTCGTGCTTCTCGTTGTACATCGGCAGCAGCTCGCTGATCGACAGCAAGCCCTGCCAGCCGTACTTGGCGACCTGGGCCGATTGCGGCAGCAGCGAGGTCTGATAGTTGACGTCGAGCATGCGCGCGGTGTTTTCCGCGCGCTCGGTGTAGCGCGACATCCAGTAGAGGTGATCGGCAGTGCGTGACAACATGATCTGAAAAGCTCCCGATCAGGACGTTTGCGTTTGGGTTTGCGACTGGCCTTCCGAGCGTTGCCCGTTGCTGCGGTCGCCTTCGAGGATCCAGGTGTCCTTGGTGCCGCCGCCCTGCGACGAGTTGACCACCAGCGAGCCTTCCTTGAGCGCGACGCGCGTGAGGCCGCCCGGCACCATCTGCACCTCCTTGCCCGACAGCACGAAGGGCCGCAGGTCGATGTGGCGCGGCGCGATGCCGGCATCGACGAAGGTCGGCGAGCTCGACAGGCTCAGCGTGGGCTGCGCGATGTAGCCGTCGGGCTTGGCGAGCACCGCCTTCTTGAAGTCCTCGAGCTCGGCCTGCGTCGCAGCGGGGCCGATGAGCATGCCGTAGCCACCGGCCCCGTGCACTTCCTTGACCACGAGGTCCTTCATGTTCGCAAGCGTGTAGTCGAGGTCGTCCTTGTTGCGGCAGATGTAGGTCGGCACGTTCTTGAGGATCGGCTTTTCGCCGAGGTAGAACTCGATCATCTTCGGCACGTACGGATAGATCGACTTGTCGTCCGCCACGCCGGTGCCGACCGCATTGCAGATCACGACGTTGCCTTCCCGGTAGGCACGCATCAATCCGGCGCAACCGAGCGTGGAGGTCGGGCGGAACACCTCGGGGTCGAGGAAGTCGTCGTCCACGCGGCGATAGATGACGTCGACGCGCCTGGGCCCGCGCGTGGTGCGCATGTAGACGAAGTTGTCCCGGACGAAGAGGTCCTGCCCCTCGACCAGTTCCACGCCCATCTGCTGCGCGAGGAAGGCGTGCTCGAAGTAGGCGCTGTTGTACATGCCGGGCGTGAGCACCACGACCGTGGGCTCGGCGGTGGCCGGCGGCGCGGACGCGCGCAGGGTCTCGAGCAGCAGGTCGGGATAGTGGGCGACCGGCGCGATGCGGTTCTGGCTGAACAGCTCCGGGAAGAGCCGCATCATCATCTTGCGGTTTTCCAGCATGTAGCTCACGCCGCTGGGCACGCGCAGGTTGTCTTCGAGCACGTAGTACTCGCCGTTGCCGCTGGCATCGGGCGCGCGCACGATGTCGATGCCGGCGATGTGCGAATAGACGTCGTTGGGCACCTTCACGCCGGCCATCTCGGGCCGGTACTGCGCGTTCTTCAGGATCTGGTCGGCGGGGATGACGCCGGCCTTGATGATTTCCTGGTCGTGGTAGACGTCATGGATGAAGCGGTTGAGCGCTGTCACGCGCTGCACCAGCCCCTTTTCCATCGATGCCCACTCGTGCGCGGGGATGATGCGCGGCAGGAGGTCGAAGGGGATCAGGCGTTCGGTGCCCGACCCGTCCTCGTCCTTCGCGCCGTAGACCGCGAAGGTGATGCCGACCCGGCGGAAGATCATTTCCGCCTCTTCGCGCCGCGAACGCATCACCGCTTCGGGTTGCTTCGCGAGCCATTGGTCGTATCGCTTGTAGTGGTTCCGGACGGCTGCGCCGGTGTAGGGAACCTGTTCATACATCTCGTCGAATTTGTGCATGGACGACCAATCTCCTTGACCATAGCTTAGCAAGTTCAAGGCCAAACTTCGGTGTCGGATGGGGGAAACGAGGGGTCGGGTTGGCGGGCTTGCGCGCCGTCAATCCATCTGGTGGTGCCAGTAGCGCCGCGCCGTGTTCCTGTGGCAAAGCATTTCATCCGGCACGGCGCTGGACCACGTCGCGGCGCCGCAATGGGGCGTGTCGACGAGGCGGATGCCGTGCTCGGCATAGCGCTGGACCACCTCCGTCGCCGGATGGCCGAAGCGGTTGCGCCAGCCCGCCTGGACGATCGCGAGGCGCGGGTGTACCGCCTCGAGCAGCGGTGGGCTCGACGAGGTCTTACTGCCGTGGTGGGGCACGAGCAGAACGTCGGCCGCCAGCCGATCGGCATGGCGGGCGACCAGCGCGGCCTCCTGCGCCTGCTCGATGTCGCCTGCGAGCAATGCCGTCGCGCGCCCGTTGCCGATGCGCAGCACGCACGAGATCGCGTTCGGCCTGGCGAAGCCGCCGTAGTCGCCTTCCGAGGGATGGAGGATCTCGAAGTCGACGCCGTCCCACGTCCAACGCTGGCCGGCGACGCAGCGCTGCGCCTTCCGCAGCGTCTGGAGCGGATGGTCGGCCTCGATGGAACTCAGCAGCCGCGCCGCCGGCTGCATCGCCAGCACCGCCGGCGCGCCCCCGGTGTGGTCGGTGTCGCGATGACTCAGGACGACGGCGTCCAGCCGCTCGCCGAAAGCCCGCAGCAGCGGCACGAGCACGCGGTGCCCGGCATCGCCGGCCAGGCTGTACCGGGGACCGGCGTCGTAAAGCAGGCTGTGGGATGCAGTGCGCACCAGCACCGCGTTGCCCTGCCCCACGTCGGCAGCCAGCAGTTCGAACTCCCCCATCGCCGGGCGCAGCGGCTGCCAGAGCAGCGCCGGCGCCAACAGCGGCAGCCCGAGCACGCGAATGGACCACGGCAGGCGCATGGCGAGCACGATGCCGCCGAGGACGCCCGCGGCGGCCGTCCAGATCGGCGGCGTGGGCATCGACAGGGTCGCGAACGGCCATTGCGCGAACCATTGCAGAAGCCATGACAGCGCCTGCACCGCCCATGAAGCCACCTCCCAGAGGGCGGGAATCAGCAGGCCGAGCATGGAAAGCGGCGTCACCACCAGCGTCACCCAGGGAATCGCGATCAGGTTGGCCGGCAGCCCGACCGCCGAGATCTGCTGGAACAGCAACAGGGTGAGCGGCGTCAGCGCCAGCGTCACGACCCACTGCTCGCGCAGCAACCGGGCGATGCGCGTTGCAACGCCGGCGCGCGCATCGTCGGTCGCACCGTTGCCCGCGGCGAAGAGAACCCCCACCGCCACGAAGCTGAGCCAGAAGCCCGGCTGCGTCAGCGACCACGGATCGATCGCCACCACCACCGCGCAGACCAGCAGCCACACGAACGGCCAGGGCCACATCCGCCCGCCGAGCCGGAGCAGGCCGACGACCGCCAGCATCCACACCGTGCGCTGAGACGGCACGCCCCCGCCGCTGAAGGCCGCATAGAGCGCCGCGAGCGCCACGCCGCCGGCAAGCCCCGCATGCTGCGCCGGCCACCGCAGCATCAAGCGGCGGCTGCGGCGCCACAGGGCCTCGACCGCCAACGCGGCAAGCCAGGCGAACATCGTCACGTGAAGCCCCGAGATCGCCATGAGGTGCGCCACGCCGGTCGCGCGGAAGACGTCCCAGTCGGCGCGCTCGATCGCGTTCTGGTCGCCCGTGACCAGCGCGGCGATCACGCCCGCGCTCTGGCGATCGGGCACGCGCATCAGGATGGCATCGCGCACCGCTTCCCGTGCGCGCTCGATCGGATGGCGCCATGTCGTTGCGATGCGCTCGGGGGGCGGCACGCCGCCACGCACGTAGCCGGTCGCCTGCTCGCCCTGCTCCCACAGGCGCAACTCGTAGTCGAAGCCGTGCGGATTGAAGTTGCCATGCGGCGCTCTCAGCCGCACCGGCAGCCGCCAGCGTTCGCCCGCGTGCAGCGGCGCGCCCGGCTCGCCGCTCGCGTCCGCATACCAGCCGATCGAGACGCGCGGCGGCACCCGGGGCGGCGCGCGCCCGTCGTCCGCACGGCCGGGCCAGCGTGCCGATTCGACTTCGAGCGTGAAGCGCAATCCGCTTTCGTTGCGCAGCGGCATCTGTGCGACCACGCCGGTCACCACCAGATCGCTGCCGTCGAGCGCCCGCGGCAGCGCATCGGCTGCAAAGCACACTGCGCGCCAGCCCGCGAGGCCGGCACCGGCCATGCCGCCGAGAAGCAGCGCCACCGTCAGGACGAGCGCGCCGCGCCGCAGCCGCTCCAATGGGCGCAGCGCGAATCCGCCAGCCATCGCCCCCGCGACGAGCGCCGCATAGACCGCCTCGCGCCAGAGCGCCGCCTGTTGCAATTGCAACGCCGTTCCAACGACGAAACCCAGCATGGCGGCCAGCACCCGCAGGCCGCGCACATCCCATCCCTGCATACCTCAACGCTCCCTGTCACGCCGCTTTTTGGCGCGCTAATTGCTTTCTGTGTCGGCTAGTATGCGTCTCACCCGAGGCACGACCGACGCACTGAACAACATGTCCATCCACGCCGCGCTCCACCACGTCACCCACTACAAGTACGACCGTCCGGTGCAATTGGGGCCGCAGGTCATCCGCCTGCGACCTGCACCTCACTGCCGGAGCAACGTGATCTCGTATTCGCTGCGGATCGAGCCCGAGCAGCACTTCATCAACTGGCAGCAGGACCCTTTCGCGAACTACCTCGCCCGACTGGTGTTCCCCGAGAAGACGACCGCCTTCAAGGTCACGGTCGACCTGGTCGTCGAGATGGCGGTCTACAACCCCTTCGACTTCTTCCTCGAACCGCAGGCCGAGACCTTCCCCTTCAAATACACCGAGGCGCAGGCGCAGGAGCTCGCGCCCTACCTCGTTGCTGATGCGCCCACGCCGCTGGTGCAGGCGTATCTCGACAAGATCGACCGCAAGGAACAACGCACGATCGATTTCCTCGTCCAGATCAACCAGCAGGTGCAGCAGGACGTCAACTACCTGATCCGAATGGAACCCGGCGTGCAGACGCCGGAAGAAACGCTGGCCAACGGGTCGGGCTCGTGCCGCGATTCGGGCTGGCTGCTGGTGCAGTTGCTGCGGCACTGCGGCCTCGCTGCGCGCTTCGTCTCGGGCTACCTGATCCAGCTCACGCCCGACGTGAAGTCGCTCGACGGCCCGAGCGGCACCACCGTCGACTTCACCGACCTGCACGCCTGGTGCGAGGTCTACCTGCCGGGCGCCGGCTGGATCGGGCTCGACGCCACGTCGGGCTTGCTCGCAGGCGAAGGCCACATTCCGCTCGCCTGCACGCCCACCCCGTCCAGCGCCGCGCCGATCGAGGGCGCGGTGGACGAGGCCGAGGTCGATTTCGGCCACGAGATGAAGGTCACGCGCATCTACGAATCCCCGCGCGTGACCAAGCCCTACACCGAGGAGCAATGGGACGACGTGCTCGCGCTCGGCGAGGCGGTGGACAAGCGCCTGAAGGCCGGCGACGTCCGCCTGACGATGGGCGGCGAGCCGACCTACGTCGCGACCACCGACCGCGACGCGCCCGAATGGAACACCGACGCGCTCGGCCCCACCAAGCGCGGCTACGCGACCGAGCTGGTGCAGAAGCTGCGCGCCGAATACGGCGAAGGCGGCTTCCTGCACTTCGGGCAGGGCAAGTGGTACCCGGGCGAGCAGTTGCCGCGCTGGGCGCTGTCGATCTTCTGGCGGGCCGATGGCGAAAGGATCTGGCACAACCCCGACCTCTTCGCCGACGAGCGGCATCCGACGAACTACACGAGCGAGGATGCGCAGCGCTTCACCAACGCGCTGGCGCGGCGGCTGGGCCTGACCGAGCGCTACATCCAGCCGGGCTACGAGGACGTCTACTACTACCTGTGGCGCGAGCGCCGGCTGCCGGTGAACGTGGACCCCTTCGACTCGAAGCTCGACGACGAGCTGGAGCGCGTGCGCCTGCGCCGCGTGTTCACGCAGAAGCTGGATGCGGTGATCGGCTACATGCTGCCGATCGAGGCCTCGAACGCCGACAGCGATGCGCCCGCCCTCGCCGGCCCCGGCTGGAAGACCGGACCATGGTTCCTGCGCGATGACCGGCTCTACCTCATGCCCGGCGATTCGTCGATGGGCTACCGACTGCCGCTCGACTCGCAGCCGTGGGCCAGCAAGGGCGACTATCCCTACCTCGTCGAACGCGACCCGACCGCGCCGCGCGACGGGTTGCCCGCTGCGGCCGACTACCGTGCGCGCTATGCGGCAGGCATGGCCGGTTCGTTCGGTGCAGGCGATGCCGATCGCGGCAGGGTGCCTTACGACTTCGGCGCACCGCAAGCCGTGCCCAGCGCGCTGCGGATGCAGTCGCCGGGCGAAGCCGCGGCCTTGCGCGACGGAGCGGCGCAGGATTCCGCCGAAACGCGCCAGCCGCGCCGCGGCGAGTCCGCCCACTGGATCACCCGCACCGCGCTGTGCGTCGAGGTACGCGACCCGCGCCGCGCCAACGGGCCGGCGGCGGAAAAGGTCGGCACCGCCTCGGGCGTGCTCTACGTCTTCATGCCACCCCTCGCTCGCCTGGAGGACTATCTCGACCTGGTCGCCGCCGTCGAGGCCACCGCCGAGGAGCTCGGCGTCAAGATCGTCATCGAAGGCTACCCGCCGCCGCGCGACCCACGCCTGAAGCTGCTGCAGGTGACCCCCGACCCGGGCGTCATCGAAGTCAACATCCATCCGGCGCACAACTGGGGCGAACTGGTCGCGCACACCGAGTTTCTCTACCACGCGGCCTTCGAGACGCGCCTGTCGGCCGAGAAATTCATGACGGACGGGCGCCACACCGGCACCGGCGGCGGCAACCATTTCGTGCTCGGCGGCGCGACGCCGGCGGACAGTCCCTTCCTGCGCCGGCCCGAGCTGCTCGCGAGCCTGCTGCTGTACTGGCACAACCATCCGTCGCTGAGCTACCTGTTCTCGGGCATGTTCATCGGCCCGACCAGCCAGGCCCCGCGCGTGGACGAGGCGCGCAACGACCAGGTCTACGAGCTGGAGATCGCGCTCAAGGAAATCGCACGCAGCCGCGAGATCTACGGCCAGAACATGCCCGCGTGGCTGGTGGACCGCACGCTGCGCAACATCCTCATCGACGTCACCGGCAACACCCACCGCAGCGAGTTCTGCATCGACAAGCTCTACTCGCCCGATTCCAGCACCGGCCGCCTCGGCCTGCTGGAGCTGCGCGCCTTCGAGATGCCGCCGCACGCACGCATGAGCATCGCGCAGCAACTGCTGCTGCGCGCGCTGGTCGCCCGTTTCTGGGATGCGCCCTACGCCGCGCCGGCCACCCGGTGGGGCACCGAGCTGCACGACCGCTTCCTGCTGCCCACCTTCGTGAAGATGGACTTCGAGGACGTGATCAGCGAAATGCGCCAGGCCGGCTTCGCCTTCGACCCGAACTGGTTCGCACCGCATTTCGAGTTCCGCTTCCCGCTCGTCGGGCAGGTGCAGGCGATGGGCGTGGAGCTGTCGCTGCGCAACGCGCTCGAACCCTGGCACGTGATGGGCGAGGAAGGCGCGCCCGGCGGCACGGTGCGCTATGTGGATTCGTCGCTGGAGCGCGTCGAAATCCGCGTCACCGGCATGAACGAGAGCCGCCACGTCATCACAGTCAACGGCCAGGTGCTGCCGCTGCAGCCGACCGGCACCATGGGCGAATTCGTCGCGGGCGTGCGCTACAAGGCGTGGAATCCGCCTTCATCGCTGCATCCGACCATCGGCGTGCATGCGCCGCTGACCTTCGACATCGTCGACACCTGGATGAAGCGCTCGCTCGGCGGCTGCCAGTACTTCGTCGCGCACCCGGGCGGGCGCAACTACGAGACCTTCCCGGTGAATGCCTACGAAGCGGAAAGCCGCCGCCACGCACGCTTCTCGCGCATGGGCCACACGCCGGGCCTGATGACCACGCCGCCGGCGACGATCGAGATCAGCGGCAGCCGCGAGTTCCCGTTCACGCTGGATCTGCGGCGCTAGCCACTCCGTTGACGAAGCGGCATTGCGTGTCCACGGTGTGACAATCAGCGCACCGTGGACTCACAGAACACATCTCTCTTCGATGCCCAGGCGCTCGAAGCGCCGGCCGAGCTGGCGTCCGCGCTCGCGCCACCGGCCGCGCCGGGGCATTTCGACGAGCTGCGCGGCATCGCAACGCCACAGAGCACCCCGCGCCTCGGCACCCCTTCACAGCCCGCGCCGCTCTACGACGCGGCCTCGGTACCGCCCGCCGCGCCGGCCGCCGACGAGACCGATCTCGCCCCCGGCGAACACGCACCGCTCGCCCCGCCCTGGGCCGGCTTCTTCGAGAACCTCGGCCCCGGCGGCTTCGACGACCTGCCGCGCCGCGCGGTCAGCCTGGAGCGGCAGATCCGCGACAACGGCGTCACCTACAACGTGTATGCCGATGCCGCCCACGGACCGCAGCGGCCGTGGTCGCTCGATCTTTTTCCGCTGATCGTCTCGCCCGAAAGCTGGGCGCAGATCGAAGCCGGGGTCCAGCAGCGCGCGCGCCTGCTCGACCGCGTGATGGCCGATGTCTACGGGCCGCAGCAACTGCTCTCCGAAGGGCTGCTGCCGCCGGCGCTGGTGCAAGGCAATCCGGGTTACCTGCGCGCCATGCATGGCGTGAAGCCGCCCGGCGACACCTGGCTGCATATCGCGGCCTTCGACCTCGCACGCGGGCCGGACGGCAACTGGTGGGTGGTCTCGCAGCGCACGCAGGCGCCCTCGGGCCTGGGCTACCTGCTGGAAAACCGCCTCGCCATCGCGCGCCAGTTCCCGCAGGCCTTCGAGAACCTGAACGTCCAGCGCCTCGCCGCGACCTACAACGCGATGATGGAAGGCCTCCAGCGCATGTGCCCCGCCGGACAGCCGCCGCACATCGCGCTGCTGACGCCGGGCCCGTACAACGAGACCTACTTCGAGCACGCCTACCTCTCGCGCTACCTCGGCGTCACGCTGGTCGAAGGCAACGACCTCACGGTGCGCGACCAGCGGCTCTACCTCAAGACGCTGCAGGGCCTGCGGCCGGTGCACGGGCTGATCAAGCGGATGGACGACCAGTTCCTCGACCCGCTCGAACTGCGCCCGGATTCCACGCTGGGCGTGCCCGGGCTGCTGCAGGCCATCCGCGCCGGCAACGTGCTCGTTGCCAACATGCCCGGCTCGGCGTTTCTCGAATCGCCGGCGCTCCTGGGCTTCCTGCCGGCGCTCTCGCGTCGGTTGCTCGAAGAGAAGCTGCAACTGCCGGCGCTGCCGACCTGGTGGTGCGGCGAGCGCGCCGCGATGGAAGCGGTGCTCCCGCTGCTCTCCGACTGCGCGATCAAGGCAACTTACCCCGGCGACGATTCGCACACCAGCTTCGACTCGGTGCTCGGCACCCGCATGGGCCAGCGCGCGCTCGACGAATGGGCGGGCCGCATCATGCGCCGGGGCGACGAGCACACGGTGCAGAGCTATCTCCCGCTGTCGCAGATGCCGACCTGGGCGCAGAACTTCGACCGCGGCCACATCGCGCCGCGCGCCGTGGTGCTGCGCGCCTTCGCGATCAGCGACGGCCCGCAGTCGTGGCGCGTGCTGCCGGGCGGCCTCGCGCGGCTGGCCGGCCCCGATGCGCAGATCGCCTCGATGCAGCGCGGCGGCAGCAGCGCCGACGTCTGGGTGCAGACGCTCGGCGAGGTCGACATGACCACGCTGCTCCCCTCGCACGCAACGCCGGCCTCGCTCGCGCGGCATCGCGCACCGGTCACCAGCCGGGCCGCAGAGAACATGTTCTGGCTCGGGCGCTACACCGAGCGGGCCGAGAACGCGGTGCGCCTCGCACGCGTCACGCTCGACCTGCTCGGCGGCGAGGAAGCCTCTTCCCGCGCACTGCTCCACTGGCTGCACCAGCTCGCGGAACGCAACGCACTCGTGCCGCGCGAGGTGCCGAGCCTGCCGAAATCGCGGCGGGTGTTCGAGCGCGTGCTGATCGCCGAACTGGGCGACGTCGAGCACGGCGGCAGCGTCGGCTTCAGCCTGAGCTGCGTGCGGCGCGCGGCCGCTGCGGTGCGCGAGCGGCTGTCCCAGGACCACTGGAACCAGATCGTGCGCGCCGAAGCCGACTTCCTGCGCCGCAGCGCCGAACAGGCCGGCGAGAAGGGCGAAGCGGGCTATGAGTCCGGCGCCGCGCTGCGCCTGCTCGAATCGGCGAGCACCGCGCTGGCCGCGATGACCGGCGCGCAGACCGACCGCATGACGCGCGACGATGCGTGGCGCCTGCTGTCCATCGGACGGCACATCGAGCGGCTGGCCTTTCTGTGCAGCACGCTCGCGGCGGGCTTCGAGACCGGCGCGGTGCACGAGGTGCCCGGCTTCGAGGCGATGGTGGCGCTGTTCGACAGCACGATCACCTTCCATGCGCGCTACCAGCAGCGGCGCGATGTCGCGACGCTGGTCGACCTGCTGGTGCTCGACGGCGACAACCCGCGATCGCTCGCCTGGGTCACGCACACCCTGCGCAAGCGCATCGCCAAGCTCGCGGGCAGCGCGCCGGGCAAGCTCTCCGCACTGTCTTACGAACTGCCCGACCCCGACACCTGGACGCTGGAACACCTCTGCGAAGCCGGCGCCGACGCGCAGTACCGCGGCCTGCTCGACCTGTGCGCCGCGTGCGAAACCGCCGCCTACCATGTCTCGGACGCGATCGGCACGCGCTATTTCACGCTCACGTCCGAATCCCTGCGCTCCGTGGGAGCATGACATGCTGCTTCACGTCACCCACTTCACACGCTACGACTACACGCCGCCGGTCGACACCGCGCAGCACCTGGCGCACCTGAAGCCGATGAACACGCCTTCGCAGCGGCTGGTGAGCCATGCGCTCCGGATCACTCCGCCGCCGGCGCAAAGCAGCGAATCGCCAGATGTGTACGGCAATACGCGCAACTTCTTCGCGCTCGACTCGACGCACGAGGAACTCTTCGTCACCGCCGAAAGCGTGGTCGAAACCTCGGTGCCGCAGCTGCCCGCCTCGGTCGCGCGCGACCTGCCGTGGGAGGAGGTGCGCGAACGCTTCCGCTACATCAAGGACTCGCACTACGACCCGGCGGCCGAGTTTCTCTTTCCGTCGCGCTACGTGCCGCGCCATGACGATTTCGCGGCCTATGCGCGGCCGAGCTTCGCCGCCGGCCGCCCGACCTTCGACGTCGCGATGGACCTCGCGCTGCGGATGTTCAAGGACTTCGACTACGACGCCGAGAGCACCGAGATCAGCACGCCGGCGGTCGAGGCGCTCGCGCAGCGCGGCGGCGTGTGCCAGGACTTCGCGCACATCATGATCGCGTGCCTGCGAACCCTGGGCCTGCCGGCGCGCTACGTCAGCGGCTACCTGCTCACCCAGCCGCCGCCCGGCCAGCCGCGCCTGGTGGGCGCGGATGCGTCGCATGCGTGGGTCTCGGTCTACCTGCCGGGTGCCGACGGGCCCGGCGACTGGGTCGACTTCGATCCGACCAACGGCCGGCAGCCCGGCGAAGACTACGTGACGCTTGCGGTCGGCCGCGACTATTCCGACGTATCGCCGATGCGCGGCGTGCTGCACGGCGGCGCGCGTCACTCGCTGCACGTCGGCGTCACGGTGCAGCCGATCGAGGAGCGTCGCGACGAGGCCGCGAATGCCGCGCGCGCCCAAGCGGGCCCGGTGGCGGACAATCCGCCATCCGACTCCCAGCCATCCGACAACAAGGACATTCCATGAGCATCCAGGACAAACTCAAGAGCCTCGGCATCACGCTGCCGCCCGTCTCCGTTCCCGCCGCCGCCTACGTGCCCTTCGTGCAGACCGGCAATCTGGTGTTCCTCTCCGGCCACATCGCCAAGAAGGACGGCAAGCCGTGGGTCGGCCAGCTCGGCGCCAACATGACGACCGAGGAGGGCAAGCAGGCCGCGCGCGCGATCGCGATCGACCTGCTCGGCACGCTGAACGCGGCGGTCGGCAACCTCGACAAGGTCAAGCGCATCGTGAAGGTGATGAGCCTCGTCAACTCGACCGGCAGCTTCACCGAGCAGCACCTCGTGACCAACGGCGCGAGCGAATTCTTCGCCGAAGTGTTCGGCAGCGAGAAAGGCGCGCATGCACGCAGCGCCTTCGGCGTGGCGCAGATTCCGTTCGGCGCGTGCGTCGAGATCGAGCTGATCGCGGAGGTGTGACCACCCCCAGCCTCGCCCACCCACTACGGGTGGCTCTGCATCCCCTCCAGGGGGCGCACCCCTGCGGCCCGGCGGAGCCGGTTCCGCGGGTGCCCACGCATGTCTTGCTCACGGGCGCTGTCCGCCTGAGGCGTCCATGGACGACACCGACCGCCACCTGCTGAGCCTGCTGCAAGCCAACGCGCGCGAATCCACCGCGCTGCTCGCGCGCAAGCTCGGCGTGGCGCGCACCACCATCGTCGCCCGCATCGCACGCCTGGAGCGCGAGGGCGTGATCGCCGGCTATGGCGTGCGTCTCGGCAAGCGGCTGGAGGAAGCCGCGGTGCGCGCCTATTGCGGGCTCAGCGTGGCGCCCAAGACCGGCGCCGCGGTCATGCGCGCACTCGAACGCCTGCCCGAGGTCGAAGAGGTCTCGGCGGTCAGCGGGCAGTTCGACTACATGGTGCTGCTGCGCTGCGAGACGAACGAGCAGCTCGATGCGCTGCTCGACCGAATCGGGCTCATCGAGGGCATCCAGCACACGCACACCTCGGTGGTGCTCAGTCGCAAGCTGGATCGCCGCAGCGCGGTTCCGCCGCCGCCTGCGGCCTGAACTCGAGAGCCCGTCGGGACCGGCGGGACCGCCCCGCCGGAAAGGTCACCCCAGATGGATTTCTCCATCGAATCCGACCTTGAGCTGCACACCAGGGATCTCGAGCGTCATCTTTACAGGCAACGCAGTGTTGTCTGCAATCGATCCTGACGCCAACGCCTTGGCGACGGCCTGTTCGATCTCTCGCTGCGAACTCACGCCGACCATCTTGAGGAACTTGCGGATGCTGATGTTGAAGGTTTCTTCGTTCATGGCACGCTCCGGGTGAGGACATCGAGGACAGGATTTGATTTTCGAATCCGAACGGTTCAAATTCAACGGCTGGAGCCGCTCAATGCCCGCCGTGCGCCACGCCGCCGTTCAAGGCCTGTTCTATCCATCCGCACAGCGCGAGTTGCGTGAACAGGTCGAGGCCCTTCTGCGCGACGGCGCCGGCGAGGATCTGAAAGCGCACCCCCGGCCCAAGCTGCTGATTGCGCCGCACGCCGGCTACGTCTATTCCGGGCCCGTCGCCGCGAGCGCGTACGCCCTGCTCCAGCGTCCGGACGCAACGCCCATCCGCCGCGTGGTGCTGCTGGGGCCTGCGCATCGCGTGTGGGTGAACGGCCTTGCCGCACCGGAGGCCGGCGCCTTCCAGACGCCGCTCGGCCGGGTTCCCATCGATCGCGAGATGCTCGACCGCATCGCCGATCTGCCGCAGGTGATCCGCAGCGACCGAGCGCACGCGCAGGAGCATTCGCTCGAAGTGCACCTGCCCTTCCTGCAGGCGGCGCTCGGCGACTTCACGCTGGTGCCGCTGGTGGTCGGCGATACCGACGGCGCCGCGGTCGCGGAGGTGCTGGAGCGGCTCTGGGGCGGCGACGAAACGCTGATCGTCATCAGTTCGGACCTGTCGCACTACCTGCCCTACGCGAAGGCAAAGCTCGCCGACGAGGCGACCGTGCAGCGCATCCTGGACTTCGATGCGAGGCTCACACCGCACGAAGCCTGCGGCTCGGAGGCCATCAACGGGGCCTTGCTGGCGGCGCGCCGCCATGGGCTGAATCCGCGCCTGCTCGACCTGCGCAACTCCGGCGACACCGCGGGCGATCACGACCGCGTCGTCGGCTACAGCGCAATCGCCTTCGAGGCGTGAACGGGTTTCCGATGGACCGGCCCGCCCAGTGGTGGCACCGCCTGGACGACGGACGCATCCAGTGCGACCTCTGCCCGCGCGACTGCCGACTGCACGAGGGGCAGCGCGGCATGTGCTTCGTGCGGCAGCGCGTCGGCGACGCGATGGTTCTCACCACCTACGGACGCAGTTCGGGCTTCTGCATCGACCCGATCGAGAAGAAGCCGCTCAACCATTTCCTTCCCGGCAGCAGCGTGCTGAGCTTCGGCACCGCGGGCTGCAACCTCGCGTGCAAGTTCTGCCAGAACTGGGACATCTCCAAGAGCCGCGAGTTGGACCGGCTGATGGACACGGCCTCGCCCGAACGCATCGCACGAGCCGCCAAGGAAAGCGGCGCCGACAGCGTGGCCTTCACCTACAACGACCCGGTGATCTTCGCCGAGTACGCGATGGACGCCGCCGATGCCTGCCACGCGCTGGGCCTGCACAGCGTGGCCGTGACCGCCGGCTACATGCACGCCACCCCCCGCCGCGCGTTCTACGAGCGGATGGATGCGGCGAACGTCGACCTCAAGGGTTTCACCGAACGCTTCTACTTCCAGCAGACCGGCGCGCACCTGGCGCCGGTGCTCGACACGCTGCAGTACCTGAAGCACGAAACCCGTTGCTGGTTCGAGATTACGACGCTCCTGATTCCCGGCCACAACGACGACAGCGCCGAGATCGAAGCGATGACGCGCTGGATCGCCGACCACCTCGGCCTTGACGTGCCGCTGCACTTCACCGCCTTCCACCCGGACTACAAGATGCTGGATGTGGCGCCCACGCCGCCGGCGACGCTGAAGCGCGCCCGCGCGATCGCGCTCGCCAACGGGCTGCATCACGTCTACACCGGCAACGTGCACGACGTCGAAGGCGGCACCACCTTCTGTGCGTCATGCCACGCGCCGCTGGTGCGGCGCGACTGGTATCTGGTGCTGGACTACCGGCTCGACGAGCGCGGCGCCTGCGCGCATTGCGGCACGCCGCTCGCGGGCCGCTTCGGAGCCTTCAAGAGCGGGTTCGGGCGCCGCCGGATCCCGGTGCGTCTCGCGGCATAGCGATCGCGCATCAGCCAAACGTGATGCCCTGCGCGAGCGGCAGCTCGGTCGAATAGTTGATCGTGTTGGACGTCCGGCGCATGTACTGCTTCCACGCATCGGAGCCGCTTTCGCGATCGCCGCCGGTCTCCTTCTCACCACCGAATGCCCCGCCGATCTCGGCGCCGCTCGGACCGATGTTCGCGTTCGCCATGCCGCAGTCGGAGCCCGAGGCGGAGATGAAGCGCTCGACCTCTCGCATGTCGTTCGAGAAGATGCACGAGGAGAGCCCCTGTGGCACATCGTTGTGCAACTCGATCGCCTCCTCGAAGTCGTCGTAGGCCAGCACGTAGAGCAGCGGACCAAAGGTTTCGCGGCGCACGAGCCCGGTCTGCACAGGCATTTCGGCGATGGCCGGACGCACGTAGAAGGCCTTCGGGAAGCGATCCGCCAGCACGCGCCCGCCGCCGGTGAGCATGCGGCCGCCCTGCGCTTCGACTTCTGCGACGGCGAGTTGCAGCGCGTGGAACGCCGCCTCGTCGATCAGTGGGCCGACCAGCGTGCCTTCTTCCAGCGGATGACCGATGCGCAAGCTTTCGTAGGCGGCCAGCAGCTTGGGGATCAGCACATCTTTCACCGAGCGATGCACGATGAGCCGGCGCAGCGAGGTGCAGCGCTGCCCCGCCGTACCCACCGCGCTGAAGAGGATCGCCCGAAGCGCCATGTCGATGTCCGCGTTCGGCGTCACGATCATCGCGTTGTTGCCGCCGAGTTCGAGGATGCGCCGGCCGAAGCGCGCCGCCACGCGCGGGCCGACCTCACGGCCCATGCGCGTCGAGCCGGTGGCCGAGACGAGCGGGATGTCGGGGCTGTCGACCAGCGCCTCTGCCTGCGCGGCGCGGCCCACCACGATCTGCGCAAGGCCCTCCGGCGCGCGGTCGCCGAAACGTGCGATGGCACGCTCCAGGGCCCTGAAGGTCGCGAGACCCGAAAGCGGCGCTTTCTCCGACGGCTTGAAGATCACCGGATCGCCGCACACCAGCGCGATCGCCGCGTTCCATGCGAACACCGCGCTCGGAAAGTTGAACGCGGTGATGATCGCCACGGGGCCGAGCGGATGGTACTGCTCCATCATGCGATGCCCGGGCCGCTCCGACACGATGGTCTTGCCATGGAGCTGCCGCGAGAGCCCGAGCGCGAATTCGCAGATGTCGACGCCCTCCTGCACTTCGCCGAGGCCCTCCTGGGCGATCTTGCCGACCTCCACCGAGATCACGCGGCCGATGTCGGCCTTGCCCTTGCGAAGCTCCTCGCCCCAGAGACGAACGAGTTCGCCGCGCACCGGCGCCGGCACGTCGCGCCAGCGCTGGAATGCGGCCCTGGCGCGCGCGATCACCTCCGGCATCGATGCTTCCGGCGTCTCGTGCAGCCGCGCGAGTTCCGCACCATCGATGGCCGAGCGCACGACGAGCGTGCCGCCGGTGCGTCGGGAAGCGCCGATGCCGCAGCGCTCGAAAAGTGCGGACAGATCGTTCGCGTCGTTCATGTGCGTGGCTCCTTCCGGGCCCGGCGTCGCGCCTGGGGTGGCCAAGTATGAGCGAAGGTGCTTGCGCGGTGCGGTGCCGCCGCTGTCGGATTCGCCCCCGATTCGGCCAGGCCGGCATAGCAGGTACCGACCCGGGTTGAAAGAAAGTCCTCGAGCGCGATCTGCTCCTGCCCCACGAAGCCACGTGCCGGCAGCCGACCGGTGCGAAGCAGCTCGAAGACCCCGACCACCCCGGCAGCGGTCGAGAGCTCGATGGCGGTGCGGTCCACGCC
Source organism: Variovorax ureilyticus (assembly GCF_037889935.1). Taxonomy (NCBI): domain Bacteria; kingdom Pseudomonadati; phylum Pseudomonadota; class Betaproteobacteria; order Burkholderiales; family Comamonadaceae; genus Variovorax; species Variovorax ureilyticus. Next base: position 39,536 of record NZ_JBBKZU010000006.1, read on the forward strand.
GCGCAGGCGGCCGCCGTGGATGCGCGCCATGCGCGTCTCCTGCTCGAAGCGCCCGCCGCGCAGCCCGGATGCGGAGGCGAAGACGATCACCATGTCCTCGCGGCTGTGCGGCACCGCGTTCTCCAGCACCTGCCGCAGCAGGTCGCGCCGCTCGATCAGGCGCAGGTCGTGCAGCAGCAGCTTCATCGCATCGCGATGGCCCGGATAGCGGATCGTCTTGTAGTCGAGATTGCGCACGCGGCCGGCCAGCGTCTCGCACAGCGTGCCGAGTCCGCCGGAGGTGTTGAAGGCCTCGTAGGTGTCGCCGTCGAGCACCAGTGTCTCGTACCCCTCCAGCGGCGGCACCGACACGCGCTGCCCCTGCGCAATGGCGACACACGGCTGGCAGTACTCGTTGATGACGCCGTCGATGCTCCAGGTGAGGTTGTAGCGCAGGCCGTTGGTCGCGTGCCGCGAGAGCGCACCCACGCGCAGATGCAGATCGCAGAGCTCGTCGAAGCGACCCGAGAGATGCGCCCCGAGCATGCCGATCACGCCGGGGGCAAGGCCGCTCTGGGGCATCAGCACGGTATTTGCATCCACCGCCAGCGCACGGATCGCGGTGGTGGCGGCAACGTCTTCGGTCAGGTCGAAGTAGTGGACGCCCGCCGCATGGGCCGCCGCCGCGACGCGCGCCGCGAGGAAGAACGGCAACGCATTGATGACCACGTCGTGCGCCGCCAGCACGGCGGCCAGCGATGCTTCGTCTTCCACGTCGAGGATCGCGCGCGTCACCAGCCGGTCACCGGGTTCGTGCCGCACGTGCTGCCGGTCTGCGAGCGTGACGGGAAGGCGGTGGTACTCGGCGACCATGTCGGCGACCGTGCTGCCGACCTTGCCGGCGCCGAGGACGAGGACCTTGCGGATGATGGGCGCTGCCATGTGATTCCCTTCGAGAACATTTCGCTGTGGATGCGAACGACTCTAGGAGCGAGTACCGCCGGCCGGAAGCCGCCAGAGCGTCGAGGACGCGCGGCTTCCGGACGAAATGACGAGTGCCCCGGTCGAAATGGCGGCGCCGGAAAAATTTCAGCCCTTGTAAAGCCGTTGACATACGGCCGCGGCAGCGATTCCTACACTGACCCGCGACCCGACCACCACTGCCCTACAAGCCCGGCGCGAGGCGCCTCAATCCCTGCATATCGCGAATCACGCAATGCGACCGAACCATCTCGATCAGCCCCTGTTCCTGCAGCTGGATCAGCACATTCGAGGTCATCACGCGGCTCAGCCCCGTGATGTTGGCCATCTCCTGGTGCGTGAACGAAATGCGGATCGCGATGCCCGCAGCCTGCGCCTCGCCGTAGGTGCCGGCGAGTTGCACGAGATGGTGGACCACCCGCTGCGCAGCCGTCGCCTGGCTCAGCAGCAGGTTCTGGTTGGCGAGCACGCGAAGCTTCACGCTCATCAGCCAGAGCACCTGGCGCATGCAGACCGGATCGCTTTGCATGCAGCGCTGCAAGTGCGCGCGCTCGACCTGCCGCGTCATCACGTCGGACGACGCCACCGCGGTGACCGAATGCCTTCCGTCGAGGAAGGCGCTGCATTCGCCGACCATGCCGTGCGTGCCGACGATCGCCATGTGCTTTTCGTGCCCGGCCTCGGACAGCAGCACCAGCCGCACGCGCCCCTGTTCGATCACATGGACATGCGTGACCGGGTCGCCCTGCGAAAAGAGCGTCTGTCCCTTGCGGAACGACACCGTGGGCGCACCCGCCGCGGTCAATGTCTCCCAGCCGAATTGCGGCACCTCGATCCATGCCGACGGGGAAGCTGCCGTTTCGGCCTTCTTGTTCATCGCCTCGAGGCCTTGTCGCTGCACAAGGCAAGTTCATGACCCATCCATTTTCTTCGTACCGAAAGCTCTTCCCCATCCTGGAGAACACCATCCAGCTGTCCAGCTGCTCGCAGAGCGCACTGAGCCTGCCGGTCAAGCGCGCGATCGACGACTACCTCGACATCTGGACGCGGCGCGGCGCCGACTGGGGCTACTGGATGGACCAGGTGGCGCTCGCGCGCGCCGAGTTCGCCCGCATGATCCATGCCGACGCGAACGACATCGCGGTGCTCGGCAGCGTGTCGGATGCGGCGTCGGCCATCGCGTCCGCACTGCACTTCGACGGTGAGCGGCAGGCCATCGTGACCGGCAGCCTGGACTTCCCTTCGATCTGCCACGTATGGCTCGCGCAGCAGCCGCGCGGCGCGCAGGTGCGCTTCGTGCAGGCGCAGCCCGGGGCGAGCGACACGACCGACAAGGTGGTGCGCGCGATCGACGGGCACACCGCGCTGGTCTCGGTGTCGCACGCCTGCTTCTACGAGGGGCAGATCGTCGACATCGCGGCCACCGGGCGCGCGGCACGCGAGCACGGCGCGGTGCAGTTCGTCGATGCCTACCAGTCGGCCGGCTCCCTCGCGATCGACGTGCGCGCGCAGCAGGTGGACATCCTGGCCGCCGGTGCGCAGAAGTACCTGCTGGGCATTCCGGGAATCGCCTTCCTGTACGTCCGGCCCGAGCTCGCACAGCGGCTCACGCCGAGCGTCACCGGGTGGTTCGGCCGCGTGAACCCCTTCGAATTCAACCCGGCCAAGCTGGACTTCGCGGACGGCGCGGCGCGATTCAACACCGGCACGCCCCCCATGATGTGCGCGAGCGTCGCGCGCGCCGCCATCGGCCTGATCAACGAGATCGGGGTGCCGGCGATCGAGGACTATCTGGGCGATCTCTCCGCGGTCGCGCTCGAAGAGGCCCCGCGCCTCGGCCTCGAGGTCGTGAGCCCGAAGACACCCGGCGCGAAGGGCGCCAACACCGCGATCCGCATCCCGAACGCATCCGAGGTCGAGGCACGGATGCTGCAATCGGGCTACGTGGTGTCGGCGCGCAACGACGTCATCCGCGTCGCGCCGCACTTCTACAACACGGCCGAGGATGTCGTCGGCGCGCTGCGCGAACTCGCCCGCCTCACCCGCTGAATGCCCATGACGACCTCCCCTGAAATGCATTGCGCATCGGCGCTCTGCCGCGTTCCGGCCGCGCGTGCCCTCGCCTTTCTCGCCGATGGCGTGCGGCTCGGCGATTGGGCACTCGGCTGCTGGCAGACGCGCGACGTCGGCAATGGCGTGGTGCAGGGTCATTCGCTTTTCGACGGCCAGCCCGGCTGGGTCCGCCCCATCGCCGATGCCGCGCGCATGACTGTGACCTACCACGTGGGCGGCTCGCCCGAAATGCTGAGCCCGCGCATCCATGCGACGGTCGAACCCGGCTCCGCATTCGGCGAAGGCGATGACCGCTGCCGCATCAGCCTGCATGCATCGCGCACGCCCGACATGAACGACGACCGCTGGCTGCGCCTCGTGCGATGCCACGAAGTCGAGGTGCTGCTGATCCAGTCGCAGCTCGCCCGTACCGCCACCGACTGACCCGCCACCATCACCCACCATGACCACGAGGACTTTCCGCATGAATCGACGCCAGTTCAGCCAGGCCTTCGCCGCATCATTGATCGCACCTGCGCTCTCGTTGCCGCTGGGCGCCGCCGCCAAGGCCTACAGCGGTCCGATCCGCGTGCTGGTGGGCTTCCCGCCGGGCGGCGCGACCGACGTGGTGGCGCGCGCGATCATCGACAAGCTCGGCAAGGCGATGAACGGGCAGGTCTTCGTCATCGACAACAAGTCCGGCGCAGGCGGCCAGATCGCGGCGCAGCTGCTCAAGGCAGCGCCCGCAGACGGCTCGACGATCATGCTGTCGATCGACCACACGCAGGTGATCATTCCGCTGACCGTCGCGGCCGCAGGCTACGACGCGGTCAAGGACTTCACGCCGATCGCCGGCGTTGCCGGCTACTACAACGTGCTCGCAGTGAGCGCGGCCACCGGCGTGCAGTCGATGGCTGAACTCGGCGCTTGGCTGAAGGCGCATCCGTCCGAAGCCAACTACGGCGTACCGGCTCCGGGCAGCGTGCCGCAGTTCATCGGGCATGTCATCGGCAAGTCCTTCGGCGTGCCGATTAACTCGGTGCCGTACAAGGGCGGCGCGCCGATGGTTCAGGACCTGCTCGCGGGCCAGATCCCGATCGGCATCGCCTCGATGACCGAACTGATCGAGTACCACCGCGCAGGCAAGGTGCGCATCCTCGCGAGCTCCGGCGAAGAGCGCAGCAAGACCGCGCCGGACATCCCGACCTTCCGCGAGCTGGGCCTCCAGGGCATCGACAAGAACCCCTGGCTCGCGTTCTTCGGCCCGAAGGGCGTGCCGGCGGATTTCATCGAGCCCTTCGAGCGCGCGCTGAAGACGGTGCTCGCGCAGCCGGACCTGCAGGAGCGCCTCGCCAAGATGGGCAACGAGGTGACGCCGGCTTCGGGCAAGGAGGTCGAGCAGTGGGTCATCGATGCGAACGCGACCTGGGGCAAGGTCATCCGCGACTCGGGGTTCAAGGCCCAATGAGCGCCACCCGGCCGCCCGAAGGCGCTCGCACCGCAATGCGAAGCATGGAGGTTGCCATATGAGCATGGCGCGGCAATTCATCCAGAGCGGATCGCGCTGGGAGGAACTCGCGGGCTACTCGCGCGCGGTCGTCGACGGCGAATGGGTCTTCGTCTCGGGCACGATCGGCCAGGACTTCAAGACCGGCGCATTCCCCGACACCGCCGAGCAGCAAAGCGAACTCGCGCTTGACACCATCGAGAGCGCACTGGCGCAGGCCCGGGCCAGTCTCGCTGACGTGGTGCGGGTGCGCGTCTACGTGCCAGACCGCGACGACGTGATCGCGGTGAGCCAGGTGCTGCGGCAACGCCTCGGCACGCATCGCCCCGCAAACACCACCGTGTGCAGCCCGCTCGCCGTGGAGGGCGCCAAGGTCGAGATCGAAGTGACCGCGCGGCGCGCCGCATGAGCCGCCCGGCCGCTCCGAAGGCGAACACCGAAGCGCTGCTGCGCCAAGGTACTCCAATGAGCCATTCCACTTTCGTTGTCCGTTCCTTTCTGACTGGATTCCACCGATGAGCCTCCTGACCCAGCTCGCGCACGCGATGCGCAACCGCACCGTTCGCACCATCGACCTCACCCACACCCTGAGCGAGGACTTCCCCGCGCTGCAGCTGCCGCCGCAGTTCGGCCAGGTGTCGGCGTTCAAGATGGAACGCATCTCCCAGTACGACGAAGCAGGCCCGGGCTGGTACTGGAACAACTTCTCCTGCGGCGAACACACCGGCACGCACTTCGACGCGCCCGCCCACTGGGTCACCGGCAAGGACCATCCGCGCAACACGGTCGACACGATCGCACCCGACAACTTCATCGCACCGGCCGTGGTGATCGATGCGAGCGCCGAAGTCGCGCACAACGCCGACTGGCTGCTGACGGTCGAGTTCCTCCAGGCCTGGGAAGCCACACACGGGCGCATCCCCGAAGGCGCGTGGGTATTGCTGCGTACCGACTGGTCCAAACGCCTGGCCGATCCGGTCGCGTTCGTCAACATGCAGGAAGACGGTGCGCATACGCCCGGGCCGACGCAGGCGGCGGTCGAGTGGCTGATCCACGAACGCAAGGTGCATGGCTTCGGCGTCGAGACGATCAACACCGACGCCGGCCAGTCCTACGCCTGGCCGCTGGCATACCCGTGCCACACGCTGATGCACGGCGCGAACCGCTATGGGCTGCAGTGCCTGAAGAATCTCGATCAGCTCCCGCCGACCGGCGCGCTCATCGTGTCGGCGCCGCTGAAGATCCAGGAGGGGTCGGGGAGCCCGTTGCGGGTGCTGGCGTTGGTGGAAGACGCCGCGGACAGATCAGGCCAGGCCTGACGACCCCCGAACGATCAACTCGCCCGGCAGCAGCAACTGCCGCGGCGGTCCTTCGAGACCCTGGAGCCGCTCGATCAGGCACGTGGCCGCCGTTCGCCCGATCGCATCGGTGGGTTGCGCGATCGCGCTCAGGCCAGGGCCGATCAGCGGCGCCCAATCGGGATCGTCGAAGCCGATGAAGCCGATATCGCTGCCGAAATGCAGGCCGAGCCGCGCCATCGCGCTCGCCACGCGCAGCGTCACGACCGCGTTGCCGGCGAGCACCGCCGGGCGGCGGCCGCGCTTGGCCCGCTTGTGCAGCGCGCGCAGCGCGGCGTCGAGGCCCTCGCTGTCATCGCCAGTGCACTCGAATACCTTCCCCACCACCCGCGGTTCGTGCGCCGCCATGCACGCGCCAAAAGCGGTCGCCCGCTCGCGCCGCGAACTCACGCCCTTGAGCGGCTCCGTGATGTAGAGCAGCTCGCGAAAGCCGCCGTCGACCAGATGGCCGCAAGCCGCCTTCATGGCCGCCGCGTTGTCGAGGGAGACGAAATCGGTGTGCATGCCCGCATGGCGCCGGTCCACCAGCACCGCCGGCTTGCCGTGCAGCGCCGCGGCATCCGCCAGGCCCACGCCGCGGCCCAGCGTGTTCAGGATGAAGCCGTCGACCTGGTAGCCCGCGAGCGCATCGATCGCTTCGCGCTCGCGGTCGATGTCGTTGCCGAGGTTGAAAAGCATCACGAGGTAGCCGGCGTCCTGGCAGGCCTTCTCCGCGCCGCGCAACACCGCCACCGAATAGGGATTGGTGATGTCGGCCACGATGAGGCCGATGAGGCGCGAGCGGCCGTGGCTCAGGGCCTGCGCCATGGGGCTCGGCGTGTAGTCGAGCTGGGCGATGGCGGCCTCGACGCGCGCCGCGATGTCCGGGCTCAGCAGCCGCTCGCGGTGGTTGAGGAAGCGCGAGACGGTGGCCTTGGACACGCCCGCCGCCTTGGCAACGTCGGCGATGGTCGCGCGGGCCGGGCGTTGCATGGGCGTTCCCGCGTTCAAGCCGAAGCCGTGTCGTAGACCGCCAAGGGACGCTCGCCCGCGAGTGCGCGCAGCAGGTTCGTCGTCGCGAGTTCGGCCATCGCATGGCGCGTCTCGTGCGTGGCGGACCCGATGTGCGGCAGTGGCGTCACGCGCGGATGCGTTCGCAGCGGCGATTCATCGGGCAGCGGTTCGGTGGCGAACACGTCTAGCCCGGCGGCGCGCAGGCGCCCGCTTTCGAGTGCCGCGAGCAAGGCGTCTTCGCGCACCGTGGCGCCACGTCCGCCATTGATGAAGATCGCGCCGGACTTCATCGCATCGAACACGCTCGCGTCGATCATGTCGCGCGTGCTGTCCGACAGCGGCAGCATCGCGACCACGAAATCGGCACGTGCGAGAAGCTCGTCACGCGCCGTGAACAAGGCGCGACCCTGCAACTCGGGCGCCTGCGCGGCGAGATCCACCGGCCGCCGCGTGTGATAGAGCACCGGCATGCCGAAGCCGAGCGATGCACGTCGCGCGATCGCCTGCCCGATGCGGCCGAAGCCCAGGAGGCCCAGCGTCTTGCCGTGCACATCGAAGCCGAACAGGTCTTCGCCGATGTTCTTCGTCCAACGGCCTTCGCGCACGAGATTCGACAGCTCGACCACGCGGCGGCTGGTCGCCATCAGCAGTGCGAAGACCGTGTCGGCCACGGTCTCGTCCAGCACGCCCGGCGTGTGGCACAGCAGGATGTCGCGCGCATGCAGCGCGGCGAGTGCGTAGTTGTCCACGCCGACGGAGACGCTCGACACCACCTCCAGTAGCGGCGCACGCGCGAGCAGCGCGTCGTCGATCGGAAAGCTGGAGCCGATCAGCCCGTGCGCGAGCGGCAGTGCGGCATCGAAGGACGCGCGCTGCGCATCGATGCGCGGGTTGGCGACGGTGACTTCATGCGCGGCCTGGAGCCGTGCGAGCTGGTCGTCGGGCAGTTCGCGGAAGACGAGGATGTTCTTGCGCGTCACAGGCGGGCCTCCTCCAGTTGCGCGCGCGTCGGCAGGCCCTCGGTGTCGCCGAGCACCTGCACGGCACGCGCGCCGATCCATGCGCCGCGGCGCACGGCATCCTGCACCGACTTGCCTTCGAGCAATGCACTGACCACGCCGGCGGCGAAGCCGTCGCCGGCGCCCACCGTGTCGACCACTTCCTTGACCGGAAAGCCCGGGACGGTGCCGGTGCCCGAGACATCGCTGTCGTAGTAGGCCCCTTTGGCACCGAGCTTGACCACCACCAGCTTCGCGCCGCGCTCGCGGTAGAAACGCGCGATGGCTTCGGGCGTGTCATGGCCGGTGAGGATGAGGCCTTCCTCGATCCCGGGCAGCACCCAGTCGGCGCGCGCGGCGAGGTCGTTGATCCAGTGCCGCATCGACTCGGTCGACGACCACAGCGCCGGGCGCAGGTTGGGGTCGAACGAGATGGTTCGGCCGGCCGCGCGCATCACGTCCATCGACTTGATCGCGGCCGGCAGAGTCGTCTCCGAGATGGCGGCGAACACGCCGGTGGCGTGCAAATGGCGCGCCGAGCGCAACCAGTCTTCGTCGACGTCGGCCGGGCCCATGAAGCTCGCGGCGGAACCCTTGCGGTGGGACTCGACGGGCGGATCGCTTCCATCCGTCACGCGGCCCTTGAACTGAAGGCCGGTGCGATGCGTCGGGTCGCAGACGACGTGCGAGCAGTCGATGCCCTCGCCCTTCATCGCCGCGAGCAGCGCACGGCCCATCGAATCGGTGCCCAGGCGGCTTGCCCAGCCGACCTTCAGGCCGAGGCGCGTCAGGCCGATGGCGACGTTGGTTTCCGCACCGGCGGTGCGCTTGTGGAAGACGGTGGCGTTTTCGATCGGGCCGGGTTGGTCGGCGACCAGCAGCAGCATGGCCTCGCCGAACAGCGCGACATCAAAGGCGGATGAGGTCATGTCGTGGTTCGCAGTGATCGGATGTGCGCGATCTGGTCGCGCGTGACGGCGAGCAGATCGTCGCCGACGAGCGGGTACTCGATGGCGTGCGGCACATCGGCCGGCAGTGCGCGCAGCACCGATCGCCACGGAGCGATCGAATCCGCGAGCGGCACCGCGACCCATTTCGCGGGCAGCCGCTGCACGCCCTTGCAATGCACGTAGCGCACCCGCCGGCCCAGCGCCTCTGCGGCCTGCAGCGGGCATTCGCCGAGCCAGTGCCAGTTGCCCATGTCGAAGGTCATGCCGAGATCGAGACCGATGCCGTCGGCCGCATTGAAGAACGCCTGCAATGCGGGCAGCGTACCGGCGGAAACAGTCTGGTCGTTCTCGATGACGAGTTCGATCGCGCCCTCGCCCAGGTGGGCCTTCAGACCGGCCAAGGAACCGTGCGACGACGGGCCGAAGTCGCCGATGGCCATCTTCAGGCGTGCAGCGCCGAGCGTCCGTGCAGCAGCCATGCCGCGGCCGAGGGCGGCTTCGTCGAACAGGCCACCCTGCGCGAAGAGTCCTTCGGGGCTCGAATAGACGGTGGCGAGGCCGGCCAGCGCCGGCAATTCGGCGGCAGGGTCGCGCAACAACTCGCCGCGCACTTCGACGCTGTCGGCGCCGGCGGCCTTGGCAAGCTGCGCGCACCAGAGCTGCCCATGGCGTCCGACCTCGGCGGCGCCGAAGGATGAAAGAGAAATCAGGACCGGCGTGGCCATCAGTGGTGCGACGTCAGGATCTGGCCGAGGAACTGGCGCGTCTTCTCGTGCTTCGGGTTGCCGAAGAACTCCGTCGGCGCGCCCTGCTCGATGATCTTGCCGTCGGCCATGAAGATCACGCGATCCGCCACGCTGCGTGCGAAGCCCATCTCGTGCGTCACGCACAGCATGGTCATGCCGTCTTCCGCGAGGCCGATCATGGTGTCGAGCACTTCCTTGACCATCTCCGGGTCGAGCGCCGACGTCGGCTCGTCGAACAGCATGATCTTCGGCGACATGCACAGCGCACGCGCGATCGCCACGCGCTGCTGCTGGCCGCCCGAAAGCTGGCTCGGGTACTTGTGCGCCTGGTCGGGGATGCGCACGCGGGTGAGGTACTTCATCGCGACCTCCTCCGCCTGCGCCTTGCTCATGCCGCGCGAGCGCATCGGCGCCAGCGTGCAGTTCTGCAGGATGGTGAGGTGCGGGAACAGGTTGAACTGCTGGAACACCATGCCCACCTCGGCGCGCACCGCATCGACGTTCTTGCCGCCTGCCGTGAGCTCGATGCCGTCGACCACGATGCGGCCCTTCTGCACCGTCTCCAGACGGTTGATGCAGCGGATCAGCGTCGACTTGCCCGAGCCCGAGGGGCCGCAGATCACGATGCGTTCGCCGGTGCGCACCGAAAGGTCGATGTCGGTCAGCACCTGGAAAGTGCCGTACCACTTGTTCACCGCCTCGAGCCGGATGATGGTGTCCGTGCCCGCGTGGGTCGTGACTGCGTCGGTCATGGATGTTCCCTGTGTTGTTCCAACCGCTTACTGCATCTTCGGCAGATCGGTCTGCAGCCACTTGTTGTAGAGCTTGTTCAGTTCACCGTTGGCAGTGTTCTTCTGCACGAACTCGTTCACGTTCTTCAGCAGATCGTCCTGGCCCGGACGCATCGCCATGCCCATGTTCTGCTGCACCAGCGTGAACTTGTTTTCGAAGGTGTCGGCGGGCACGCGCTTGGCGATCTGCGCGGCGACGGTGGTGGATGCGCCGATCGCATCGACCTGGCCCGACATCAGCGCCTGCATGGCGGAAGCGTCGTCGTCGAAGCGGCGGATCTCGGTGCCTTCCGGCGCGGCCTTGGTCACGGCCACGTCCTGCGTGCTGGCACGGGCCACGCCCACGCGCACGGTCTTCAGGTCGGCGGCACTCTTGATCGGCAGCGCCTTCTTGCCGTAGAGCACGATGGTCGCGGCCGCGTACGGCTGCGAGAACTGCACCTGCTTCGCGCGCTCGGGCGTGATCGCGAGCGAAGCCACGAGCAGGTCGACCTTGTTGGTGAGAAGGAAGGGGATGCGGTTCGGGCCGGTCACGGGGACGATGTTGGCCTTCACGCCCCAGTCCTTCGCGAGCAGCTTGGCCACGTCGGCGTCGTAGCCGTCAGGCTGGTTCTGCGCGTTGGTCGTGCCGTAGGGCGGGAAGTCGACCAGCATGCCGATGGTGATCTCGCCCTTCTTCTTGATGTCCGCGACGGTCTGCGCGGAAGCGAGCGGTGCGAACACGGTGAGTGCGGCGCCCAGGCCCAGGGCTGCGATGGCAGCGCGGCGGGTGATGGAACGGGTCATGTCAGGTCTCCTTGATTGGATGGAAAGAAAGAGTGCTTCAACGGGCAAGGGCACGGGCGCGCTGTCGCTCCATGCGCGCCGCCAGCAGCGACAGCGGCCAGCAGATGACGAAGTAGATCGCGGCCACCGTGGTGAACACCTGCAGCGGCTGGAAGGTCGCGTTGTTGATGATCTGTCCGGCGCGCGTGACCTCCGTGAAACCGATGATGGCCGCCAGCGAAGTGCCCTTGATGATCTGCACGACGTAGCCCACCGTCGGCGGCAGCGCGATCTTGAAAGCCTGCGGCAGCACCACGTCGCGCATGAGCGCGGTGTAGCCCAGGTTGAGCGCATGCGCCGCCTCCCACTGGCCGCGCGGAATCGCCTCGATGCAGCCGCGCCAGATCTCGGCGAGGAAGGCCGCGCTGTTGAGAATGAGCGCCACGCCCGCCGCGATCCACGGATTGATGTCGAGGCCGAGCACCGGTGCGCCGAAGAAGATCAGGAAGAGCTGCAGCAGGAGCGGCGTGCCCTGGAAGATCTGGATGAAGCCGGTGGACAGCACGCGCGCCGTCTTGTTCTCGGACGTGCGCGCCAGCGCGATGACGAGCCCGAGGATCGCGCCGCCGATGAAGGCGATCGCCGACAGCGCCAGCGTCCATTTGGCCGCTTCGAGGATGAACAGGAATTCTGGAAATCCGAAGGTACGCATGTCAGCGCTCCACGACACATCGCGTCTCGCGCGACGCATGAAACCGGCAGGGCCCAAGCCCAGGAATCCCGCGGAACCGGCTCTGCCGGGCCGCAGGGATTGCCCCCGGAGAGGGGGTGCAGAGCCACACGAAGTGGGCGAGGCTGGGGGTGAACTTCATCTCCGGTCGGGGTAGTTGAGGGTGCGCTGGTAGATCAGCTTGAACAGCGCCGAGAACGACAGCGCCAGCGCCAGGTAGATGCAGGCCACCACGATGTAGATCTCGAAGCTGCGGAAGGTCTGCGACTGCAGGTTGGCCGCGACGGAGGTGAGGTCGTCCGCCGAGATCACCGACACCACCGCCGAACTCAGCATCAGCAGGATGAACTGGCTCGTGAGCGCCGGGTAGATCGCCTTGAGCGCGGGCTTGATGATGACGAAGCGGAATATCTCCCAGCCCTTGAGGTTGAGCGCCCTGCCCGCCTCGATCTGCCCCTTGGGGATGGACTCGATGCCCGCCCGCACGATCTCCGCCGCATAGGCGCCGAGGTTCACCACCATCGCCGTGAGCGCCGCGGTGTACGGCGACCAGCGCAGCCCCACCGCGGGCAGCGCGAAGAAAAAGAAGAAGAGCTGCACCAGGAACGGCGTGTTGCGGATGACCTCGATGTACGCGTTGACGACGAAGCGCAGCCACTTCGGCCCCGAGACCTTGCCCCAGGCGCAGAAGATCGCGACCACGAGACCCAGCGCGGTGGCCACGAGCGAGAGCTGGATCGTGATCCAGGTGCCCTTCAGCAGCAGCGGCCAGGCGGCGAAAACAGCGTCGAACTGGAATTGGTAGTTCACGAAAAATCAGGGCTGGGGTGCGTGTTCGCAGTGGGTGCATCGCGCGACGAACGCACTTCATCGCGGGCCGGGCCAGTATATGTGAAACCGGTTTCAGCCATGTCATAGGGATTCCCCTAAGACACATGGATGCCTACACTGACGCGATGCTGGTCAACACAACAACAGAGGCAAGAACACAGCAAGCAGGCACGGAGAGCACGCCCACCGTGCACCACCTGCGCCAGAACCTGCTGTGGCCTGTGCGTCTGATGACGACACGCGGACCCCAGCCCTCGCGGCGAGGCCCTTGGCAGGTGCTGCGCGACATGGGCGATGCATCGCCCTGGCGCGAGGAGATCGACGAATACACCGGCAGCAGCGACCGCTTTCACGAGCGCCACTACAACGAGTTCGTGAGCTTCCTGCCCTACGTGCAGCGCTTTCTCTACGGCGACGGCCGCAAGGGCCGCGCGGCCCATCCCGAAGGCGATTCGCCGATGCGCGTCTTCCGCCGCAGCGACGTGGCCGCGGTGCGCGTGAGGGCCCATGCGGGCGATGCGCCCGTCACGTTGCAGGTGGTGCATGTCGACCTCTACTTCTTCTTCGACGTCGACGTGGTGATGCTCAATGTCGAAGTCGGCGCCGACATGCTGGACCTGCCCACGGCGCAGGAGATCCTCTACCGCTTCGGCCGCGCCTATCCCGGCGGCTGGGATGCGAACGGCGCGGCGCTGCATTGCATGCACAGTGTCGAGTGGCTCGGCGCCGACGGCCAGGTGCTCGCGGCCTCCGATGCACAGCAGCGCGAGACCTTTCTTTCGCACGTGGCCGAGCATCGCGCGCCGCGCATCGCGGCGCATTGGGCGTGGCTCATGCGTCCGCTGGTGCTCGATCACTCCGACGAGCCCGGCGAACTGCGCTACCGGCAGATCGAGTACTACCGCATGCCGGTGATGGCCTATCTCTCGCTCGACGATCCACGACGGCTTTCGCGTGCGGATTTCTTGCGCCTCGCGCTCGTTTCCGGCGCGGCCGAGCCTGCGGTGTCGGGCGGCAGTCCCCTGCCCTTCGGCGAAGACCTCATGATCGACTTCGAGCAGCGCTACTGCTACGACCGCTTCTGGACCAACACCGGCGCCGCACCGAACACGCGCTACCTGTGCAACGGCCGCGCACTCATCGTGGTGGGACAGGCCGATTCGGAATTCTTCTGCTGCCGCGACCGCGGCGTGCTGGCGCAGTTCCGCCACCAGCACTTCCTGTTGTTCCTGATCGCGCACTTCCAGAAGGCCGCGCTGCTGATGTATTCGGACCGGCTGGTGGAAGCGCTGCGCCGGCTGGACATTCACGACGTCGCGAGCGTCAAGAACTTCAAGCGCGCGATACGCGCGAGCTTCGAGGGCTTCCTGCGCTTCACGCACCGCTACTGGTTCCACGAGATCTCGGAGCAGGCGCAGGTGCGCGCGCTCTCGCACTTGTGCACCACCCATCTCGGGCTCGATCCGCTCTACGAGGAGGTCAAGGAGCGCATCGCCGACATGAACACCTACCTCGACGCCGACAGCCTCCGGCGCCAGGCGAACACCGTGGTGCGGCTCACTGTCGTGACGCTCTTCGGGCTGATCGGCACCATCACCACCGGTTTCCTCGGCATGAACCTGCTGGCCGAAGCCGATGCACCGCTCTCGGAAAAGCTGGCATGGTTCGGCATCGTCTTCGTGCTCACGACCTGGCTCACCTTCTACACCATGATCAAGTCGAAGCGGCTGTCGGACTTCATCGACGTGCTGTCCGACGAGCGCGCGACCTTCCGCACCAAGCTCGGCGTGCTCGCGCGGGTGTGGCGGCCGGGCGGGGACTGACGGGGGCGCTCAATCCAGCGTTCGGTTGCGGTAGTCCGCGATCTCGGTCCGGCGGAAGTCGCCGACCGGGATGCGAAGGTCGTCTCGGTCCGCAAACCGCATGCGGATCTGTCCGCCCTGGCGCACCCAGCAGCCGCGCAGCGTGACGCCATCCCACCATGTCAGGTAACCGAGCCGGCCCGGCGCATCGCAGTTGTCCTGCTCGTCGGTCAGGCTGAGCACGCTGAACTCGGTCCCGTTCGCGACGAAGGTCACCGCGGGTTGCGAATCGCAAGCGGCGATCAGTGCGCAAGCGGCCACAAAGCCTGCAATCGGTGATGTGTCCATGGCCGTCCTCCTGGCTCAGAACGATTAGACGCCTCGGCCGACGCGCTGTCATCACCATGGCAGGTGGCCCTGCAGCGCCTCAGTTCCCCGCCGCGTCCTTGGTCCGCGGCAACCAGACTTCGATCGCACCCGGCTCGGCCTTGATGGATCGTGGCAGCAGCTTGATGACCCACGGCTGACCAGTGGGCGAACTCGCCGTCTGGATGAGCGCCTGTGCGCAGGCGCGGGACGACTCTTCGCGGATGACCACCGTCGGGTCGGGATGGCCGACCGGCGGCGCGCGGCCCGCGCGGCGCGAGGTGCTCAGTACATCTTCGATCGGCGGCACCGATGCGCCCAGCGCACGCCAGGGCCCGCGCCAGTTGCGCGCCTTGTCGCGCAATGCGGTCCCGTAGGTCTGGATGTAGACCACCGCGCCCCCGCAGACATCGGGCGGAGGCATCGCGGGCGCGGGCGGTCCCGCCGGCGAGACGCTGCCGTCAGGCGACCAGGGCGCGGGCGCGTAGGCCGGCGGCGTGGCGGCACCCGGAAACGCCACAGGCGGCGGGGGTGGCGGCGGCGCCGTCGCCACCCGGGTTTCCTCGCCGCCGCGACCCGTCAGCACATCGCGCACCCACACGGCCACCGGCCAGGGCTCGGGCAAGGTGCCGCTGCAGTTCTGCTTCGAGCCGGTCTGGCCGGAGTAGTCGCGCGCCCAGTAGCGCGGCGCGCACGGCGGCGCCTGCGCCGGCTGCAGGCAATCGATGCCGTTGCCCGGATCGAGCAGGCGCAGGCATGCAGGCGAGCGCTGCCCCGGCACCTCGTTGCCACACGCCTGCTTGGCGTCGTCCACGATGCGTACCGACAGGCGGAACCTCGCCATGAAGTTGTCGCTGCCCTCGCGGCACAGCAGGTCGCCCGTGCGAAGCAGTTCCGCGGCCAGCAGCGCGGGCGCATCGCCGCTGCCATTGCCGCTGTGCAGGTGGGCCCAGCGTTCGGTCAGGTCCTTGAAGGCGCCGTTCTCCGAACGCTCCTGATCCGCCCGCTGCGCGCGCCAGCTGTCGATGCCCTGCCAGGCGGCCACGCCGAAGGTCGCGGCGGTGCCGATGCCGATGGACGCAGTCACCGCGCCCGCCTTCAGCACGCGTGCCTGCAGGCGGCTCATCGAGCCCACCGCCGCGGCGGTCGCGCTGTCCTTGTCGCCGCCCTTGACCGTGTGCGGCGTCGAATCCGGCTGCCCGTCGTCGGGCACGAAAAGGCCGACGGCGCCCGTCGCGACGTGCGAAAGCATCTCGTCTTCCAGGCGGTTGCCGATTTCCGAGCCGAGGCGGAAGTAGCTCTCCCACTGGGCTTCGTCGAAGAACTGGTCCGTGGTCGGCTGTTGCGGGAACAGCGGATTGGCCGCCTTGAAGTTCACCAGGTCCACCGGCAGCGAGGCGGAGACGTTCGGCTTCACCAGCACGATCTGCCCGGTGGCGCCGCTCGCATAGCGCACCTGCGCAAGCGCAAGGCACGCCTGGCTGCTGGGCGAGGCGAGGTCGTTGAGCGAGCCGAAGGCTTCGAGGTGCTTCCAGTCCGCGCCCGGCCGCGGCTTCATGAAGGTGATCTCGGCATTGAGGTCGATGCGCGCGCGACGAATCAGGATCTCGAGATCGCAGAAGCGGTAGTCGGGATCGGCGCCGCAATCGGCGATCAAGATCAGCGCCGCCTCCTGCCGCAGCAGCGCATATGCGGCGGTGTTCTCGAAATGCCCGCCGTCGCTCAGGTACCAGTTGGCGGAACTGCTGCCCGGAAACGCGCCGAAGCATTCGAGAAGCAGGAAGCGCGTCTTCATCAGCAGCGGACTCGAATGCAACACCGCCCCGCGCTGGCCGATGCCGGCCTCGGCACTGTTCCACCAGTAGCCGAGCCGCAATCCGGCGAACACCGAGAGCGTCGCGAGCCCGCGCTTCGTCAAGCGCCCGAGGCCGGGCGCGAAGGCCGCGCCCGAGATCGCCGTCCATGCACCGAGCGTGAGCGCACCGTCGCCATGCGCCTGGGTCCAGTGCGCGCCGCCGGCCTGCATCCAGCCGAGCGGCCCGACGGTGAGCGGCTGGCTCTTGCGGTCGCGGTTGAAGAGCTTGTCCTTGGTGCTGTGCGTCTGGTTGATGCAGATGTTGGCCAGGTGCACCGGGCCGCCGTGCACGTGCGGCGCGTAGCGCAACTGCGAGATGTCGTCGTGCGGGTCCACCTCGCCGACCGGCACCTGCGGCGGCTCCAGCCCGGAGACCTGGTCCACCGGACTCGCACCGAGCCGCCGCGCATTCGCCGCACCGAGGTAGCCGCGCACGATGCGTGCCTTGTAGAACATGTGCAGCGACGACACGTTGAGGAACGAGAAGTTGCGCCCCGTCACGATCGCGTAGCTGCCGATGATCACAGCGATGGTGCCGAGCCACGCCCAGCCGCGGGTGAAGTCGAGCCCGGCGGGCGTGAACACCGGCAGCAGCGCCACGCTGTAGACCACGCCGATCCACCATGCCGCCAGGCAGAACGCGAGCACCAGCCCGAGCAGGCTCGCGATCGTGAGCATCAACGACTTGCCGACACCCGGAATCTCCTGCCGGTGCGACAGCAGCATCGGCAGCACGCCACGCAGCGCGGCGGCGACCACGAGCAGCACCGCACCGTAGGACACGCGCTGCTGCGAGTCTTCAGCCGCGAGCCACCAGGCGCTGCGGTCGAGCAGGCCCAGCATCAAGATCAGCAACGCCGTGTTGATGACCGAGGCCAGCCGGTCGGTGAGCTCGTTGCGCATCGCGGCTGGCGCCTTCCGGTGGCTCTTGAACAGCACCCAGACCAGCGCGACCACCCAGCACATCGAGAAGCCGACGAACGCCGGCGTGATCCACACCGGCCCGCTGTAGCGCTTGACCAGCGGCCCGCCGATCAGGCTCGCACCGATGCCGAGCGCGAGCCACATCCCGATCTGCAGCAGCATCGAAGCGTTTGACGGCTTGTCGCGCACCGACCAGTACGCACATGCGAGGACGACCGAAGCAATGAAGGGCCCGACCAGCGTGAACCACAGGGTGGGCCATTGCGTCGCCCACTCGACGAGCAGCCGCACGTACTGCGTGGCGTCGAGGTCGGTGACGCTGCTGACCGAGTCGGGCGGCACGCTGTTGAGGTCCACCGCGCGGAACACCGCATCCCACAGCAGCAGGTTGGTCGCCGCGAGCACCATGCCGATGAGGCTCGCCGCGATCGCGAGCTCGATGTGCGTGCCCAGGAGATTGCGCAGGTAGAGCGCCGCTGCGAACAGCGTGTCGCGCAGGCCACCCGGGATGAGATAGCGGCCGTTGGCGCGCAGCCACCAGCCGAAGCGCGCGCGGTCCACGTCCCCCAGCGCCCGCTCGATCTCGCGCACGTCGTCGGCCGACTTGGCGTCGGTGCACAGGCGGCCGATCGTCGCGCCGATGTAGCCCCCGCCCGAGACGGTCGAGACCAGGTCGAACTTGAGCAGTTGCCGATGCTCGGCCAGTGCCTTGAGCAGGCCGAGGCAGAAGGTGGCGCTGCGGATTCCGCCGCCGGAGAGTGCGAGCCCCCAGGGGCGATGACCATCGTCGACGCCGTGGAGCGCGCGGCGGCGCTCGCCTACCAGCTGCTGGATGGTGTCGTCCATGCCGCTCCTCGTCGTTCTGCGACGCAATATTTCACGCCTTGCGCGGCGCAGCAATGGAGCGAAAGGTCTATGGCTTCGGACGGGCGATTGGGTAAGCTCGCGCCCGCACGATGCCCATGGAACCTACTGAACACTGCCTCCGGCCACCGCATCGCGTATTTCGCCTTGCGCTGGTGCTGGCCGTCTGCGGCCTGATCGCAAGTTGCGCGAGCAACAGCAACGGCACTTGCGAGTCGCCCTACGCCGCATCGCCGCAGTTCAACGGATGCGGATTCCGCAATCCGCCCAACCCGGATGCGCGGCCCTCCGAAGGTGCGTGGAACATCTGGACGCGCTTTCTCTTCGCCACCAAGAAGGACACGGTGCCGATCGACCCGATCCCGGTGCGGCCGCTCACCGTGCAGCAGCTCGACGCGCTGGATCCGCAGGCGAACCATGTGGTCCGGCTCGGGCATTCGTCGCACCTGCTCAAGCTGCACGGCAAGTACTGGCTGATCGACCCGGTCTTCAGCGAACGCGCCTCGCCCTTTCAATGGGTCGGGCCGAAGCGCTTCCACCCACCGCCGATCGCGCTGGCTCAGTTGCCGCCGATCGAAGGCCTGATCCTCTCGCACGATCACTACGACCATCTCGACACCGCGACGATCGAATACCTCGCACAGCGCGTGCATCGCTACTTCGTGCCGCTGGGCGTGAAAGCGCGCCTGATCGAACTGGGCGTGCCGGCCGACCGCATCGCCGAGTTCGACTGGTGGCAGACCGGCGAGCACGACGGCGTGCGCCTCGCCGCCGCGCCAGCGCAGCATTTCTCGGGCCGCACGCTCAACGACCGCGACAGCACGCTGTGGGCCTCCTGGGTGATCGACAGCGGCAGCCAGCGCATCTTCTACAGCGGGGATTCGGGCTACTTCAAGGGCTTCGCGCAGATCGGCGAACGCTTCGGCGGCATCGATCTCGCGATGATCGAGAACGGCGCGTACGACGCCTACTGGCCCGCCGTCCACATGACGCCCGAGCAAAGTGTGCAGGCCTTCGAGGACCTGGGCGCGAAGGTGCTGTTCTCCGTTCACAACAGCACGTTCGATCTCGCCTTTCATACCTGGCACGACCCGCTGGACCGCATCGCGGATCTCGCCGAGCGCAAGAAGATCGCGCTTGCCACGCCGTTGATCGGCGAGGTGCTCACGGTCGGCCAGCCGCGCACCAATGCGCGCTGGTGGGCCGGGCTCCGATAGCCCTTCGCGCCAGCCCTGAATGGGCTGCGGCGTGCAGCGACGGGCCTTCAGAATCCGGCATCGTCCATGCCCGCACGGAAGCCCATGCCGATCCGACCGACCGAAAAGCCTTGGAAAGCCGTCGCCGCATTGACGGGGATCGCGGGCCTGTTCATCGTGCTCGGGCACGACGGGCGGCGGGTGGCACAACTCCTGGTGCTGCTGCTGCCGCTTCTTGCGTGGCTCGCGTGGCCGGTACGCGGCGGCGCCATGCGCTGGCTTCGCCGCATCGTCGTGTGGCTGTGGGTGATGGCCTTCGCGCTCGATGGCGCCGCGCGCGCCTACCTGCTGGACGCCTACCAGGCCGCGCCCGACGGCGCACTGGTGCTCGGCGCCGCGGCCAACTCCAATGCGCGGGAGGCGAGCGAATACCTGTCGATGCACTGGCGCACGGCGGTGCTGTGGTGTGCCGCACTTCTCACTGCCGGCGCATGCGTTTGGCAGCTTGCGCGGCAGGGTCGATGCGAAC
Organism: Variovorax ureilyticus; assembly: GCF_037889935.1. NCBI lineage: Bacteria > Pseudomonadati > Pseudomonadota > Betaproteobacteria > Burkholderiales > Comamonadaceae > Variovorax > Variovorax ureilyticus. The sequence continues at coordinate 59,753 of NZ_JBBKZU010000006.1, forward strand.
CGCAACGGCCACCGCGCGGCGCCATAGGCCTGCTGGCGCTGACGTTGCTGGTCTGCACTGCGGCTTACGCGAGCAAGCCGTGGCGGCGGCTGCATCCGATCGCGTTCTGGGCGAACTGGGCGCAATCGATCCAGACCCTGCGCGCCGGCTGGGCCGATGAAGCGCGCAGTCGCAACGAGGCGCTGGCGCACGCACGGGCTGCCGCGCCGACGATCGCACGCGAAGGCCCATCCACGGTGGTCCTCGTCGTCACCGACAGCATCAACCGCGACAACATGGCGCTGTACGGCTATCGCCGCGCGACCACCCCGCGCCTCGTCGCCCATCGGAAACTGCATGGCGACCGGATGCTCGTGCTGCGCAATGCATGGTCGGCCGACGCGAGCACGCTGCCCGCGCTGCGCAACATGTTCGGTTTCGGCCAGCCCGGAAGCAGCAACCCGCAGCATCTGCTCGCACTGGCGCGCGCTGCGGGCTACAAGGTCTGGTGGATGAGCAACCACGACGACATCGCGATCGAGCAGCAGCACGCGCGGCTCGCCGACGTGGTCGACTTCGTCAACCGCACGCCCGGCCGCGCCAGCGCATCACTCGACGGCGAACTGCTCGACTGCGTGCAGGAAGCGCTGGAGGATCCGGCCGAGCGCAAGTTCATCGTGGTGCACCTGCTGGGCGCGCATCCGCACTACAGCCTGCGCTTTCCCGAGGGCCACAACCCCTTCGACGATCAGGTCGATGCGGTGGAAGCCGGGCTCATCGAGGAAGGCCGCTCCGCATGGGTGCGGCGCTTCCGGCAGGAGTACGACGCGGCTTTGCTGTACCACGACTTCGTGGTGTCGGAGACGCTACAGCTCACCCGCAGCATCGGCCGCGGCGATGCCTACCGGGCATGGATGTACCTGTCCGACCACGGGCAGGAAGTCGGCCACGGCACCGACCGCGCAGGCCACAGCCCGACGACCGAGTCGGGTTACCGCATTCCAGCGGTGGTGTGGCGCAGCGATCAGCCGCTGCCGATGGCGGCCGAGATCGCGCAACGCCCGTTCCGTGCCGACTGGGTCGGCTGGACGCTGGCCGATCTGCTGCACCTTCAATGGAAGGGCCGGCAGCCGGGGCGCAACGTGCTGGCCGCCGACTACCGCTGGGAGTCGCCTGCCCTGCCGCTGCAGGTGCGCTCCTTCACCGACTGAAGCGGCTCAGCGCCGCCGCTGCTGCTGACGTTCGCGCGCGCGCCGCACCTGGCGGCTCTGCGACGCATGTTCCGCCGCGCGTGCCTTGTGTGCGCTTTTCTCGCGCCGCCGCCTGGACAGCCAGCGGCCGATCGCGAAGCTCGCGATGCCGCTCACGATCGCGATGACGAGACCGAGGATGCCGATTTCCATGCGCGTGTCTCCGGTCGTGGGCGTTACTGCACGCGCGTGACGCTCGCCGGCTTGAAGCCGAGATCGGCCGCCTTGCCCTTGCGCGCACGCGCCGCGCGGGCGTTGTTGAGCGAACGGATCTCCAGCGTTTCCTCGCGCTCCTTGGCGCCACGACCGATGCCTTCGATCTTCACGCTGCGCGTGTACGCAGCCGCACCGGCGAGCGTGTCCTTGGCTTCGAGGTCGATCAGCGTCAGCCCGCGGCCGCCCTTCGGCAGCGCCTTGAGTTCGGCGATGTCGAAAGTCAGGATGCGTCCACCCGTCGAGGCGCAGCACACGTGCGTGGCGGCCGGCAACGGCTCGGCGCCGCCCGCGCCGCCGACCAGCGAGGGCTGGCAGAGCTGCTCGCCCTCGCCCACGTCGACGAAGGCCTTGCCGCCCTTCTGGCGCGAGATCATGTTCTCGACCGCCGCGATGAAGCCGTAGCCGCCGCTGCTCGACAGCAGCAGGTTCGCGCCCAGCGGACCGGCGAAGTAGTGCGCCACATGGGTGCCGCTTTCGAGGTCGATCAACGTGGTCACCGGCTGCCCGTCGCCGCGGCCGCCCGGCAGCGACGCCACCGGGACGCTGTACACGCGCACGCCCTTGTCCTTGGCGGTGCCGAAGACCAGCAGCGTATCGACCGAGCGGCACTCGAAGGCGCCATACAGCGCATCGCCGGACTTGAAGCTGTATTCCGGCGGCGCGGACCCCGCCGCGCGTTCGCTGGCCCAGCCCTTCTGCGTGCGGACCCAGCCCTTCTGCGAGACGATCACCGTCACCGGTTCGTCGACCACGCGCACTTCGGCCACGGCGCGCTTCTCGGCCTGGATGAGCGTGCGGCGCGGGTCTTCGAAGTTCTTGGCGTCGCCCTCGATTTCCTTGACCAGCAGGCGGCGCAGCGCGGCCGGGCTCGCGAGGATGTCTTCGAGCTTCTTCTGCTCTTCGCGCAGGCTCTTGAGTTCCTGCTCGATCTTGATCGCTTCGAGGCGCGCCAACTGCCGCAGGCGGATTTCGAGGATGTCCTCGGCTTGCCGGTCGCTCAGGTTGAAGCGCGCGATCAGCGCCGCCTTCGGTTCGTCGGAGGCGCGGATGATCGCGATCACCTCGTCGATGCTCAGCAGGACGATCTGCCGGCCTTCGAGGATGTGGATGCGGTCCTGCACCTTGCCCAGGCGATGCCGCGAGCGCTTCTCGACGGTGACTTCGCGAAAGGCGATCCACTCTGTGAGCATCTGCCGCAGCGACTTCTGCGTGGGCTTGCCGTCGATGCCGACCATCGTGAGGTTGATCGACGACGAGGTCTCCAGCGAGGTCTGCGACAGCAGCGTGCCGATGAATTCCTCCTGGCTGATCTTCGAGGTCTTGGGCTCGAACACGAGCCGCACCGGTGCGTCCTTGCTCGATTCGTCGCGCACGCCATCGAGCACCGCGAGCACCGCTGCCTTGAGCTGCGTCTGCTCGGCGGTCAGCGCCTTCTTGCCGGCGCGCACCTTCGGATTGGTGAGCTCCTCGATCTCTTCGAGCACCTTCTGCGAACTCACGCCCGGCGGCAGTTCGTTGACCACCACCTGCCACTGGCCGCGCGCGAGTTCCTCGATCTTCCAGCGCGCACGCACCTTGAGGGAGCCGCGACCGGTGCGATAGGCCTCGCCGATCTCGGCCGCGCTGCTGATGATCTGCGCGCCGCCCGGGTAGTCCGGCCCGGGCACGAGCGAGAACAACTCTTCGTCGCTCAGCTTGCAGTTGGACTTGATCAGCGCCACACAGGCGTCGGCGACTTCGCGAAGGTTGTGGCTCGGGATCTCGGTCGCGAGACCAACCGCGATGCCGCTCGCGCCGTTGAGCAGCACGAATGGCAGCCGCGCCGGCAGCAGGCGAGGCTCGTCGGTCGAGCCGTCGTAGTTGGGGATGAAGTCGACCGTGCCTTCGTCGATCTCGTCGAGCAAGAGGCTGGTGATGCGCGACAGGCGCGCCTCGGTGTAGCGCATCGCCGCGGCGCCGTCGCCGTCGCGGCTGCCGAAGTTGCCCTGGCCGTCGACCAGCGGATAGCGCTGCGAGAAATCCTGCGCCATGCGCACCAGCGCGTCGTAGGCGGCCTGGTCGCCGTGCGGATGGAAGCGGCCGAGCACGTCACCGACGACGCGTGCGCTCTTCACCGGCTTGGCGCCGACGGTGCCATTGGCACCGCCGAAGCCCAGGCCCATGCGAGACATCGAGTAGAGGATGCGTCGCTGCACCGGCTTCTGGCCGTCGCTCACATCGGGCAAGGCGCGGCCCTTGACGACGCTCAGCGCGTATTCGAGATACGCGGTCTGCGCATAGTCGGCCAGCGTCAGCGCGCCGTCTTCGTCGGGGCTCTGGAAATCGAGCGTGGGTTGGTCCATGGGAACGAGAAAGTGAAAAAGATATTGGGTCAGCGCGCGTCGGGGGGCATATTGCCACGACCGAGGGCACCACCCGCCGGCACGCCCATTTCCATGCGGATGCGCGCCGGCGCCTTGCCACTGCCGATTGCGGCCGAAGGCTTGAGCCAGGCGTAGAGCTGGAGCACCGTGCTCACGTAATTCTGCGTCTCGCGGTAGTTGGGGATCCTGTTGCCCGCGCGTTGCACCGCCCCTTCGCCCGCGTTGTAGGCGGCCAGCGCGAGTTCGAGATCACCGGGGAACATCCCCATGAGGTCGCGCAGGTAGCGAGCGCCGGTGGCGATGTTGACGCGCGGGTCGAAGAGCTTCTTCTCGATCGAGGCGCGCTTGTCGGCCGCCACCCCGTAGCGCTCCGCCGTCGCCGGCATCACCTGCATGAGCCCGAGCGCGCCCTTGGGCGACACGGCCTGCGCATCGAAGCCCGACTCGGTCGCGATGAGCGCCTGCAGCAGTTCGTAGTCGATCGAGTGACGGCGCGCGGCTTCGTGCATCGCGGCCTGCGCGGGCTTGTAGCTCGGCGATGCCTCGAACATGGAGACCAGTGCCTGCGATGCGCGCGGGACCTTGCCGTCGATCGGGCCGCCGCGCCTCCGGCCGAGGCCGTTCGAGGTATCGAAGCTCTGCCCGCCACGGAAGAACAATTGGTAGCGCTCGTCGAGCTTTTCCGACGCGAAATGCGCCACGCCTTTCTCATCGACGTAACCGAAGATGTCCGTCGCCCGGGCGGCCTGCGGCGAAACTGCCAGCACGAGAGCCGACAGCAGCACAACGATCCATCCAGAAAACCTCATCGATTTCGCCATGCGGCACTATGCCCGCGCCCGGTAAACGCACATGCCCCGCACGGTCACAAATTGTTCGAAGCGCTTGCGCGCGCGACGCCAGGAACACCGCGGAACCGGCTTTGCCGGGCCGCCGGTGTTGCCCCGGGTAGGGGGAAGGCGCGCGCGACACGAAGTGCGCGCAGCCTGGGGGCGAGCTAGATATCCACCTCGACGTCGTCCGCGCGCAGTTCCATCAGTTCGCGGCGGGCCGCTGCTTCACCCTTGCCCATCAGCTTGGTGATCTCGCCTTGCGTGCCCTGCACGTCGAAGCGGCCGAGCCGCACCTGCAACAGGCGCCGCGTATCGGGATTCAGCGTGGTTTCCCACAGCTGCTCCGCGCTCATTTCGCCCAGGCCCTTGAAGCGGCTGATGCTCCATGCGCCTTCGCGCACGCCGTCCTTGCGCAGTTTGTCGAGGATGGCAGTGAGTTCGCCTTCGTCCAGCGCATAGACCTTCGAGGCCGGCTTCTTGCCGCGCGCCGGTGCATCGACACGGAAAAGCGGCGGCTTCGCCACATACACATTCCCCGCCTCGATGAGCTTCGGGAAGTGACGGAAGAACAGCGTGAGCAGCAGCACCTGAATGTGCGAGCCATCCACGTCGGCATCGCTCAGGATGCAGATCTTGCCGTAGCGCAAGCCCGAGAGGTCAGGCGTGTCGTCGGGACCGTGCGGGTCGACGCCGATCGCGACCGAAATGTCATGAATCTCGGTATTGGCGAAGAGACGGTCGCGCTCGACTTCCCAGGTGTTGAGCACCTTGCCGCGCAGCGGCAGGATGGCCTGGCATTCCTTGTCGCGGCCCATCTTGGCGCTGCCGCCGGCCGAATCGCCCTCGACGAGGAAGACCTCGTTGTGCGCGGTGTCGCGGCTCTCGCAATCGGTGAGCTTGCCGGGCAGCACGGCCACGCCGGAGCCCTTGCGCTTCTCGACCTTCTGGCCGGCGCGCTGGCGCGTCTGCGCGGCCTTGATCGCGAGCTCCGCCAGCTTCTTGCCGTAGTCCACATGCTGGTTGAGCCACAGTTCCATCGCCGGCCGCACGAAGCTGGAGACCAGCCGCACCGCGTCACGCGAGTTGAGCCGTTCCTTGATCTGTCCCTGGAACTGCGGGTCGAGCACCTTCGCCGACAACACGTACGAGGCTCGCGCGAAGACGTCCTCGGGCAGCAGCTTCACGCCCTTGGGCAAGAGCGAATGCAGGTCGATGAAGCTCTTGACCGCGTTGAAGAGGCCATCGCGCAGGCCGCTGTCATGCGTGCCGCCGGCGCTGGTCGGGATCAGGTTGACGTAGCTCTCGCGCACCGGCTGGCCGTCCTCGGTGAACGCGACGCACCAGTCGGCGCCCTCGCCTTCGGCGAAGTTGTCGGCGTTCTTGTCGGCATGGCCCGAGCCGTCGAAGAGCGGGATCACCGGGTCGCCGGTGAGCGTCTGCATCAGGTAGTCGCGCAGGCCGCCCTTGTAGAGCCAGGTCTGGGTTTCCTTGGTCTTCTCGACGACGAGCGAGACCGAGACGCCCGGCATCAGCACCGCCTTGCTGCGCAGGAGATGCGTGAGTTCATGAATGGGCAGCGCAGCCGACTCGAAGTACTTCGCGTCGGGCCAGGCGCGCACCGTGGTGCCCTGCCGGCGGTCGCGGGGGCCGTCGCCGTTCGAGGCGGACGCACTTTCCTGCGGACGCACCTTGAGCTTCTCGATCACGTCGCCGGCCGCGAACGCGATCTGCGCGACCGAGCCTTCGCGGTAAGAGGTGACTTCGAGGCGCTTCGACAGCGCATTGGTCACCGAGACGCCCACGCCGTGCAAACCACCCGAGAAGCTGTAGGCGCCGCCGGATCCCTTGTCGAACTTGCCGCCCGCGTGCAGGCGGGTGAACACCAGTTCGACGACCGGTGCCTTCTCCTCGGGATGGAGCCCGAACGGGATGCCGCGGCCGTCGTCTTCCACACTCACCGAGCCATCGGTATGGAGGACCACCTTGATCTTCTTGCCGTACCCCGCGAGCGCCTCGTCGGCGGCGTTGTCCAGCACTTCCTGGATGATGTGCAACGGGTTGTCGGTCCGGGTGTACATGCCCGGCCGCTGCTTGACGGGCTCTAAGCCCTTGAGGACGCGAATCGACGCTTCCCCGTAACTGCCTGGTTCCTTGCTTGCCATGGCGCGGGATTCTAGGGCGAGGGGCCGCACGGCCGGGAGGTCCGCGCGTTCGCCTCATCAATGGGACGCGCAAATATCAATAATCGCTTTTGGCCTCAGCCCGGCGCCGAAGGCGGCTTTTGGGTACATTCCCCCGCCATGCATCCCGCCGCCACCCAGCCCCTCAGCCTCAAGCAGGTCCTCGTCTGCGGGGCCATGATCGTCACGCTGTCGATGGGGATCCGGCATGGATTCGGCCTGTGGCTGCAGCCGATCACGCAGGAGCAGGGCTGGTCGCGGCAGGCGTTCTCGTTCGCGATCGCGGTGCAGAACCTCTCGTGGGGTGTGATCGGCGTGTTCGCCGGCATGCTGGCCGACAAGCTGGGCGCCTTCCGCGTGCTGGTGGCCGGCGCGGTCCTGTATGCGCTGGGCCTGCTCGGGATGGCGTTTTCGCCCACGCCGCTCTTGTTCGCGCTCACGGCCGGCGTGCTGATCGGCGCCGCGCAGGCGGGCACCACCTACGCGGTGATCTACGGCGTGATCGGCCGGCAGATCTCGCCCGAAAAGCGGTCCTGGGCCATGGGCGTGGCCGCCGCGGCCGGCTCGTTCGGCCAGTTCCTGATGGTGCCGGTCGAGGGCCAGTTGATCGCCCGCCTCGGCGCCCACACCTCGCTGGTCGTGCTGGCCGCCATGGTCCTCATGATCGTTCCGCTGGCTTTCGGGCTGCGCGAGCCGCGCCACGACTCGGTCGCGGTGCGCCGCCATCAGACGATCGGCCAGGCGATTCGCGAAGCCTTCGGCTATCCGAGCTTCATGCTGCTGACTGCAGGCTACTTCGTCTGCGGCTTCCAGGTGGTGTTCATCGGCGTACACATGCCCAGCTACCTGCGCGACCGGGGCCTGTCGCCCGAAGTGGCGAGCTACGCGCTGGCGCTGATCGGGTTGTTCAACGTCTTCGGCACTTACGTCGCCGGCTCGCTGGGTGCCCGGCTGGCCAAGCGCAAGCTGCTCGCGGCGATCTACATCACCCGGGCGGTGGCGATCACGCTCTTCCTGGTCGTGCCGATCTCGCCGCTCACCGTCTACGTCTTCGCGGCCGTGATGGGCTTCCTGTGGCTGTCGACCGTTCCGCTGACCAGCGGCATCGTGGCGCAGATCTTCGGTGTGGCGCATCTCTCGATGCTGGGCGGCATCGTGTTCTTCAGCCACCAGGTGGGCTCGTTCCTGGGCGTCTGGTTGGGCGGCTATCTCTATGACCGGACCGGCAGCTACGACATCGTCTGGTACATCGCCATCGCCCTGGGCGTATTCGCGGCGCTGATCAACCTGCCGGTCAAGGAAAGCGCGATCGCGCGCCCAGCCGCACAACCCGCCTGAACACGCATGACACCTGCGCAGCCAAATCCAGGAACCCCGCAGAACCGGCTTGGCCGGGCTGCTGGGGTTGCCCCCGGAGAGGGAGCGCCCGAGCCACGCGAAGTGGGCGAGGCTGGGGGTGAACGTCACCTCGTCCAGACCGGCTGGCTGGCGGCCGCAGCGGTGTTGCTCGCGGGTGTTTTTGCGCTTTACACGCGGCCGGCCTTCCTCGTGGCGATGATCGACCAGCTCTGGGCCTGCTTTTGAAGCACGCTTCCCTCGCGCCCTCGCCCTGGATCGAGCGCTGGTGGCACCTGCTGGCGCCCGGCGCGACGGTGCTGGACGTCGCTTGCGGCTCCGGACGCCACATGCGTTTTTCGGCCGAACGCGGCCATGCGGCCACCGGCGTCGACCGGTCTCAGGAGGCTCTGGATGCCGCCGCGCCGTATGGACAGACGCTGCTGGCGGACATCGAGAACGGTCCATGGCCGTTTCCGGACCAGCGATTCGGCGCGGTGATCGTCACGAACTACCTGTGGCGTCCTCGGCTTCCCGACATCGTGGCGGCGGTGGCGCCGGGCGGTGTTCTTCTGTACGAAACCTTCGCGGCGGGCAACGAAACGGTCGGAAAACCCTCCCGGCCGGATTTCCTCCTGCAGCCGGGTGAATTGATGACCGCCTGCGCCGGTTTGCGAGTGGTGGCCTACGAAAACGGCTTCCTCGCGGAGCCGGACCGCTTCGTCCAGCGGATCGCCGCCTGTCGGCCGGCGGCGCCGCCGGGCGCCTTGCCACCCCGCCACCCGCTCGGCGCCCGCTAGGCCCCGGGGCGGCCCTGAGCCGCGAGCAACGGCGGATCAGTAGAATGTTCGCTTTTCGTCCACCGACAAAGAGATCCCCCTTGGAGCAACTCACAGGCAGCATCGTCGCCCTCGTCACGCCGATGCATGACGACGGCAGCGTCGACTACCCCGCACTGCGCCGGCTGATCGACTGGCACATCGATGAAGGCACCGATTGCCTCGGCGTGGTCGGCACCACCGGCGAGTCGCCGACGGTCGACGTCGAAGAGCATTGCGAAATCATCCGCGTCACGGTCGAGCAGGCCAAGGGCCGCGTCCCCGTCATGGCCGGCTGCGGCGCGAACTCCACCAAGGAAGCCATCGAACTCGCCAAGTTCGCCAAGAGCGTCGGCGCCGATTGCCAGCTTCAGGTGGTCCCCTACTACAACAAGCCGACGCAGGAAGGCCAGTATCAGCACTTCAAGGCGATCGCCGAAGCCGTCGGCGACCTCCCCATCGTGCTCTACAACGTGCCCGGCCGCACGGTCGCCGATATGGCGCACGACACGGTGCTGCGCCTCGCGACGGTGCCCGGCATCATCGGCATCAAGGAAGCCACGGGCAACATCGAGCGGGCCCAATGGCTCATCCGCGAGGTCCCGAAGAACTTCGCCATCTACTCGGGCGACGACCCGACGGCCGTTGCGCTCATGCTGTGCGGCGGCCAGGGCAACATCAGCGTCACGGCCAACGTGGCGCCGCGCAAGATGCACGAGCTGTGCGTGGCCGCCATCGCCGGCGACGTCAAGCGCGCCATGCAGATCCAGTTCGAGCTCATGCCGTTGCATCGCAACCTCTTCGTGGAACCCAATCCCATCCCCGTGAAGTGGGCCATGGCACGGCTCGGCTTGTGCGGCGGCGCATTGCGCCTGCCCCTCACCGAACTCGGTGAAGCCAGCCGTCCGGCCGTCGAAGCCGCGCTGCGAGCGACCGGTCTGCTCAAGGGTTGATCCATCTTTACCGCGCAGTCCGCGAATGCGGGCAACCTTTTGGTCGGACTGCGCTCTGAAACTGCGGGCGATGCAGCCCATCCATTGAGCTAGACATTCCCAGAAAGATGATGACGTTGAACACCATTTCACGATTCGCCCTGCTGGCCGTGGTCGTCAGTCTTGCGGCCTGTTCGTCCCTCGAGAGCGACAAGATCGACTACAAGAGCGCCGGCAAGGCCCCCACCCTCGAAGTGCCGCCGGACCTGACGCAGCTCTCGCGCGACAACCGCTACGCCATTCCCGGCGGCGCGGTATCGGCCAATACGTACCAGGCCGGTCTCTCCAATGCGCCAGGCATGCCCACGGCCGTCAGTTCGGTCGGCGATGTCCGCATGGAACGCGCTGGGTCGCAGCGCTGGCTGGTCATCAATCGCACCCCCGAGCAACTCTGGGATCCGGTCAAGGACTTCTGGCAAGAGAGCGGCTTCCTGATCACCACCGAGCAACGCAACCTCGGCATCATGGAAACCGACTGGGCCGAAAACCGCGCCAAGCTGCCGCAGGACGTCATCCGCAGCACGATCGGCAAGTTCATGGATTCGCTCTACTCCACCGGCGAACTCGACCGCTTCCGCACACGCATGGAGCGCACGCCGAACGGCACCGAGATCTTCGTCAGCCACCGCGGCATGCAGGAGGTCTACAGCACCGCCCGCCAGGACGCCACGATGTGGCAGCCGCGCCCGAGCGACCCCGAACTCGAGGCCGAGTTCCTTCGCCGCCTGATGGTCAAGCTCGGCGTTTCGCAAGAGCAGTCCAAGGCCATCGTTGCGGCCGGCGCGCCCATCCAGACCTCCAAGATCGCGGACGTCAACGGCCAGCCCGTGGTCCAGATCAGCGAAGGCTTCGAGCGCGCATGGCGCCGCGTCGGCCTGGCGCTGGACCGCACCGGCTTCACCGTGGAGGATCGCGACCGCACGGCCGGCACCTACTTCGTGCGCTACGTTCCACCGAATCCGAACAAGAGCGAGCCGGGGTTGTTCGGCAAGCTGTTCACCTTTGGCTCGGGCAAGACCGAGGCGCCGCTCAAGTTCCGGATCCTGGTCAAGGGCTCGGGCAATTCGAGCACGGTGTCGGTGCTCGACGGGTCGGGTGCGCCTGACAGCTCGGCCAACGCCAAGCGCATCGTCCAGGTCATCGCCGACGATCTGAAATGACACTCTCCCCCAGGCTCGCGCACTTCGTGCCGCTCTCCACCCCCTCACCGGGGGCAATCCCAGCGGCCCGGCAAAGCCGGCTCCGCGGGACTGCACGAACGGGCCCCGCTTCGCTGGCCGGATCGTTTCACGGCCCAGCGGCCTAGGCCGCCATGCTGCGCTTCCGCAGCCTCGGCAGCGGCAGCACGGGCAATGCCACGCTGGTCGAGGCGACCAGTGGCGGCAGGATCTCTCGGCTCCTGATCGATTGCGGCTTCACGCTGCGTCATCTCGAAGTCCGGCTCGCACGAGCCGGACTTTCACCAGCCGACATCGACGCTGTCTTCATCACGCACGAGCATGCCGATCACATCGGCTGCGCGCACACGCTCTCGCGCCGCGAGCGCATTTCCGTGTGGATGAGCGAAGGCACCTGGCTCGCCACCGGCGGCCGCGACTTCGAGGGACGGCTCCACCTTGCGCATGATGGCGTGGACATCGTGGTCGGCGACATGCTCGTCCAGCCCTTTACCGTGCCGCACGATGCGCGCGAGCCGCTTCAGATGCGCTGCACCGATGGCGCGCGCAGCCTTGGCGTCCTGACCGATCTGGGACATGCGACACCCCATGTACTGGGCCGGCTCATGCACCTCGACGCACTGCTGCTCGAGTTCAACCACGACAGCGACATGCTCGCGAGTTCCCGGTATCCACCCTTTCTCAAGCAACGCGTCGGCGGCAACTATGGCCATTTGTCGAACACCGCCGCCGCGGAGATCGCGCGCACCGTCACGCATGCAGGACTTCGTCATGTGCTCGCCGCGCATCTGAGCGAGCAGAACAACAGGCCGGAGATCGTTCGCCGCCTCATGGCCGAGGCACTCGGCGCGCGCGAGGACGAGATGCTCACCGCCACCGCGGCGGATGGATCGCCCTGGCTCGACGTGTAGCCGTCCGAGGCCATCGAGAAAAGACAAAGGCCGCGCGTCGGCGGCCTTTGCTCATCCGGACAACGCGCTCAGGGCTTCGCGGGGGGTGTCTCCGCCTGCTTCTTCGCGGCGTCGGTCGCGGCATTCGCAGCGTCGAGCGAGGACTGCGAACCGGGCGGTGTCGTGGTCGTCGCGCCTGCCGAAGGCGATGCGGGCGCGGCCGGTGCCGGTGCAGCAGGTGGCGCCACGACGGCCGGGGGAGGTTCTTCCTTCTTTCCGCATGCGGTCAACGCGGCAGCGGCGACCAGCGACGCGAGCAATACGTGCTTGTTCATTTCACGGCTCCTTTGGATGAGGGTCACGATCAAAAAATTCTAGACCTGCATCCTCGCGAGCAGCCGTTTCAGGGTGTGATTCGCGGCATTGGCTTACAAGCCCAATGTCGAAGTCGGAAAGCCCGGTTTCGCATGGCGAAGACACTCGTCAATGCGCTCGCGCACCGCACGCCGGCTCTCGGGACTGGCGCCGCAGACGCCTCGCACATGTTCGATGTCGATACGGTGAAGAAACCACGACGGCGTCCAGATGGCGCTCGGAACCTGCGGCATGCCCGGCCCGTTGCAGACGCGGCAATCGATGATGTGTCCCCACATCCTGCGCCAGTGCACGAACCGCGCATGCTCGCGCTCGAACACATCGAAGCGCTGCGCAACCATGACCAGTTGGCGACCCGCCGAGGCCCATGCCTGCAGCGCATCGATCACGCTGCGCTCACCGAGCGGCCAGTCGCTGAAATCCGGATCGCTCCAAACGAACTCGCGCCAATTCTGCCGGGCGGCCGCGGCGAACGCGCTGCGCAAGTGCGCGTCGAAGGCATGACGCCCATCGAACGAGCCTTCGGGCAGTTCGATGCGTGGATCGTCTTCAGTCTGCATGCAGCCACCCCGCTTCGCACCAGTCGCTCAGGAGCGACAGCGCATCTTCGCTTGCACCTGCCAAGTCGCGCGGACCGAGCGTGCGCTGATCCGCCAGCCGACGCATCAGCTTGGCATCGCGGCCGGATGCGCGAAAGCTCTCTCCGTTGATGTAGAGGTGGCGCGCGTCATACAGCATGCGCGTGCGGCGGTCCAGCGACACGCCATTCAATTCCGAAGGCGGCTCGCCCTGGTCGAACCACACGGTCGGCTTCGGCTCGGTCATCGATTCGCCGAGCGCGCGGTCGATCATGTCGCCGTCGCGCATGATGGCGAGCACCGCTTCGCGCGCGAAGGTCTGCAGCGCGGAGGGCATCTCGGCGGGGTTCTGCAATGCGGGCTGCGAAGGATCGCGGTAGTGCGTCGCCGCCTGACCCACCGCGTCCTGCAATTCATCGGCGCGCGCCTCTGCGATGCGCGCCAGCAGATCTGCACCGAGCGGTTCAGCCGCCGGCGAACGCAGGCCGATCGAATAGGTCATGCAATCGCCGCCGACCGCCACGCCGTCGTGCGCATAGCGCGGCGGAAGGTACAGCATGTCCCCCGGCTCGAGCACGAAGCTTTCCTCGGGTTCGAACTGCGCGAGGATCTTGAGCGGCACGTTCGGCTGCAGACGCAGGTCGCGCTGCCGCCCGATGGACCAGCGGCGCGAGCCATGCGCCTGCAGCAGGAACACGTCGTAGCTGTCGAAGTGCGGCCCCACGCCGCCGCCGTCGCTGGCGTAGCTGATCATGAGATCGTCGAGCCTCGCGTCGGGCACGAACCGGAAGCGCCGCAACAGCTCGTGCACGCCCTGGTGATGAAGATCGACGCCCTGCACCAGCAGCGTCCATTCCGCCTGGCGCAGCGAAGGCAATGCGCGCCGGGCGAAGGGGCCATGCCGCAGCGACCATCCCTTGTTGCCATGCCGGATGAGGCGCGACTCGACATCCTCACGCCCAGCCAGGTCGAACAGTTCGCCGCGCGCGATTGGTGGCACCATGTCGGGTATCGCCTGCCGGATCAGCAGCGGCTTTTTCTGCCAGTGGCGTCGCATGAATTGCCGGGCGGTCAGGCCGCCGAGCAGGGGCAAGGGTTGATCAATCTCCATGGGAGAATTCTCGTATGGAAATCTCTGAACAATGCGTGGTCGGCCTCACTTGGACCCTCAAGGACACGCTCGGCGACGTGCTCGACGTGCTGGATGAGCCGGTCGAATTCCTCATCGGGGGAGACGATCTCTTCGACGCGATCGAGGCTGCCCTGCTCGGCCATGAACCCGGCGCCAAGGTGCAGCTCCAGCTGGAGCCCGAGCAAGCGTTCGGCGACTTCAACGACCAGTTGCTCTTTCTCGAACCGCGCTCGCTCTTCCCCGCAGAGACCGAGGAAGGCATGACCTTCGACGGCGCGGCACTGCCCACGGGCGTGAATCCGGACATGCCGAAGGACGTCCTCTACACGGTGAGCGAGATCTATCCGGAACACCTCGTGCTCGACGGCAATCATCCGCTCGCGGGCATCGCGATCCGGCTCGACATCACGGTGAATTCGGTCCGCGAAGCCACCGAGGAAGAAGTCGGCCGCGGGACCGCAGGCACCGGCTTCTTCAAGATTCCGCCGACTGCGCCGGGCAACGACCTTCTGCATTGAACCGACGCGCACAAAAAAGCCGGGCACTGCCCGGCTTTTTCAATGGCGCAGCCGCTCTGCCAATAGCTCAATAGCGGGAAATCTGGCCGTTATTGATGACCACGCGATCGCCGATGCGCAGGTCGCCCGGCGACGGCACGTCGAACGCGCGATAGCCGCCGTTGTCGGTCTGGATCGACACGCGGTAGGTCTGGTACGTCCTCGGCGCCTTGTTGTTCGCCTCGATGCTGTTGCCCAGCAGCGCACCGCCCACGAGGCCGAGCGCCGTGGCAGCCGCGCGGCCGTTGCCGTGGCCGATCTGGTTGCCGAGCACGCCGCCGACAGCGCCACCGGCAATCGCGCCGGCGCCGGACGTCGGAGCGCCCGAGGACTGGCTCTGGATCACCTCGATGTTGGCGACACGGCCGTATTCCATGTAGGCACCGGGTGCCATCTGCGGCGGCGGCGGCTGGTAGGGATAGCGGGCGGTCTCATAGACCGGTTGGGGCGCCACGCAGGCCGTCAGGGCCGAAAGCGCGACGACCGAAGCGGCGATGGCGAGGGGACGAATCGAGATCTTCATGTTTGGATGCTTCCTCAAAATGGTGCGTCGAAGGCGCGCCACATGTGTCTGTCAACGCGCTACCGGGGCGCACGATGACGCAGTTCACATGTTGAAACCTTCGATGCGGCGCGCAGTGCGGGGTTCCTGTCTTTACGCGCGCGAAACGGTTCCGCAAGCCGGTGCAGGCGGGCGCCTACATGGCGCCGACTTCAGTGCTTGCCGGTCGAGCCGTAGCCGCCCTCGCCGCGTTCGCTCGGCGGGAACTCAGCGACCACGCGGAATTGCGCCTGCACCACGGGGACGATCATCAACTGCGCCAGCCGCTCCATCGGCTGCAGCACGAAGGGGGTGTTGCTGCGGTTCCAGGCACTCACCTTCAGCTCGCCCTGGTAGTCGCTGTCGATCAATCCGACCAGGTTGCCCAGCACGATGCCGTGCTTGTGTCCCAGCCCCGATCGCGGAAGGATCAGCGCCGCATAGCCCGGGTCCGCGAGGTGGATCGCGATGCCGGTCCCCACCAGCTGCCACCCGTTCGGCTCGAGCGTGATCGGCGCATCGAGGCAGGCCCTCAAGTCCAGCCCGGCGCTGCCGGGGGTGGCGTAGGCAGGCAATTGGTCCTGCATGCGGGGATCGAGGATGCGAACGTCGACTTTCACTGAATGGGTCCTTGGGTATTTGAAAATTTCATTGCTTTTTTGCCGAACGCACGTATTCCGGCACGCGCGCCGCGATTTCGGCGACGAGCTCGCGCGCCAGCGTGAGCTTGGGCGCGCGCGGCAGTTCGCGAACCCCCTTGGCATCGACCAGCAGCAGGCTGTTGTGGTCCTGGCCGAAGGTCAGCGGCCCGATGTTGCCCACCAGGAGGGGGATGCCCTTGCGTTCGCGCTTGGCCTTGGCATGCTCCACTAGGTTTTCGCTTTCCGCGGCAAAGCCGACGCAGAAAAGGTCGCCGCCCTTGGCGCGTGCGCCCTGCGCGACCGTGAGCAGGATGTCCTCGTTCTCGACGAAATGCAGCACCGGCGGCTTACCGCTGCCGTCCTTCTTGATCTTGTGCTCGCTGTGGGTGGCCGGCCGCCAGTCGGCCACAGCCGCCGTCGCGACAAAGATCGCGGCGGTCTGCACGGCCTGGAGGGTCGCCCCAAGCATGTCCTGCGCCGACTTGACGTCGACCCGGCGAACGCCGCGCGGGGTCGGCAGGTGGACAGGGCCGGCGATCAGCGTCACTTCCGCGCCGGCATCGCGTGCCGCGCGCGCGATCGAAAAGCCCATCTTTCCGGACGAATGGTTGGTGATGCCGCGGATCGGATCGAGCGCCTCGAAAGTCGGCCCGGCGGTGACCACGACATGCTGGCCCGCCAGCACCTTCGGCTGGAACTGGGCGACGATTTCCTCGAACAGCTGCTCGGGCTCGAGCATCCGGCCATCGCCGGTTTCGCCGCAGGCCTGCCAGCCGTTGCCGACGCCCAGCACGCGGGCGCCGTCGGCATCCACCTGCCGGAGATTGCGCTGCGTGGCGGGATGGCTCCACATCTCGCGATTCATGGCCGGCGCAATCAGCAGCGGCACCCGGTCGATCGGCCGCGCGAGGCACATCAGGCTCAACAGCTCGTCGGACCGGCCCTGCACCAGCCGTGCGATGAAATCGGCGCTGGCCGGCGCCAGCACGATCGCGTCGGCTTCCCGGCTCAGGTTGATGTGGGGCATGTTGTTGACCTCGCGCGCATCCCACTGGGAGGTATAGACAGGCCGCCCCGACAGCGCCTGCATCGTGACCGGCGTGATGAACTGCGCCGCCGCCTCGGTCATGACGACCTGCACCGTGGCGCCCGCCTTGACCAGAAGCCGACATAACTCGGCCGACTTGTAGCAGGCGATCCCGCCCGAGAGGCCCAAAACGATGTGCTTGCCCGTGAGGTCTTGTTGCATCGGGAAAGTTTAATGGGTGCCCGTCCTCTACAATCCCCATTTCCCACTTCCCGGAACTGCGTCCGGAACTGGCATGACCAAATTCGTCTTCGTCACCGGCGGTGTGGTGTCTTCCCTCGGAAAGGGAATCGCCTCCGCCTCCCTAGCCGCCCTGCTCGAATCGCGCGGCCTCCAAGTCACCCTCATCAAGCTCGACCCGTACATCAACGTCGATCCGGGCACGATGTCGCCCTTCCAGCACGGCGAAGTGTTCGTTACCGACGACGGGGCCGAAACCGACCTCGACCTCGGCCACTACGAGCGCTTCATCACGACGCGCATGCGCCGCGCCAACAACTTCACCACGGGCCAGATCTACAAGACCGTGCTCGAGAAGGAGCGCCGCGGCGACTACCTCGGCAAGACGGTGCAGGTGATCCCGCACATCACCAACGAGATCCAGGAGTACGTCAAGCGCGGCGCCGGCATCGGCACCGCGCACGAGGTCGACGTGGCGATCGTCGAGATCGGCGGCACGGTGGGCGACATCGAATCGCTGCCCTTCCTCGAAGCCGTGCGCCAGATGAGCCTGCGCCTGGGGCCGAACAACTCGGCCTTCGTTCACCTGAGCTATGTGCCGTGGATCGCCGCCGCTGGAGAGCTCAAGACCAAGCCGACCCAGCACACGGCGCAGAAGCTGCGAGAGATCGGCATCCAGGCCGATGCGCTGCTGTGCCGCGCCGATCGCCCGATCCCCGACGACGAGCGCGCCAAGATCTCCCTCTTCTCGAACGTGCCCGAATGGGGCGTGATCTCGATGTGGGACGTCGACACCATCTACAAGGTGCCGCGCATGCTGCACGAGCAGGGCCTCGACGGCCTCATCTGCGACAAGCTGCGCATCAACACGCCGCCGGCCAAGCTCAAGCGCTGGGACGACCTCGTCTACGAAGTCGAGCATCCGCAGAAGGAAGTCTCGATCGCGATGGTCGGCAAGTACGTCGACCTCTCCGACAGCTACAAGTCGCTCAACGAGGCGCTGCGCCACGCCGGCATGAAGAACCATGCGCGCGTGAAGATCGACTACGTCGACTCCGAGACCATCACGCCGCAGGACGTGGCGCGCCTGGGCAAGTACGACGCGATCCTGGTGCCCGGCGGCTTCGGCCAGCGCGGCGTCGAGGGCAAGATCGCCGCGGCGCGGTTCGCCCGCGAAACCAAGGTGCCGTACCTGGGCATCTGCCTGGGCATGCAGGTAGCGACCATCGAGTACGCCCGCAACGTGGCCGGCCTCAAGAACGCGAACAGCACCGAGTTCGATCCGCAGACGCCCACCCCCGTGATCGCGCTGATCACCGAGTGGAAGGATGCCGACGGCACGGTCAAGGTGCGCGACGAGAAGTCCGACCTCGGCGGCACGATGCGCCTGGGCGCACAAAGCTCCGACGTGGCCCCCGGCACGCTGGCCCACAGCATCTACGGCGATGTCGTCACCGAGCGCCACCGCCACCGCTACGAAGCCAACGTCAACTACCTCGACGACCTGCGCCGCGCCGGCCTCATGATCTCCGCGCTCACGCAGCGCGAGCACCTCACCGAGATCGTCGAACTTCCGCAGGAGGTGCATCCCTGGTACATGGGCGTGCAGTTCCACCCCGAGTTCAAGTCCACGCCTTGGGGCGGTCATCCGTTGTTCAACGCATTCATCAAGGCAGCGCTGGATCACCAGGGCACCGACAAGAAAGCACTCAAGGTGGTGGCATGAGCGTCGCAGGACCGCTCCAAGACGCGAGGCCCCCCTCGGGGGGCAGCGCGGCACAGGAAGTGGCAAGCGAGGGGGCACTATGAAACTGTGCGGATTCGACATCGGGCTGGACAAGCCCTTCTTCCTGATCGCCGGGCCGTGCGTCGTCGAGTCCGAACAGCTCCAGATGGACACGGCCGGCACGCTGAAGGAAATCACCTCCTCGCTCGGCATCCCGTTCATCTTCAAGAGCAGCTTCGACAAGGCCAACCGCTCGTCCGGCACGAGCTTTCGCGGCCCGGGCCGTGAGCAGGGGCTGGAAGTGCTCGCAAAGGTCAAGCGCGAACTTGGCCTGCCGGTGCTGACCGATGTTCACACCGAGGAGGACATCACCGCCGCGGCCAAGGTGGTCGACGTGTTGCAGACGCCGGCCTTCCTCTGCCGGCAGACCGATTTCATCCGCGCCGTCGCGCAGTCGGGCAAGCCGGTCAACATCAAGAAGGGCCAGTTCCTCGCGCCGCACGACATGAAGAACGTGATCGACAAGGCGCGTGCGGCCGCCAAGGAAAAGGGCTTGCCCGAAGACAACTTCATGGCCTGCGAACGCGGTGCGAGCTTCGGCTACAACAACCTCGTCTCGGACATGCGCTCGCTCGCCATCATGCGCGAGACCGGCGCGCCGGTGGTCTTCGACGCCACCCATTCGGTCCAGTTGCCGGGCGGCCAGGGCACGAGCTCCGGCGGCCAGCGCGAAATGGTGCCGGTGCTGTCGCGGGCTGCGGTCGCGGTCGGCGTGGCGGGCCTCTTCATGGAAACGCATCCGAATCCCGCCAAGGCGCTGAGCGACGGCCCCAATGCCGTGCCGCTCAAGCACATGAAGGCGCTGCTCGAGACGCTCCTCGCGCTCGACACCGTCACCAAGAAGAACGCTTTTCTAGAGGACTCGTTTGAAGCATGACCAGTGCCTACATCATCGCCAACGTCCAGGTCACTGACCCGACGCAGTACGAGGAATACAAGAAGTGGTCCTCCGAGGCCATGAAGGTGCACGGCGCCGAAGTCTGCGTGCGCGGCGGCAAGGTCGAGGTACTCGAAGGCGACTGGCATCCGGAACGCATCGTGATCCTCAAATTTCCGGACGTCGAGGCGGCCAAGAAATTCAATTCATCACCCGAATACAGCAAGGCGCGTGCATCGCGCCAGGGCGCCGCGATCATGCGAATGATCGTCGTCGAAGGCATTTGACCCAGGAGAAAGTAAAGAGATGAGTGCAATCGTAGACATCGTCGGCCGCGAAATCCTCGACAGCCGCGGCAACCCCACCGTCGAGTGCGACGTGCTGCTCGAATCAGGCACCATGGGCCGCGCGGCCGTGCCTTCGGGCGCATCGACCGGCTCGCGCGAAGCCATCGAACTGCGCGACGGCGACAAGAGCCGCTACCTCGGCAAGGGCGTGCTCAAGGCCGTCGAGAACATCAACACCGAAATCTCGGAAGCCGTGCTGGGCCTCGACGCCAGCGAACAGGCTTTCCTGGACCGCACCCTGCTCGACCTCGACGGCACCGAGAACAAGGGCCGCCTGGGCGCGAATGCAACGCTGGCCGTGTCGATGGCCGTGGCCCGCGCGGCCGCTGAAGAGTCGGGCCTTCCGCTGTATCGCTACTTCGGCGGCATGGGCGGCATGCAGTTGCCGGTGCCGATGATGAACGTCATCAACGGCGGCGCGCACGCCAACAACAGCCTCGACCTGCAGGAATTCATGATCATTCCGGTGGGCGCGAAGAGCTTCCGCGAATCGCTGCGCTACGGCGCCGAGGTGTTCCACGCGCTCAAGAAGATCCTGGGCGACCGCGGCATCAGCACCGCGGTGGGCGACGAAGGCGGTTTCGCGCCGAGCGTAGAAAGCCACGAAGCCGCGATCCAGCTCATCCTCGAAGCGATCGACAAGGCCGGCTACACCGCCGGCGAGCAGATCGCGCTGGGCCTCGATTGCGCCGCAAGCGAGTTCTACAAGGACGGCAAGTACGTCCTCGCGGGCGAGAACCTGAGCCTCACCGCCGAAAGCTGGACCGACATGCTGGCCAGCTGGGTCGACAAGTACCCGATCATCAGCATCGAGGACGGCATGCACGAAGGCGACTGGGACGGCTGGAAGCTGCTCACCGAGCGCCTGGGCAAGCGCGTGCAACTCGTTGGCGACGACCTCTTCGTCACCAACACCAAGATCCTGCAGGAAGGCATCGAGAAGGGCATCGCCAACTCGATCCTGATCAAGATCAACCAGATCGGCACGCTGACCGAGACCTTCGCCGCGATCGAGATGGCCAAGCGCGCGGGTTACACCGCCGTGATCAGCCACCGTTCGGGCGAGACCGAGGACAGCACCATCGCCGACATCGCGGTGGGCACCAATGCCGGCCAGATCAAGACCGGCTCGCTGTCGCGCTCGGACCGCATGGCCAAGTACAACCAGCTCCTGCGCATCGAGGAAGACCTCGGTGACGTGGCCGTCTACCCCGGCCGCGCCGCCTTCTACAACTTGAAATGACGCTCACCCCCAGCCTCGCCCACTTCGTGTGGCTCGGGCACCCCCTTGCAGGGGGCAACCCCAGCGGCCCGGCAAAGCCGGTTCCGCGGGGTTCCTGGCATGGGCTGGCTGGGCACTGTTGAGCACCATGCGCTCCCGCATCGTCCCGATCATCCTGGTCCTGCTGCTGCTGATCATCCAGTGGCAGCTCTGGACCGGGCGCGGCAGCGTGCGCGACGTGGCGCAACTGCAGGAAAAGCTCGCCGACCAGAAGCAGGCCAACGCACGTGCCGCGTTGGCCAACGAGCGCCTGGAGTCCGAGGTCAACGATCTGAAGGAAGGGCTCGAGATGGTCGAGGAACGCGCCCGCCAGGAATTGGGCATGGTCAAGCCGAACGAAGTCTTCGTGCAAATTACGAAATGACCCCCAGCCTCGCCCACTTCGTGTGGCTCGGGCACCCCCTTTCAGGGGGCAATCCCAGCGGCCCGGCAAAGCCGGTTCCGCGGAAGACTTGGCACCACCCCCAGGCTCGCGCACTTCGTGTCGCTCTCCACCCCCTTTCAGGGGGCAATCCCTGCGGCCCGGCAAAGCCGGTTCCGCGGAAGACTTGGCACCACCCCCAGGCTCGCGCACTTCGTGTCGCTCTCCACCCCCTTTCAGGGGGCAATCCCTGCGGCCCGGCAAAGCCGGTTCCGCGGGATTCCTGGTCCGGGCCGTGCGGCTCTGAGGGCCTGAGCTCTGCGGCGACGACATGACGCCTGCACTTCCCGTGGGTTGCGTGATTGCGGTGCTGGGTGCACCGGGCACCGGCAAGACGGAGCTCGCGAACGCGCTCGCCGCCCGTCTCCTGCAGCGCGGTGTTGCGGCTGCGCTGGTGGCCGATCCCGCACGGCGGCCGTCAACGCAGCAGGCACAGACCGAAGCAGCCTTCGAACAGTCCAACCGCATCGCGGCCGCAGCCCGGCGCGGGGTGGTGATCGCGGATTCGACCGCGCTGATGAGTGCCGTCGACGCCGAGGTGCGGTTCGGCGACACCTCCCTCTACGAACACGCGCAGGCCGCGCACCGCAGTCACGCGGTCACGCTGCTGATGGCGCTGGATCTTCCGCAAACCGGCGGCCGGGCACCTGAGGAGCAGGCCGAAGCAGAGCGGATGGATGCGCTGCTGCGCGCCGCGCTCGCGCGCGCCGGATCGCCCTTCGCCGTCATTCACGGCCGCGGCCCGGAACGACTCGCCAGCGCCTGGAACGCGATCAACGCCCGGGCCGAGGATGCGGGGGTCACGTCGAGTTCAGGCCGGACCGCCTCCGGCGAGCGTGCGTGGTTCTGGCCCTGCGACAAATGCTCCGATCCGGCGTGCGAGCATCGGCTGTTCCGCGACCTGATCGCACGGCGCCCGTAGCGAAGGCGCTCCACCGCAACACCGATGGCACATTCACTCCACCTCGGGCTTTTCGCCGCGCTCGCTCTTTCCGCAACGACGGCCTTCGCGGCGCCTGCGACGGTGACCGTCGAGAACAAGACCCGCCCTACCGCCTGCGCGGAGGAAGACAACGTCTCGATGGTGCTGCGCGGCCAGGGCATCACGGGTTTCCGCGTCGAGGCCCTTCAGCCCTCCTACATCGACAGGATCGAAAAGGACGTCACCGCGCCTGACTTCTCGGCCTGCAATTTCGACGGCGGCGCCCATCCGACCGACCCGAGCTACAAGTTCAAACAGCGTCGCGTGGTGCTGTACGACGGCCCGCAATGGATGATCGTCGGGATGACATTGCCGTCCTTCTGGCGGCCGAATCGGGTGCCGGTTCGTGTCGGCGCACGGTCGGGCAACGACTTTCATCTGGTCCAGGTCTTCGCCAAGAGCAAGGAGAAGGACGGCAAGCCGATGGAGGCGCTGGTTCTCTATCCCGCCGACGGCTACTGGCGCCTGAAGCCGTTGCCCCTGCCGCGTTTCGGCGACGGCGTGTACGGCTCGTCCTTCCTCATGGGCCCGGTGCAGGATGCCGGCCGGCCCGTGGTCGACATCTCGTCGATCACGATCCAGACCCAGCCGCTCTCGTTCCGCCTGCGCTTCGCCAACGGCGGCAGCGCGTCGGTCAAGGTCGCGGAGATCAGCCAGGCGCGCACCGCGCTCGACGTGTCGCTGCATCCGCCCACGCAGAAGTCGCGGCCTTTCGCGGTGCTGCGTTCGATGTTCGTGTCGATGGACAACGCCGATGTCAGCGAACTCACCTGGCAATCCACGCCGTCCGCCGCGCAAGAGACGAAGCCACTGCCGGAGATTTCATCGATCGAAGCCGCCCAGGTCCGCTTTGCACGGACCACGCCGTCGCGCCACAACACCAGCGCGCCGGACATCCGCTTCAGCGACTTCGAAACCGCGCGGCGCAACTGATCGCCGCGCGCCGAGCGGCTACTGGACGACCGCGCTGCCCGGCATCTGGTCGCCCGGCGCGGTGAAGATCTGCGCCGCATCCACCGCATCGAAGTGGTACTGCTTGCCGCAGAAGTCGCAGCCGACCTCGATGTTGCCGCGCTCCGAGATGATGCTGTCGGCCTCGTCCCGCCCGAGGCCGCGGATCATGCTCTCGACGCGCGCCCGCCCGCAGGTGCACGCGAAGTGCGGGCCCAGCATGCCGGTCTGCGGCTCGAAGCGCCGCACCGTCTCTTCCCAGAACAGCCGGCGCAGGATCGTGTCGACGTCGAGCGTCAGCAGTTCCTCGCGCGTCAGGCTCGACGCAAGGATGGAAATGCGGTTGTAGTCCTCGTTGTGTCCGATCTGGTCCTGCTGCACCTGATCGCGACCGCCCTCGGCCGTCCCCTCGAGGTTGGCCTCGCCCTTCACAGGCAGCCGCTGGATCAGCAGCCCGGCGGCGATCTTGTCGTTGGCGGCGAGCACCAGCGTGGTGTCGAGCTGCTCGCTCTGCAGCATGTAGTGCTGGAGGATGTCGCTCATTCGCTCGAGCTTCCTGCCCTTCTCGTCGATGAGCGGCACCACGCCCTGGTAGGGCTGCTGGCCCGGCAGCTTGTCCTTGGGGTCGAGCGTGATCGCGCAACGGCCCTTGCCGTGCGCATTGATCATGTCCGACAGCTTCGCGTCCGCCGCGATCTCCCCGATCGCCTTGGCGGTGGCGCGCAGGCTCAGGTCGGGCTTGACCTCGGCCACCGCGACCTTGACCGGCCCGTCGCCGAAGATCTGCAGGATCAGCGACCCGTTGAACTTGATGTTCGCCTGCATCAGCGTGGCCGCAGCCGTCATCTCGCCAAGCAGATCGGCCAGCGGCTGCGGATAGGCGCCGGTATCGGAGTTGGACGCGCGGCGCGCCAGCACTTCCTGCCAGGACTCGGTCAGGCGGACGATCATCCCGCGCACCGGCAGGCCTTCGAACAGGAATTTGTGGAGCTCAGACATTGGTTACACCCCCATGCGCCTTCGGCGCTCCCCCTGAAGGGGGCGCACCCAGCGGCCCGGCGAAGCCGGTTCCGCGGGTGCCCTGGTCTCGGAAACGCGGGAAGAGGTGGGAGTGGGCTTCATTCAAGCAATCTTCTTCAGGCCCTTCGCGAAGCGATGGGCGTTTTCGACATAGTGTTCGGCGCTCTGCCGCAGCTTGGCGGCAGCCGCTTCGTCCAGCGTGCGCACCACCTTGGCCGGCGATCCGATGATGAGCGAGTTGTCCGGAAACTCCTTGCCCTCGGTCACGACGCTGCCGGCGCCGACGATGCAGTTGCGGCCGATCTTCGCGTTATTCAAGACCACCGCCTGGATGCCGATCAGCGAGTTGTCGCCGACGGTGCAGCCGTGAAGCATCACCTGGTGCCCGACGGTCACGTTCTCGCCGATGTTCAGCGGGCAGCCGTGATCGGCATGGAGCACCGACAGGTCCTGGATATTGCTGTTGCGGCCGATCCGCAGCGTCTCCGTGTCGCCGCGAACCACCGCGCCGAACCACACGCTGGCGTTCTCGGCCAGCACGACACTGCCCATCACCTGCGCACTGTCGGCAACCCAGGCGCCCTCTCCCAGTTGCGGCGCCACGCCATCGAGTTCATACAAGGCCATCGCGGTGTCTCCAGAGGTCGAAAAACTAGAATTGTAGGGATGCACCCCCGCCTTGGCGCCCTTGCCGCGCTGCGCCTCACGGACCCCGAACAGAAGGTGGCCGCCACCCGTGCGCTGGTCGCGCAACTGAATGCACAACCGGGCGAACAGCCCATGTCCCAGCACCCCGTACGCACATCCGGCGACGATGACGGCGTGCCCGGCCGGCCGGAGCGCCCGCTGCGCGTTTCGGCGACGGCAGTGGAAAAGCGCTCGCCCTTCACACCCGAAGGCCGAGCTGCGCTGATCCATTCGATCTGCCACATCGAGTTCAATGCGATCAACCTCGCGCTCGATGCCGCGTGGCGCTTCGACGGCATGCCCGAGGACTTCTACCGCGACTGGCTGCGCATCGCGGACGAGGAAGCCCAGCACTTCACGCTGCTGCACTCGCACCTGCAGGCCATGGGCCATCGATACGGCGACTTCACCGGCCACGACGGCCTGTGGAGCATGTGCGAGAAGACGAAGGACGACATCGTCGCGCGCATGGCGCTGGTGCCGCGCACGCTGGAGGCGCGCGGGCTCGACGCCACGCCGCTCATCCAGGCCAAGCTGCGGCGCGTCAACACGGCGGATGCGCATGCCGCCTGCGCGATCCTCGACATCATCCTGCGTGACGAAGTCGGCCATGTCGCGATCGGCAACCGCTGGTATCGCTGGCTCTGCGAGCGCGAAGGCTTGGATCCCATCGCGCACTACCGCGTGCTGTATCGCCGACACGAAGCGCCGCGCCTGAAAGCGCCCTTCAATCTCGAAGCCCGCGCGCAGGCGGGGTTCACCGACGAAGAGCTTCGGGCCCTGGCCCAGGGCTGAACTTCGGCCTGAATCCGGCGGGACTTCGACCGGACCTTCAGCGCTTCGAAGCGGGCGCTGCGCGGCGCGCGCCATTGCCGTTTCGGCTTGCCGCATTCCGGGCACTGCCCGCCGCGCCGTTGCCGCGCGCCGGCCGCTTCTGCTCGGACTCGCGCAGCGCGGCGTCGATGAGGGCATCCGCCATCCACAGCGCAGTGCGTTCCACCTCCCGATCGCTCAATCCCCAGATGTCCTTGAGGATCACGTACGGCTCGATGCCGTAGACCACCGACAGCGCCCGATGCAGCCTGTCGCGCACCGCAGGCCGAAGCTGCGGCGCCAGCGGCGCGAGCGCATGTTCGAGGATGCGCACGCGATGGCCCCGGCGATAGGGCTCCTCCTCGAGCAGCCCGGCGCGCTCCAGGCCCCATTGCTCCAGCGACAGCTGCGCCGCGGCGCGCATGGGCGCCTCGAACTCCTTGAATCGCGGGAAGGTCTGCACGAACAGTTCATGCACCCGCTCGCGCCCGCCCGGCGTGTCCGAGGCCAGCTTGCGCACCGGACCGAGCGAGCTGTCGACCACGGCCGTCACCAGCGCGCTGCGGCTCGGGAAATACCTGTAGGCGGTGGCGCGCGACACCTTGGCCCGCGCCGCCGCCTCCGCCACCGAAGGAATGTGGCCGCTCTTCTGGATGATGTCCATCGCAGTTTCGAGCAGCAGTTTGAAAGTCGCAGCCCTGACGCCGCGCTCCGGCGGCACGGGCGGTTCGCTCAGCTTGTGCTTCAGTCGAGCCATGGGGTTTGTACGGGTTCTGATCGGCCTGACGATGCTTGTGAAGGTCCGAGGACGGCACGTATGATGCACCGGTCCCGATTTGAGACGCAAGTCTCAAAAATCGGAGAGTTCCCGATCTCGCGGCATCGGACGCACGTCCCACGGACTCGCGAGACAACCCGGAGACAACGGCATGCGCTTGGCCAGCTGGAGTTGGGGTGGACGCGAGCACGTCGGCACGATCTCGGCCGACGGGCGCGAGGCTACGCCCCTCGCGGTCGGCGATGCATCACGTGGCGCACTCCCGCTGATCCAGGCGCTGGCACGCGGCGAGCCACTCCCACAGCCTTCGGGCACCCGACTGCCGGTCGACGTCGTCACCTTGCGCGCGCCACTGCCGCGACCCTTGCGAAGCCTCTTCTGCGTGGGCAGAAACTACCGCGCCCACGCTCAGGAACTCGCAGGCACGGTGTTCCGCGAAACCATGCCGACGAGCGACCCGTGGCCGATCGTCTTCGGCAAGCTCGGCGAATGCGTGATCGGCCCGTTCCAAACGGTGCGGATGCCCTCCCCGACCACCACGATCCAGGTCGACTACGAATCCGAACTCGCGGTGGTCATCGGCCGTGGCGGACGCGACATCCCGCGCTCGCGCGCGATGGACCACGTCTTCGGCTACACGATCGTCAACGACGTGACCGCGCGCGACGTGCAGATGCGCCACCAGCAGTGGGACCTCGGCAAGAGCTTCGACGACTTCTGCCCGATGGGCCCGTGGATCGTGACCGCCGACGAACTCGATGGCCGCGCGACACGCGTGCGCGGCTGGGTCAACGGCGAGCCGCGCCAGGACGGGCTCACGAAGGACATGATCTTCGACATCCCCACGCTGATCGAGACCTGCTCGCGCGGCATCACGCTGCATCCGGGCGACGTGATCGCGACGGGCACGCCGGCCGGCGTCGGCATGGGATTCAACCCGCCGCGCTGGCTGAAGTCGGGCGACCTGGTGCGTATCGAGATCGATGGCATCGGGGTCATCGAAAACCGGTTCGAGTGAAGCCATGGCATTCCAGACGATCGATCGCATTGCCGTCGAGGAAGAAGGCGAAGGGCCGGCCATCGTCTGCGTGCACGGCCTGGGCGGCAGCGGCAACACCTTCACGCCGCTGATGCCCGCGCTGGCGCGGCATCGCGTGATCCGCGCGGACCTGCCCGGCAGCGGGCGTTCGCAGCGCGCCGAAGGCGATCTGAGCATCGCCCGCTACGTCGAAACGCTGCTGCGCGTGTGCGAGCGGCTCGGCGTCTCGCGCGCGCACTGGATCGGGCATTCGATGGGCACCATCGTCTGCCAGCACATCGCGGCGGACCATCCGAAGTGCGTGGCGAGCCTGGCGCTGTTCGGCCCGCTCATCGCGCCGCCCGACGCGGCCCGCACCGCGATGAAAGCACGCGCCGCGAAGGCCCGCGAGGGCGCGGCCGGCATGCAGGAGATCACCCAGGGCCTGCTGCAGGCCGCGATCTCCGCCGACACACGCCAACGCCTGCCGGTCGCGGTCGCCTACGTGCGCGAAAGCCTGATGCGGCAGGACGGAGAAGCCTACGCGCGAAGCTGTGAGGCGCTCGCCACTGCGCCCGCCGCGCAGGTGGAGCGCATCGAAGCGCCGGTGCTCCTGGTCACCGGCGACGAAGACGGCGTCGCTCCGCCGCAAGCCGTGCGAGCGATGGCCGACCGACTGCACCGCGCCGCCGACAAGCGCGTGGCGGTGCTGCCGCGCTGCGGCCACTGGACGCCCATCGAACGCCCCGAGGACTGCCAGCGCGAACTGCGCGACTTCCTCGCCGCACACGGGAGACCCTGAACATGGCCGACGTGATGTTCACCAACGTCCGCATCTTCGACGGCGGCGGCGAAGCGCCCTTCACCGGCGACGTGCTGGTGCAGGGCAACCGCATCGCGCGCGTCGTGAAGACGGGCTACGGCATGCCCTCGATGCCGGTCGCGGGCGCGCAGGTCATCGATGGCGCAGGCGCATTCCTGATGCCCGGCATGGTCGAGGCGCACACGCATTTCTCGTGGAACGACCAGCCGAGCCTCGACGCGATCCAGCGCATGCCGCCGGAGGAACACATCCTGTGGTGCGCCGAAGTCGCGAAGCGCTATCTCGACATGGGCTGGACGAGCTGCGTCGGAGCGGCCACCGCCAAGCCGAGACTCGACGTGGTGATCCGCAACGCGATCAACGACGGCACCATCGTCGGACCGCGCTACCTCGCCGCAAGCCAGGAGATCACCGTGCCCGGCGGTCTCGGCGACACCACGCAGCCGCACCTGCCGCAGCCCGAATTCGCTTTCGGCGCGGTGGTCAGCGGCGTCGAGGAGATGCGCCGCTGCGTGCGCATGTTCGCCAAGTACGGCGTCGATTCGCTCAAGATCAACCTCTCGGGCGAATCGATCACCGGCATGCCCAGCGAGATGAGCCAGTTCACCGAAGAGGAAGTGGCCACCTGCGTGCAGGAAGCCAAGTCCTGGGGAAAGCGCGTGGCGGCGCATGCGCGCTCGACCTGGTCGATCAAGCAGTGCGTCAAGCAGGGCATCGAGGTGATCTACCACGCGAGCTTCACCGACGAGGAAGCGCTGGACATGCTGGAGGCGCACAAGTTCGAGCACTTCATCGCGCCGGGCCTCGCATGGCTCATCAACACCAGCTACCACGCGAGCGAATGGGGTCTCACGCCCGAAGTGACGCGCCAGATGGGCTACCACCGCGAACTCGAAGCCGCCATCGAGAGTATGAAGGCCATGCGCCGGCGCGGCATTCGCATCCTGCCCGGCGGCGACTACGGCTTTGCCTGGACGCCGCACGGCACCAACGCGAAGGACCTCGAATACTTCGTGAAGTACGTCGGCATGAGCACCATGGAAGCCCTGCTCTCGGCCACCGCCTGGGGCGGCCCGATGATGCGCATGGGCAAGGTGCTCGGCTACATCCGCGAGGGCTACCTCGCGGACATCCTCCTCGTCGACGGCGACCCGCTCGCCGACATCACGGTGCTGCAGGACAAGGCGTGCATCCTGGCCGTGATGAAGGACGGCGAATTCCATCGCGCCCCACCCGTGCGCCGCAGCCATGCGACGCGCTGGACAACGGCATGAGCAATCCCCCAGTCTTCGCCCACTTCGTGTCGCTACGCCAACCCCCTCGCCGGGGGCAACACCAGCGGCCCGGCAAAGCCGGTTCCACGGTGTTCCTGGCCTGGACTCATGAGAGGAGCAGGTCATGACCGACGTCGTCTTTACCAACGTCCGCATCCTCGACGGCACCGGGCAGAACCCGTACGGCGGCAGCGTGCTGGTGCGCGGCAACCGCATCCGGCAAGTGGGCCGCAGCACCGCGCCGATCGCACCCGCCGGCGCCATGGTGGTCGACGGCGCCGGCGCGACGCTGATGCCCGGCATGTGCGAGGCCCACACGCACTTCTCGTGGAACGACGCGGCCACGCTCGCAGCGATCCAGCGCATGCCGCTCGAAGAGCATGTGCTGTGGTGCGCGAAGGTCGCGGGCCGCTATCTGCAGGCCGGCTTCACTTCGTGCGTGGGCGCAGCGTGTGCGAAGCCCCGGCTCGACGTGGTGACCCGCAATGCGATCAACTCGGGCCAGATCCCCGGCCCGCGCTACCTCGCCGCGAGCCAGGAGATCACGGTGCCCGGAGGCCTCGGCGACGAGACACTGCCGCACCTGCCCTTCCCCGAGTTCAGCTTCGGCGTCAACGTCAACTCGGCCGACGAGATGCGCAAGGCGGTGCGCATGTTCCTCAAGTACGGCGTCGATTCGATCAAGCTCAATCTCTCGGGCGACAACTTCACGCCCGATTCGCCCGCCGAGACCACCTGGATGAGCGATGCCGAAGTCCATGCCGCGATGGAAGAAGTGCGCGTGCGGGGCAAGCGCGGCACCGCGCATGCGCGCTCGGCCGCCTCGGTCAAGCAGGCGCTGCGCCACGGCATCGACGTGATCTACCACGCGAGCTTCACAGACGAGGAAACGCTCGACATGCTTGAAGCCGCGAAGGACCGCATCTTCGTCGCGCCCGGCATCGCGATCCTCTACGCGATGCTGCACGAGGCCGAGGCCTACGGCATCACCTACGAGAAGGCCTGCGCGATGGGCTACCAGATCGAATGGGACAACGCGCTCGAATCGCTCAAGGCGATGCACCGGCGCGGCGTGCGCATCCTGCCGGGCGGGGACTACGGCTTCGCCTTCACGCCGCACTGCCAGAACGCGCGCGACCTGGAGTTCTTCGTGAAGTACCTCGGCTTCACGCCGATGGAGGCGATCCGCAGCACGACGCTCTACGGCGGCCAGATCATGATGCGGCCGAACGACCTCGGCACCATCCAGGACGGCTACCTCGCCGACCTGCTGCTGGTGGACGGCGACCCGCTCGCCAACCTCGCGATCCTGCGCGACCCGAAGCGCATCCTCGCGGTGATGAAGGACGGCGAGTTCGCCAAGGCGCCCGAGTTCAGTGCACAGCGCCGCTGGGAGCATGCGGCATGAAGTACCGCCGGTGGATTCCGTGGCTGGTGTTCGGCCTGCCGGTCGCGGTGTTCGCGGTCTGGGCGATCGCGGACAACGCATCGCTCTTCTTCAAGACACTGCTCAACGGACTCACGCTCGCGTCGCTCTACTTCCTCGTCGCGAGCGGCTTCACGCTGGTGTTCGGGCTGATGCGCAACGTGAACCTCGCGCACGGCTCGCTCTACCTGATCGGTGCCTACGTCGGCTGGATGGTGGGCGAGCACACCGGCTCGTGGGTGCTCGCGGTGATCGCGGGGTTTCTCTCGGCAGCGATTCTCGGCCTCTTGATGCAGGTGCTGATCTTCCGCCACATGCAGGGGCAGGACCTGCGGCAGACGCTGGTGACCATCGGCCTGTCGATCGTCCTCGCGGACATCGCGTTGTGGATCTGGGGCGCGGAGATCTACACCTTCGACCCGCCCGCGTGGATCTACGGATCGACCACGTTGCCGCTGGTCAACAAGTTCCCAACCTACCGGCTGATGGTGCTGCTGGCATCGATCGTGATCGGCGTCGGCCTGTGGCTGCTGCTCGCGCGCACGCGCATCGGCATGATGATCCGCGCGGGCGTGGACGACCGGGGCATGCTCGCCGCATCGGGCGTGAATGTGCAGCGGGTGTTCGCGCTGACCTTCGCGATCGGCGCCGGCCTCGCGGGCCTCGCGGGTGTGGTCGGCGGCACGGCACTGTCGGTCTCGCCGGGCGAGGACACGCGCTATCTGCTCGCCTCGCTCGTCGTCGTGATCGTGGGCGGCATGGGCAGCGTGGTCGGCGCGGCGATCGGCGCACTGCTGATCGGGCTTGCCGAGCAGTTCGGACTCGCCTACGCACCCACGTACAGCGTGGTCTTCACCTTCGTGATCATGGTGATCGCGCTGGCCTTCAAGCCGCGCGGGCTGATGGGGAAAGCGACATGAGCGCCGCACAGTGGCGTCGTGCGATGAACTCGTCGGCCGCGGCGGCCGGCGTGGCGCGGCGCGGCCGTGACGCAGTGGCTCTTCAGCCGGTCGCGCGTGCCTCCACGCCCCCTGTCGGCGCGCCTTCGCGCTGGGCCTCCGCGTGGCGGGCGATCCGCGTGCG
This sequence comes from Variovorax ureilyticus, assembly GCF_037889935.1. NCBI lineage: Bacteria > Pseudomonadati > Pseudomonadota > Betaproteobacteria > Burkholderiales > Comamonadaceae > Variovorax > Variovorax ureilyticus. The sequence goes on from NZ_JBBKZU010000006.1 coordinate 92,446, forward strand.
GCATGTGCTCGTGCTCGCCTTCGTGCTGGCCTACCCCTTCGTCGCCTCGCCCTTCTTCACCTACCAGATCGGCGCTCAATCGCTCGCGCTCGGGCTCATCGCGCTGTCGCTCACCTTCCTCGGCGGCTACGGCGGCATGGTCTCGCTCGCGCAGATGACGGTGGCGGGCTTCGCGGCCTACATGCTCGCGATCTTCGGCACCAGCAGCAACATTTCCATCAGCCTCGGCTGGCCGTGGTGGCTGGCGCTCGTCGTCGCGATCGCGCTCGCCACGCTGGTCGCGGCGGGCATCGGATGGCTCTCCGTGCGCACCGAAGGCATCTACACCATCATGATCACGCTCGCGGTAGGCGTCGCCTTCTTCTATCTCGCACAGCAGAACTACACGCTGTTCAACGGATTCCAGGGCTTCAGCAAGCTCGCACCGCCGACGATCGGCGGGCTCGACCTGCATCAGCCCGTGCCCTTCTATTTCATCGTGCTGGCCTGCTCGCTCGCAGGCTACTTCTGGGTCAAGTACCTGGTGCGTGCGCCTTTCGGCGTGGCGCTGCAGGGCATCCGCGACAACCCGCGCCGCATGCAGGCGCTGGGCTTCAACGTCACCGCGCATCGCGTCGCGGCCTATGCGGTCAGCGGCTTCCTCGCGGCCGTGGGCGGCGTGCTGATGGTCTGGTACAACGGCCGCATCTCGCCCGGCACCGTGGGCACCGGCGCGATGATCAACATCCTCATCATCGCCGTGCTCGGCGGCATGAAGCATCCGATCGGCGCCTTCATCGGCGCGATCGTCTTCGTGCTGCTCCAGAACTTCGCGATCGACCTCGTCGACCGCGAGCGCTTCAATCTCGTGATCGGCGGGGTCTTCCTCGCGATCGTGCTCTTCTCACCCGACGGACTGCTCGGCCTCTGGCAGGGCGCGCGCAACCGCCTGGGCTCCTCTTTCCCCCACCGCGGCCCCGGCCGCTTTCATCGTCGACAACAAAGGAGCGAGACATGAGCAGAGACAGAAAAGTGTTCGTACGCGGCATCGTCGCTGCGGCGGCGCTGGTCACGGTGACCGGCTTCGCGCACGCGCAGGAGACCTTGAAGATCGGCCTGCTGGCCACGCTCGAAGGACCTTTCGCCGCGCCCGGGCAGGACAGCATGCGCGGCGCGGACCTCGCGCTCAAGCAGAAGAACGGCATGGCGGGCGGAAAGAAGATCGAGTTCGTCAAGGTGTCGTCCGACGCGACGCCCGACAAGGCCGTGAACGCGACGCGCAAGGCGGTCGAGCAGGACAAGGTGCAGATCATGATCGGCCCGCTGTCCGGCGACGAGGGCATCGCGGTGAAGAACTACGCGAAGACGCAGCCCAACATCACCTTCATCAACGGATCGTCCGGCGCCCAGGCGGCGACGCTGTCGGACCCCGCGCCGAACTTCTACCGCTTCAACACCGAGGGCGCGCAATGGATGGTGGGCCTCGGTGAGCATGCGCTCTCCAAGGGCTACAAGAAGACCTTCCTGATCGCGGAGGACTACGGCTTCCCGTATTCGCAGGTGCAGGGCTTCATGGCGAGCTACTGCGCCAAGGGCGGCAAGGTGGTCGACAAGGCGTGGGTGCCGCTCGGCACCAAGGACTACGCCTCGGTGATCGCGAAGATCCCGAAGGACGTCGATGCGCTGCTGGTGGTGCTCGGCGGCTCGGACGCGGTGAACTTCCTCACCCAGTACGAGCAGGCCGGCGGCGACAAGCCGATGATCGGCGGCTCGATCACGGTGGACCAGACGGTCCTCAACTACAAGGGCAAGCGGCGCGAATCGCTGCTGGGCACCGCCTCCGCCGGGCCGATGGCCGACTCGATCGACACGACCGAATGGAAGAAGTTCGTGGCCGACTACAAGGCGAACTTCAAGGACGGTTTCCCGAGCCCGTCGCTCTTCGCGTACCTGTACTACATCAACACCAAGGCGACGCTCGATGCGCTCGACGCGGTGAAGGGCGACCTCTCGAACGGGCAGAAGGCCTATCGCGAAGCGCTGCAGAAGACCAACTTCGTCGGGCCGGCCGGCGTGGTGAAGATCGACAGCAACCGCAATGGCGTGGGCACCACCTACATCACCGAGGTGACGAAGGCGCCGGATGGCTCGTTCTACAACAAGGTGGTGAAGTCGGTGCCGGACATCTCGCAATCGCTGGGGCTGCCGGATGCCGACTTCAAGAAGATGGGCTTGGGCAGCCGCGACGTCCCGGACTGCAGAACCTGATCTGAAGCATGGCGACGATCACCCCCTTTCGATCCACGGCATCGCGCAGCGCCATGCCGGGCAGCGGCGCGGGCGCCCAGCTGCTCTCGGGCGATGCCCTGCGGCTCACGGGGGTGACGCGCGCGTTCGGTGCGCTGCGTGCGGTGGACGATGTGTCGCTCACCGTGGCGGCGGGCGAGAAGTACGCCATCCTCGGCTCCAACGGCGCGGGCAAGACCACGCTGTTCAATGCGATCACAGGCGACTTCCCGCCGACCGCCGGCCGCATCCACTTCTTCGGCGAGGACATCACCGAACTGCCGCCCTACGAGCGCATCCGCAAGGGACTGCGTCGCACGTACCAGTCCTCGCTGCTGTTTCGCGAGCTGTCGGTGCGAGACAACCTCTTCCTCGCGGTGCGCGGGGTGGCGAACGGCCGCTTCAGCTTCCTGCGCGCGCGCGGGGCACATGCATCGACACGGGCCACGGAGGATCTGCTCGAGCGCACGCGGCTGTCGCACATCGCCGACGAGAAGGTCGCGAACCTCGCGCACGGCCAGCAGCGGCAACTGGAGATCGGCATGGCGCTCGCGGGCGCCCCGCGGCTGATTCTTTTCGACGAACCCGCCGCCGGACTCTCGCCGGCCGAGCGGCGCGAGCTGGTCGCGCTGCTGCGCTCGCTGCCGGCCCACATGAGCTTCGTGCTGATCGAGCACGACCTGGAGATCGCATTGCGCGTGGTCGACCGCGTGACGGTGATGCACAACGGCCGCACGCTGCGCACAGGGAGCCCCGAAGAGATCGAGGGCGATGCGCAGGTGCAGGCCATCTACATGGGGAGCCGCCAATGACCGGCTGGTTCCGCAGCGGACGCGCCGAGCGCGAAGGCACGCTGTCCGGCAATGCGCCGGTGCTTGCGATCGATTCGCTCGACGTGTTCTACGGTCATGCCCATGCACTGCAGGGCGTGAATCTCGTGCTGGAACGTGGCGTGCTCGGCATCGTCGGGCGCAACGGCATGAGCAAGACCACGCTGTGCAACGCGATCACCGGCATGGTGCCGGCGCGCGGCAGCGTCCGGCTCGCGGGCGAGGAGATCCTCGGCCTCGCGCCGAACGAGATCACGCGGCGCGGCATCGCCTACGTGCCGCAGGGTCGGCGGGTGTGGCCCTCGCTGTCGGTCGACGAGACGCTGCGGCTCGTCGCGAGCAAGCGGCGCGAGGTCGACCGCATCTACTCGATGTTCCCGCGGCTCGCCGAACGGCGGGGCCACGGCGGCGCCCAGCTGTCGGGCGGCGAACAGCAGATGCTCGCGATCGGCCGCGCCCTGCTGCTCGATCCGAAGCTGCTGGTCATGGACGAGCCCACCGAGGGGCTTGCGCCGGTGATCGTCGAACAGGTCGCGCAGTCGCTGCGCGACCTCGCCGCCGAGGGCCGCATCGCGGTGCTCCTGATCGAGCAGAACCTCGGCGTCGCGATCTCGGTGGCGGATCGGATCGGCGTGATGGTCAATGGGCGCATCGCGCAGCAGATGCCCGCCTCGCAGCTCGCGGCGGATCTCGACCTGCAGGAGCGGCTTCTCGGCGTGCGCTCCAACGGCCACGACGAAGAGCCCGCCGGCACCGAAGCCCCGAGCGAAGAGGCCGCGCCCACACAGACACAGGTCTTCACCGTGCGTCGCGCGCATGGCGACGGCACGCCCTCGCTGGACGACATCGCGCCGCGCACCGTGCGCGGCTTCACGCGCTGGAACGCGGGCGGCACGGCCGCACCGGTGACCGACATCGTGCGCCAGCCGGCGCAAGCGCCCCAGCCAGCCGCACCGGCGCCGGCGCCCGTCGCTGCCGCGCCGCAGGTCTTCGACTTTCCGGTGGCCGCGAGCAGCGTGCGTGCCGCCTACGTCTGCGGCACCTTCGACACCAAGAGCCGAGAGCTGTTCTTTCTTCGCCAGAGTCTGGAGCGGCTCGGCCTGCGCGTGGTCACGGTGGATCTCGCGACTTCCGGCAAGCCATCGCCCGCGAGCGTGCATCCGCGCGAAGTCGCGCGCCACCATCCGCAGGGCGAATCGGCCGTGTTCAGCGACGACCGCGGCAGCGCCACCGGCGCGATGGCACTCGCCTTCGAGTCTTTCATTCGCACGCGGCGCGACCTCGGGGGAATCATCTCGGCGGGCGGCTCGGGCGGCACCTCGATGGCGACGCAGGGCATGCGCGCACTGCCGATCGGCGTGCCGAAGGTGATGGTCTCGACCATGGCGAGCGGCGACACGCGGCCTTATGTCGGCCCGAGCGACATCTGCATGATGTATTCGGTCACCGACGTCCAGGGCATCCACCGCATCAGCGAGGCGGTGCTCGGCAACGCGGCGAACGCGCTCGCGGGCATGATCGCGCACCCGCCGGTGGTCGCATCCACCAGCAAGCCCGCGCTCGGCCTCACCATGTTCGGCGTCACCACGCCTTGCGTGCAAATGCTGACCAAGCGGCTGGAAGACGCCTACGACTGCCTCGTCTTCCACGCGACCGGGGTCGGCGGCCAGTCGATGGAGAAGCTCGCGGATTCCGGCCTGCTGGCCGGCGTGATCGACGTGACCACCACCGAGATCGCGGACGAGATCGGCGGCGGCGTCCTCTCGGCCGGGCCGACGCGGCTCGACGTCTTCGCGCGCCACGCCCTGCCCTACGTCGGCTCTTGCGGCGCGCTCGACATGATCAACTTCGGCGCCTGGGACACGGTGCCCGAGCGCTTCCGGGCCCGCAAGCTCTACCGGCACAACCCGACCGTGACGCTGATGCGCACCACGGCCGATGAATGCCGCGCGATCGGCGAGTTCATCGCGGCGAAGCTCAATGCAATGCGTGGCCCGGTTCGCTTCCTGATCCCCGAAGGCGGCGTCTCGGCCATCGACCGGCCGGGGCAGCCTTTCCACGATCCCGAAGCCGATCGCGCCCTCTTCACCGCGATCGAGCAGAACTTCCGCACGGGCGCCGAGCGCAGGCTGCTGCGCCTTCCGCTGCACATCAACGACGAGGCCTTTGCCGACGCGCTGGCCGCCGCGTGGCACGAGGTGTCGCGCCCGGCCGCGAACATCCGGCGAGCCTGAACGGAGGAGGAGCCAGCCATGCCACGCATCGCCCGCACCACGCTGCTGCAACGCCTGCGCGAGAAGATCGCCTCCGGCCGCCCGATCATCGGGGGCGGCGCGGGCACCGGGCTGTCCGCCAAATGCGAGGAGGCCGGCGGGATCGACCTGATCGTGATCTACAACTCCGGCCGCTACCGCATGGCGGGGCGCGGATCGCTCGCCGGACTGCTGGCCTACGGCAACGCCAACGAGATCGTCTGCGAGATGGCGCGCGAGGTGCTGCCCGTCGTCCGGCACACGCCGGTGCTCGCGGGCGTGAACGGCACCGATCCCTTCATGATCACCGACGAGTTCCTGCGCCGGCTCATCGCGCTGGGCTTCTCGGGCGTGCAGAACTTCCCGACCGTGGGGCTGATCGATGGCACCTTCCGCGCCAACCTGGAGGAGACCGGGATGGGCTACGGTCTCGAAGTCGACCTGATCGCGCGCGCCCGCGAGTTCGAGCTGCTGACCACCCCCTACGTCTTCAGCGCGGCCGATGCACGCGCCATGGCCGGAGCGGGCGCCGACATCGTGGTGTGCCACATGGGCCTGACCACCGGCGGCGCGATCGGCGCGGAGACCGCGCTCACGCTCGACGACTGCGTGCCGCGCATCAACGAATGGGCGGCCGCCGCGAAGTCGGTGAAGCACGACACCCTCGTGCTGTGCCATGGCGGCCCCATCGCCACGCCCGAGGACGCGCGCTACGTGCTCGCACGCTGCCCCGACTGCCACGGCTTCTACGGCGCCAGCTCGATGGAGCGGCTGCCCACCGAGACGGCGCTGACCGAGACCACGCGCCGCTTCGTTGAAATCAAGCGAAATTGAGAGGAGACGACCTCCATGTCAGTTTTCAATGACCCGCCACGCCACCCGCAACCCATGAACCAAGCCGGCCAGCGAAGCGAGGCCCGTTCGGGGAACCCCGCGGAACCGGCTTGGCCGGGCCGCCGGGGTTGCCCCCGGCGAGGGGGTGCCCGAGCCACACGCAGTGGGCGAGGCTGGGGGAGAGTTTGATTCAAGAGGAGACGACATCCATGTCAGGTGCTCAATTCGGCAACTTCATCCTCGGCCTGATCGTGGTCGCGATCGTCGTCGCGCTCGCGGTCTGGCTGCTGCACTGGCTGTACCTGCGAAGCTCGAAGGAGCGCGCTTTCGTGCGCACCGGACTGGGCGGCCAGAAGGTGGTGCTCGACGGCGGCGCGTTCGTGCTGCCGATCGTGCACGACGTGATCCCCGTCAACATGAACACGCTGCGGCTCGAAGTGAGCCGGGGCCGCGACAAGGCGCTCATCACCAAGGACCGCATGCGCGTGGACGTGATCGCCGAGTTCTACGTGCGCGTGGCCGCCAACCCCGAGGCGGTCTCCGCCGCGGCGCAGACGCTAGGCCTGCGCACCATGGAGCCCGAGCAGCTCAAGGAACTGGTCGAAGGCAAGTTCATCGACGCGCTGCGCACCGCCGCCGCCGAGATGACGATGGAGGAACTGCACGAGAAGCGCGCCGCCTACGTGCGGCGCGTGCGCGAAGCCGTGGCCGGCGACCTCACGAAGAACGGGCTGGAACTCGAAGCCGCATCGCTCACCCAGCTCGACCAGACCGCGATGGAGTACTTCAACCCCAGCAATGCCTTCGACGCGGAGGGCCTCACGCGGTTGACCGAGCAGATCGAGCATCGCAAGAAGCAGCGCAACGATGTCGAGCAGGACACGCTGATCGCCATCCGCAACAAGAACCTCGAAGCCGAGAAGCTCTCGCTGGAGATCGACCGCGAGGGCGAGCATGCGCGCCTGGCGCAGCAGCGCGAAGTGGAGATTGCCCGCGCACGGCAGCGCGCCGAACTCGCCGCCGAGCGCGCCCAGCGCGAGCAGGACGCGGAGAGCGCGCAGATCGCCGCCAAGCAGAGCATCGACGCGGCACGCATCCGCTCGGAGCAGACCGTGGAGCAGGAGCGCATCGGCAAGGAGCGCGCGATCCAGAGCGCCGAGATCGAGCGGCGTCTGTCGCTGGAGCTTGCCGAGCAGCAGCGCGCCATCGCGATCGCGCGCGAGAGCAAGGCGCAGAGCGAAGCGCAAGCCGAGGCCGAAGTCGCACGCGCACAGGCCGTGGCCGCTGAAGAAAAGGTGTTCACTGCGCGCGAAGTGGAGATGGCCGAGCGCAAGAAGGCCATCGAGCTCATCGCCGCCGCGCAGGCCGCCGAACGTGATGCGCTGCGCCTCACCACCGCCGCGCAGGCCGAGAAGGACGCGAGCGCCGATCGCGGCGCCGCCTTGCGCGCGCAGGCCGAGGCCGACGCGGACGCCGACAAGATCAAGTCCATGGCGATGCGCGTGCGCGCCGAGATCGAGGCCGAGGCGCAGCGCATGATGAACGAGGCGCACAACATGCTCAGCCCCGAGGCGCGCATGTCCGCATTGCGCATGAAGCTGGTCGAGAAGGCCGAGGCGATCATCCGCGAATCGGTGCGGCCGATGGAGCGCATCGAGGGCATCAAGATCCTGCACGTCGACGGGCTCGGCGGTTCGTCGGGCGGCGAGCGCAACGGCGACGGCGGCGGCTTTGCCGACGGGCTGGTCAATTCGGCCCTGCGCTTCCGAGCGCAGGCCCCGCTGGTGGACCAGCTGCTGCGCGAGATCGGCATCGAAGGCGGCGACATCCAGCGCCTCGTCGGCGAGGCGAGCGGCGCGCAGGCGGCCCTGCCCGCGGGCGCGCCGAAAAGCGGCGGGGAATAGCGCATGGTGCAGGTCTATGTGTCGAGCGTGATCGACGCCAGTGCGGACAACGTGTGGTCGCGCATCCGCGACTTCAACGGCATGCCGCTCTGGCACCCGGGCATTGCCGACAGCCGCATCGAGAACGGGCAGCCGGCAGATCGGGTCGGCTGCATTCGGCACTTCCACACGCGCGACGGCGGCACGATCCGCGAACGGCTGCTCGCGCTGTCGGACTACGAATACAGCTGCACCTACGAGATCCTGGAAAGCCCGATGGGCGTTGCGAACTATGTCGCCACCCTCAAGCTCACGCCGGTGACCGATGGCGCCCGTTGCTTCGCCGAATGGAGTGCGGAATTCGACTGCGATGAAGACCGCGAGCGCGAGTTGACCGAAACGATCGGGCACGGTGTGTTCCAGGGCGGCTTCGATGCATTGAAGCGGCATTTCAGATGAACTCTTCTGGGCCTTTTTTGGGATACCGGTTCGACCGGTGGGGGCGGGATCGCGCCGACGGCGTACTCTGCTCCGCGAATGTCCCCCGGCCTTCGGCCTCCTCCTTTATTTCGCTGCGCAGAGCACGCCATCGGCGCGATCCGTCACGGCAGTGCCTGGTCGGCCGGCACCACGCAGCGTTTCTCGTGGCGAGGATGCCGGGTGGTCCCCGCAGCGAAATAAAGGAGGAGGCGAAGCCGGGGGACATTCGCGGAGGGGACCACCCGGCGTCCTCGCCACGCACCCGGGGCGCTTCACCGCGGTTTCCGACAGCGCTTCGCGCATCGCCGAGAACGCCCGACACCAAGGCGTATTGAAATGCTCCAGCGTGTCACCCGCTCCACCGTCATCGACGCACCGATCGAGCGCGTGTGGGCCGTGCTGCGCGACTTCAACAGCCACGACCAGTGGCACGACGTGGTCGAACAGAGCCGCATCGAGGCGCAAGAGCGCAGCGACCAGGTGGGCTGCGTGCGCAGCTTCACATTGCGCGACGGCAATCGCATCCGCGAGCAGTTGCTGACGCTCTCGGACACCGAGCACAAGAGCACTTACTGCATCGTCGAAGCCACCGTGCCGCTGCAGCGCTACGTCTCGACCGTCACCCTCAAGCCGGTGACCGACGGCAACCGAACCTTCTGGCACTGGACCTCGACCTTCGCGACGCCGCCCGGCATGGAACGCGAGCTGCGCGAGATGGTGGCGCGCGATGTGTACGAGGCCGGCTTCGAGAACCTGCGCCGCCACCTGCGCCGGGGCGGCGACATGCGCGCGGCAGGGAGCGCGCCGATGCCGACCGCCCTGCCCCTGCCCGCGCGGCGCATCGCGATCGAGCGCTACGGCGGACCGGAGGAATTGCGGCCGCAGACCGCCGCCGTGCCCGCGCCCCGCGACGGCGAAGTACGCATCCAGCAGCGCGCGATCGGCGTGAACTTCCTCGACGTGTATCTGCGGCGCGGCTGGATTCCATCGCTCATGCCGGTGTCGCGCGAAGCGCCCGGCGTCCCCGGCATGGAAGCGGCCGGCAGCGTGCTCGACGTGGGTCCGCAGGTGACCGGTGTGCTGCCCGGCGATCGGGTCGCGTACCTCGGCCCGCTGCCGGGCGCGTACTGCGGCGTGCGCTGCGTGCCGGCCGAATGGGTGGTGCGCCTGCCCGCGGCGGTGGAAGACGCGACCGCCGCGGCACTGCTGCTCAAGGGCATCACCGCGGACTACCTGCTGCGCGACCTCGGCCACGTGCAGCGCGGCACGCGACTGCTGGTGCATGCGGCGGCCGGCGGCGTGGGTCTGCTGGTCTGCGCGTGGGCACGACGCCTCGGCGCGACCGTGATCGGCACCGTGTCGAGCGAAGAGAAGGCCCGCGTCGCGCGCGAGCACGGCTGCGAGCACGTGATCGTCACGCGCGACTACCGCTTCGCCGATGCGGTGCAGCGCGCATGCGGCGGCGCGGACGTGGTGATCGACGGCCTGGGCGATGCCGCGCGGGACGAGAACCTCGCCGCCCTCGCGCGGCGCGGCCACTGGATCAGCCTCGGGCAGGCCAGCGGCCCGCTCTCGCCGCTGCCGCCCGACGCGCTGGTCGCGAAATCGCTGACCTTCTCGCGCCCAGTGGTCTTCGACTACACCGCAACGAACGAACAACTCGCGCAGCGTGCGCAGCGCGTGTGGGACGCGCTCGCCGACGGGTCGATCCGCCCACCGCCGATCGAACGCTTCAGCCTCGATGCCGCCGCCGATGCGCACACCCGACTCGAATCGCGCGCGACCATCGGCGCGCTGGTGCTGGTGCCCTGACCCTCGCAAGGAGAACAACAATGATCGTCGGCATGAACCACTTCACCGTGATCGCGGAAGACCCGAAGGCGACGCTGGACTTCTACACCGGCCTGCTCGGCCTCAGGGTCGGCCATCGGCCCGACCTCGGCTTCGAAGGCGCGTGGCTCTACGGCGATGCCCCGCAGGCGGTGCTGCACCTGTACTTCGACCGCCCGCCCCCGGCCCAGCGCGCAGGCGTCATCGATCACATGGCCTTCACCGCGCGCGGACTGCGTGAGGTGAAGGCAAGGTTCGATGCGAGGGGCACCAAGTACGAGTTGCGGCAGCAGGCCGGCGCGGGCACGTGGCAGCTGTTCTGCCACGATCCCAACGGCGCCAAGGTGGAGCTCGACTTCGATCCGTCGGAGACGCTCCAGGGACCGCTCAATCCGCCTTGATATTGGCGGCCCGGATGATCTGCCCGTTGCTCTCGAACTCGCTCGCGATCTCGGTCGAGAACTCTTCCGCCCGCCCGCCGGTCGGCACGTTGTCCGTCGCCTGCAGCCGCGCGCGAAGATCGGGGCTCGCGAGCGCCTTGTTGATCTCGACGTTGTACTTCTCGATCAGGATCGGCGACGTGCCCGCAGGTGCGAAGACGCCGAACAGCGACGACTGGTTGGCCGCCTCATAGCCCAGTTCGGCCAGCGTCGGCACCTTGGGCAGGCTGTCGAGCCGCTTCGGCGCGGCCACCGCCAGCGGCCGCAGCTTGCCGGTCTGGATCTGCGTCGCGACCGAAGGGCCGGCATTGGTCGACAGGATTTCGAACTGCCCGCCGACCGCATCGGTCAATTGCTGGCCGCCGCCCTTGTACGGGATGTGCGTGATGTCGACCTTCGCCGCCGAACGCACCTGTTCGAGCACGATGTGCCCCAGCGAAGCCGGACCCGAGGTGGCCCACCGCACCGCACCAGGCCGTGCGCGCGCATCTTCGATCAGCGACCTGAAATCGCGCGTTCCCGTCGCCGGCGTCGCGAGCAGCAGCACCGGCGAATACATCACGCTCACCACGGGCGCGATGTCCTTCATCGGATCGAAGGGCGACTTGGTGAGATGCGGGTTGAGCACCAACGGGCTGATGGACGAGAAGCCCAGCGTCGCGCCGTCGGGCGCGGCCTTGGCGACCGCATCCATGCCGATGGTGCCGCTCGCGCCGGCCTTGTTCTCGACGATGAAGGTGACGCCGATCTGCGCCGACAGCTTGTCGGCCAGCGCGCGTGCGATGACGTCGCTCACGCCGCCTGTCGGGTAGGCCACGATGAGCCGGACGGTCTTCGGCACCGCCTGCGCGTGCACGGCCGATGCAACGAATGAAAGACCCAGCGCGGCCGCGAGTGCGCGCCGGCGTTTGTTCAAGGACATGAATACGACTCCTGCAAGATCATGGAACTAGCCGCGGGGATGGTGCTGCGCGTGCAGCTGCTTCAGCCGCTCGCGCGCGACGTGCGTGTAGATGGTGGTGGTCGAGATGTCTGCGTGCCCCAGCAACAGTTGCACCGCGCGAAGGTCCGCGCCGTGGTTGAGCAGGTGCGTCGCGAACGCATGCCGCAGCGTGTGCGGCGAGAGCGGCACGTGGATGCCCGCCGCCAGCGCCTGCTTCTTGACGATGACCCAGAACATCGCGCGCGTCATGCCCGCGCCGCGGTTCGTCACGAAGAGGTCCTGTGTCAGCTGGCCGTCGAGGATCGCGGGGCGCGATTCGTGCATGTAGCGTTCGATCCATCGCCGCGCCTCGCCGCCGAATGGCACGAGCCGTTCCTTGCTGCCCTTGCCGAGCACGCGCAGCACCCCGTCGTTGAGACTCATCTCGAAGACCTTGAGCGCGACGAGTTCGCTCACGCGCAGGCCGCTGGCGTACATCAGTTCGAGCATCGCCCGGTCGCGCAGGCCCAGCGGCGTCTCCACGTCCGGCGCCGCCAGGAGATCGTCGACCTGCTTCTCGGACAGCGTCTTGATCGCGCGCGGCATCTGCCGCGCGGGCATCAGGCGCAGGCTCGGATCGGCCGGGATGCGGTGCTCGCGCAGCGCCCAGCGGTAATAGCGCTTGAAGACCGTCAGCCGGCGGTTGGCTGAAGTCGCCTTTCCCTTGTCGGACAGGCGAACGCCCATGTACGCCTGCAGATCGGTCTCCTGCGCGGCATCGAGCGCCTTGGCGCGCTCCGCACCGAGCCATTTCGCGAACAGTTCGAGATCGCGGCGATACGCCGCCAGCGTGTTCCGGGAAAGGCCGTCCTCCAGCCAGAGGGCGTCGATGAATTCGTCGATTTCGGTGGATTCGAGGGTTTCGGGGACCGCAGGCATGCGCGGCAAGATAGCAAAAAAGTGGCGAGCCCCCAGAAACACGCGAAATATCAATACTGCCTGTTCCGTGAGCATCGCAATGGAAGCCAAGCAGGATGCGGCTCCGATGAGATGCTCAGTATGTTGTCCACAGAGTCATCCACCGGTCGCGGGGACAAGAGGCGCTTGACTTTCACGTTTTGGTGCACTGCACAAACCCACTTTTCCCTCGGAAGCGACCCAAGGCGGCTGCATTTCCTGGTGCATGGGCGCTGGCCATGTTGGTGCACGGGGCGTCGTCTTTTCCACAGCCGAAGGCGAGCGGCAACTTACTCAGAAGTCGACCTGGGCCGCCGATCCGCGCGGCGACGCCGGTTCACGCAAACCGACGCAAGGCCTCCAGGACTTCCGCGGCCGGCGGCAGCTCGCTGGTTCGCCAGGCCATTCGGGCGTGACGATCGAAAACGTAGACCTGGCCGGAATGACGATCGCCCGCGGCCGCATTGCGGCTGAACAACGAGAGGAGTTGATCGAGCGCCCGGACGTCGGGCGCCGCGGCGCTCCATCCTGCTGCGGCGCCGAAGCGGAGCAGCCATGCGCTCAGGGCCGCCGGGTCGTCCGCCAATGGATCGATGCTGAGCGACAGCAGGCGGGCGGAGTTGTCGCGCTGCGTCAGAAGCTCGGCCTGCAGCGCGCCGAACAGCGCCCCCTGCAGCGGGCACACCGAGCTGCAGCCGGTGAACATCAGTTGAACCGCGGTGCAGGCACCGGTCAGTTGGGCAACGAGCGTCGGCGTCGCACCGTCGTGGCGCCGCAGCGGCAATGCAGGCGCGGTCGCCAGCGGCGCGACCGGCCCGACGCCGGACCCGGCCCCTGCCCCCGACGGCCATCCGACGCATGCGAGTGCACCGGCCATGACGAACCGCCGGCGTCCGATCGATGCGGGTGTCGCGCAAGCGGAGCCGTCCCGTGCCTTCATGGCTGCGCCCTCGTCAGATAAGCCCAGAGTGCGGCGCACTGCGCATCGTCCACCTCGAAGCGCGGCATCGACCTTGGCAGGACGATGCTGGCGGGATCGATGCCGGTGCGCAGCGTTCGGCAAAAGGATGCCTCGTCATACGCGACGGGGGGCCCGCCGCGACGGGCGCGCGCCTCACGGAGAAGGTTCCGGTCCAGCGACAGCGTCGTGGCGCCTGCGGCGGACGACCGGCCGGGACCGGCATGGCATTGAACACAGCGCGTTGCGGCCGAAGGCAGCGGCGCATCGTGACCCGACAGCGTGCCGGCAAGCGGCTCGGCACCATCGAACAGGCGCGCGCCGCGGGCCACCGCATCCGGTGCCGCGGTCGCCGACGCAGTCGCTGCCATTGCCAACGCCATGATCGCCACCGCCCTTGCGTCCGGCCTGAAGGGATTCCCGGTCACCGGATGTTGATGATACGGGCCACGCTGGGCACGCCGCTGCTGTCCAGCGCGAACAGCATGTAGTTGCCCGGCAGCACCACGCCGCGATCCGCGGGAATCGCCAACTGGTAGCTGCCATTCGAGCCGCTGAAGGACAGCGGGATGCGCCGCTGATCGGTATTCACCGTGTGGGTGACGGAGGACATGCGCAGCAACGCAAAGGCGGCTGCCGCGCGATCGGTCGTCACGGCGATCTGGGTCCCCCATTTCGCGCCGGTGGGCGCCGACGTGATCGATGGCCGCGCCGCCAGCGTGCCGTCCGGGGCCACCAGGTAGGGAGGCGTGTAGATCTCCGCGTCCGTGTGATCGCCGGCGCAGTCGCACAACCCGCCGCCACCCGACAGGACGCGCGCATCCGGCAGCAGGATGGCCACGCTGTGGTAGTTGCGCGGCTTTTGCATCGGCGGCAAGGTGGTGAAGGTCTCGGTCGTCGGGCTCCACAACTCGGCCGGCAGCACGCTGTAGGAGTCGGAGAACGGCAACGGCTGTGTCTGCCCGCCGATCACGAGCACTTCGCCGCTGGGCAGGACCACGCTGTTGACGAAGGTGCGCGCGTAGGCCATCGGCGAGACCTTGCGGACCGTGGGCGGATTCGGCGCGCCCGCGCGGATATCGATGACGTAGGCCGTGTTGAACGCGTTGCCGCTGTCGTGATTGGGCGCGCCGCCCAGCTTGAGGATCCTGCCCACGTCGTACATCACCGCGCCGCCGGTGATGGCGTAGGGGTCGTCGCCGCGCGGCCCCGCCTGAAGGATGGCGCCGCTCCCGCTCGTATCGATCCAGTGCATGGCGGCCGCTGGCCCGGCGTGGAAGACCCAGCTCCCGGCCACGCCGAAGAGCCACATGTGGTTGTCGCCCCGGTAGACCCCGGCGGCGTCCGGGCCGCCCAGCGGCGGGTTCGAGACATTGTTCGTATCCGGCATGTTGGCCGGCACGCCGGAAAGCGTGCGCCAGGTCTTGGTGCTGACCGACCAGACTTCGCCGTACTTGCCCCCTTGGCCTCCATTCCAGGAGCCGCCGACCGTGAACACCGACCCGTCCGACATCGTGGTGCTGGATTGATAGGCGCGCGGAATCCCCAACTGCGCGCCCACTGCCCAGGCGCCGACCTTCGGGTTGTAGACCGTGGTAATGGATGCGTCGCTTCCCCCCGTGACCATCACGCTGCCGTCGTCGAGCATGCTGAGGCCGGGACAGAACATCTGGTGGCCCCTGTAAACCGTCATCGGGGTAGCCGTCCGGGTCACGGGGTCGAACACCGTGGTGTAGGTGTAGGACTCGGTGCTGCTCGTACTGAAGCTCGTGGGTGATCGGGCCGCCCACATCAGCAGTTTGCCGTCCGGCAGGTGGGCTACGGAGGCCGGCACCAGAGGCAAGGAGATCGGGTCGCTCCAGGGCTTGACGGGCGTCGCCATCCCCGCTGCCTTGAAGCGGTACTCGTTGGTTCCCACCCAATTTCCTTTGAAGCGGGAGCTCAACTGCAGCACCAGCTCCGAGCCGTCGGTGGGCAAGTTGGGAACTGCCAGGCTGGTGGCGCTGATGACGACATCGACGATCGGCGTCGCGGAGGAGGCGGACGTGAGCCTGAAGCCGTATTGATTGGCCCCGGTGTTGGTCCAGCTGAAGGTCGCCGAGCTGCCGGAGAGCGTGCTGCCGGGCGTCGGACTGGTCAGGACGGCCGGCTGTCCATCCGGCGCCGGCTTGCTGGAAGCGGTGCCATTGACCTTGGTGTTCTGCGCCCTGCTGCCGCTGCCGTCCGCGCCGCCCTGCCACGCAAGAAATGCCATGAGTGCCAGGGATGCAGGAGCAATCCCGCACAACGCTCGCGCCGATGGAACGTGAAGCATGGTTCCCTCCTTCCGACGGGGAACAGAGCTTATTCCTGCCACACGCAAGAAACAATACGAAAGTCCGCATAGACGCGCACGGAGCGGCGGGGCTCCGCGCGAGGTGCTACTTTGCGGTCGATGCATTCACTCCGCCCCCCGACGCCATGGATTCCCTGATCGCTGCTTCCGCGCGCGCACTCGCAGCCGGTGATCCGCTCGGCGCGCTCAAGCGCGTCGCCTTGCGCGAAGACCCGCCGGCGCTCGCGCTGCGCGGCAT
This sequence comes from Variovorax ureilyticus, assembly GCF_037889935.1. Taxonomy (NCBI): domain Bacteria; kingdom Pseudomonadati; phylum Pseudomonadota; class Betaproteobacteria; order Burkholderiales; family Comamonadaceae; genus Variovorax; species Variovorax ureilyticus. Next base: position 108,670 of record NZ_JBBKZU010000006.1, read on the forward strand.
CGCCATGGCGCAGCTCGGCGAGCACCCTCGCGCCCGCGAGTTGCTGCGGCGCGCGGTGCGCGGCTTCGGGGCGCATGAAGAGCTGGCGCGCGCACGTTGCGTCGTCGCCGAGGCCGAAGTCGCACTCGCGATGCGCGATCTCGGCGGCTCGCCACGCGCGCTGGCCGCGGCATCGTCGACGCTCGAAGCGCGTGCCGATCGTGCGAATGCCTTGCAGGCGCGGCTGATCGCCGCGCGCCGTCTGCTGCTGCTCGGCCGACTCGGCGAGGCCGAGGGCGCGCTGGCGCGACTCGATGCGCGCGGCCTGCCGCCGTTGTCGGCCGCCATCGCCGCGCTGACCGCGGCGGAGCTGGCGCTGCGCTCGCTGCGCATCGACGCGGCGCATGAAGCGCTCGCCCGCGCGCAGGAGGCGGCAAGCCGCAGCGGTGTGCCGGCGCTCATCGCCGAGGTGGGGCAGGCGCGGGACGCGCTCGACCGCCCCGCGGCACGGCGCCTGTCCAGGGACGGCGAACAGGCCTTGACGCTGGGCGACGTCGCCGCGCTCATGGCCTCCGGCGCAATGGTCGTGGATGCATGCCGCCATGGCATTCGCGCGAACGGCTCGTGGCTCTCGCTCGCGCGCCGGCCGGTGCTCTTCGCCCTCGCGCGGGCGCTGGCCGAAGCCTGGCCGGGCGACGTCGATCGCGATGCCCTGATCGCGACGGCCTTTCGCCTCCGGCAGCCCGATGAGACCCACCGCGCGCGCCTGCGGGTCGAGATCGGTCGGCTGCGTGCGCTCGTCAAGCCGATGGCGGCCATCGAGGCAACCGCGCAGGGCTTCAGGCTCGCACCGTGCCAAGCGCGCGAAGTCGTGGTGCTCGCCCCGCCGATCGACGGCGACCAGGGTTCACTGATCGCGCTGCTGTCCGACGGTGCGGCCTGGTCCACATCGGGCCTCGCGCTGGCGCTGGGCGCGAGCCAGCGCACCGTGCAGCGCGCACTGGTCGAACTGGAAGCCACCGGACGGGTGCGGTCGATCGGGCGCGCGCGGGCGCAGCGCTGGCTGGCGCCGCCACTTGCCGGATTCACGACGATCTTGTTACTCCCCGCTTCGCTGCCGTTTGAATAGAGTGCTCCCAACGGCGCCGATTCCGGCGCGCAACAGGAGCAACGATGAGCGGCAAGACGAACCAGGACAGCGCCCAGGCCCCGGTGCGCGCGGCCGAGGTGGTGCGCGAATACGGCCCCTTCGCGGGCGCCGATCGCATCCACGGCTTGACCCATGACGGCCATCGCGTATGGGCCGCGACCGGCCCGCGGCTGGTCGCCTTCGACCCCGGGAGCGGCGAGTCGACCGCCACGCTCGACCACCCGTGCGACGCCGGCACCGCATTCGACGGCAAGCACCTCTACCAGATCACCGAGTCGCGCATCGACAAGATCGACCCGGCCACCGGCAAGACGCTGGCGTCGATTCCGGCGCCGGGCAACGGCTACGACTCGGGCCTCACCTGGGCCGAGGGCAGCCTGTGGGTCGGGCAGTACCGCGACCGGAAGATCCACCAGATCGACCCCGATACCGGGAAGATCAGGCGCACCATCGAATCCAACCGCTTCGTCACCGGCGTGACGTGGGTCGACGGCGAGCTGTGGCACGCCACCTGGGAAGACGACCAGAGCGAACTGCGCCGCGTGGACCCCGAGACCGGCGCGGTGCTCGAACGCCTCGAGATGCCGCCGGGCAAAGGCATCAGCGGGCTCGAATCCGACGGCGATGGCCTCTTCTACTGCGGTGGCGGAACGAGCGGCAAAGTGCGCGCCGTCCGGCGGCCGAAGACCGTCGCCTGAGCGCCCTCCACATCCGGACCAGGAGCACACCATGACCCCGTCAGACCATCCCGTCGTCTCCCGCGATCGCTGGATCGCCGAGCGCAAGGCCCTGCTCGCCCGCGAAAAGGAGTTGACCCGCCTGCGCGACCAGATCGCCGGCGAACGCCGCACGCTGCCGTGGGTGCGCGTCGAGAAGCGGTACGTCTTCGACACGCCCCAGGGACCGCGCACGCTGTCGGACCTGTTCGATGGACGCAGCCAGCTCATCGTGCAGCACTTCATGCTCGGGCCCGGATGGGAGCAAGGCTGCGTGGGCTGCTCCTACATGGCCGATCACACCGACGGCATGACGGTGCATCTCGCGCAGCGCGACATCGCGTGGGTCGCCATATCGCGTGCGCCGCTGGTGGAGATCGAGCGCTTCAAGCGCCGCATGGGCTGGCAGTTCGCATGGGCATCGTCCAACGGCAGCACCTTCAACCACGACTTCGGCGTGAGCTTCACGCCAGAGGACATGGCCGGCGGCGAGGTCTACTACAACTACGCGATGCAACGCTTCCCGCACGACGAAGCGCCGGGCATCAGCGTGTTCTACCGGGACGAGGCGGGGGACGTGTTCCACACCTACTCCACCTACGGTCGCGGCGTGGAAGTGATGATGGGCACCTACGACATGGTGGACCTCACGCCCCGCGGCCGGGACGAAGGGGGTGGCGCCATGGGATGGGTGCGCCACCACGACCGCTACGAACCGGCGCCATCGAGGGAGCCGGCGGCGGGCTCTTGCTGCAGGTCGCACGACTGAGCGCAGCACCCCGGATGTCGAGGCAGGCCTCATGGCAGACCTTTGGCCATGGCTGGTGGTCGCGGGCAGCGGCGCCCTTCACGGGCTCAACCCCGCCACCGGGTGGATGTTCGCCGCGGTGTGGGGACTGCGCTCGGGCGACCGGTCGCTGGCACTCTGGGCGCTGACACCGATCGCGCTCGGGCATGCCGCATCGATCGTGCTCGTGGCAGCGGCCGTGGCGCTCGGCGTATCGATGGACCGCGCGGTGCTGCAGGCCATTGCCGGCGGGCTGCTGGTGGTCGTCGCGATGGCTCACCTCAAGGGCCGCAAGGCGCGAATCGCGCCAGGACGCGAGCACGACCACGGACCGGTCGGACATGCCGGCCTCGCGCTCTGGTCCTTCATGATGTCGACCGCGCACGGCGCGGGGTTGATGCTGGTGCCGGCGCTCGTCCCGCTGTGCATGGGAACGGCGCCGGGCCAAGCGAGCACGCCCTCGGGCGCGCTGGCGCTTGCGCTGGCTGCTGTCGGGATTCACACCGCGGCGATGCTGGCGGTGACCGCCCTCATCGCCACCGGCGTGTGCCGCGGCTTCGATGCCGGCAAGCGCCTGGTGCGAAGCCTCAGTCGAGCTGAAGCTTCTGCTTCACCACCACCTGCTTGTACACCTCGTACTCGGCCTTGATCTGCGCGGCGAACTGCTCCGGCGAATTGGCGACGATCAGCGAACCCGTGTCCTCGATGCGCTTGCGAACCGCCGGGTCCTCCACGGCCTTCTTCACGCCGGCATTGACCTTGTCGACCACTTCCTTCGGCAGGCCCTTCGGGCCGAGGATGCCGTAGTAGGCCATGCGGTTCACAGGCTCCAGGCCCACTTCCTTGAAGGTCGGCACGTCGGGCAGTTCCTTGAGCCGCTGCGGCGCCGACACCACGATCGGCACCAGCCGGCCGCTCTTGATGAAGGGCAGCGCCGAGGGGATGTTGTCGAACATGATCGCCACCTGGCCCGCCACCACGTCATTGAGCGCGGGGCCCGCGCCGCGGTACGGGATGTGGGTCACGTAGGTGTTGGTGAGGCTCTTGTAGAGCTCCATCAGCAAGTGGCCGATGCCGCCCGTGCCCGACGAGGCGTACGAGTACTTGCCGGGGTTCTTCTTGAGCACGGCAATGAACTCCGCGTAGTTCTTCGCCGGGAAGCCCGGATGCACCGCGATGATGTTCGGCGTGGCCGCGATGTTGATGATCGGCGTGAAGTCGTTGATCGGGTCGTAAGGCGTCTTCGGGTTGATCGCCGGATTGGCCGCGGTGCTCGACACCGTGGCGATGCCGAGCTTGTAGCCGTCCGGTGTGGCGCGCGCGGTCTCGGCCGCACCGACGATGCCGCCGCCGCCGGCCTTGTTGATCACCACCACGCTTTGCCCCAGCGCCTTGCCAAGAGGTTCGGAAATCACGCGCGCGACGATGTCGGTGGTGCCGCCCGGCGCGAACGGCACCTGCAATTCGATGGGCCTGTTCGGGTAGTTCTGCGCCCAGCTGGATCCTGCGACCGCGAACAGCGCGGCTGCGCCGGCGAACGCACTCCATTGACGACGGTTCATTGAATGGCCTCCTTGAGCCAAGAAGAAACGAAAGTCCGATGCTAGCGGCTCGGTCGCCACCCTTCCTCGTGGATAACCCACAAGAAGACCACCGTTTATCCTCGGCCGGGTGAACCATGCGCAGCTTCTCTTTCCGGACTTCTCGCTCATCGCCTGCGGCTGGCTCCTGTGCCGCTACACCGCACTCAACCGCCTCGTGTGGGACCAGGTCGAAAGCCTCGTCTACTACTTCCTCTTCCCGGTGCTGCTCTTCCATTCGATCGTGCGCAGCCCGCTCGACTTCGGCGCGACCTCGAACCTGCTGACCGCCGGCGTCGGAGTCGGCCTCTCGGGCATCGTGCTCGCCTACGCCCTGCCCTTCCTGCCGGTGATCGGGGCGCGCATCGACCGGCGCGAGCACGCGGCGAGCGCGCAGATCGCCTTTCGCTTCAATTCATTCATCTGCCTCGCGCTCGCGGGACGCGTGGCCGGTCCCGAAGGGCTGCTGATGATCGCCGTGCTCATCGGCGTGTGCGTGCCGATGTTCAACATCGCCGCGGTATGGCCGATGGCGCGGCATGCGCAGACCGGCTTCGCGCGGCAGCTCGCGCGCAATCCGCTCATCATCGCCACCGCGACCGGGCTCGTCGCCAACCTGCTGGGCCTGGGCGTGCCGACGTGGCTCGAACCCACGCTCTCGCGCATCGGCGCGTCATCGCTGGCGCTGGGGCTGATGGCCGCGGGCGCAGGCATGCAGTTCGCGTCGCTCGCGCGCGGCAAGCTGCTGGCGGTGTCGCTGCTGGCGATCCGCCATCTGGCGCTGCCGCTCATCGGCTGGAGCCTGGCGGTCGTGCTGCGGCTCGATGCGGCGCAGGCGGCCGTGCTGATGACCTTCTCCGCGGTGCCGACCGCATCGAGCGCCTACGTGCTCGCGGCGCGCATGGGCTACAACGGCCCGTATGTCGCGGGGCTGGTCACGCTCTCGACGGTGCTCGGCATTGGCAGCTTGCCTTTCGCGTTGGCGCTGATCGCGCGCTGAAGTCGCCGCTGCCGCAAAGCCCGGCCAGCGGCTACGATGCGCCGATGCGCAACTTCCTCGTCGCTGTCGCTGCGGCGTCGCTCGTCGGCGCCGCGCAGGCGCAGGACTACACGCGCTACCAGGGCGCATGGAACGGCCCATTCCTCTTCTACTTCGCGCAGCAGGACGGCGGCGCGATGGGGCCGCCGATGGTGTACGCGGGCACCCTGCGGATCGAGCAGGACGGCACCGTGCAGGGCAGCGTGCCCGATGCGGCCTGTCTAATGGCCGGCTCCAGCGCCGACTACGTGTCGCCGGTGAACGCGACGATCGATCTGGATGTCAGCGGCTGCCAGGACGTGCGCTTCAATGGCCGCTACAGCGGCAAGCTGCTTAACAATCCGGCACTGAAATACGCCTCGATCCGCCTGAGCTCCACGCGCTCGCTCGAGACCGGCACCGCGCAGATCTCCGCGATCATCCGGCACTGAGGCCGAGCGCCCATTCGACATGCTCGCGCACCAGCGCGCTGGGATGCGACAGGCGTGTCTCCAGCGCGGCGCGGGCGCCTTCATCGCCCGCGCGCAGCGCATTGCCGAGCGCGACCGCCACATTGCGCAGCCATCGTTCATGGCCGATGCGGCGGATCGGACTGCCCTCGGTGTGGCGCAGGAATTCCTCCTCGCTCCATGCGAACAGCTTGTCGAGCTGCCGGCCGGTGAGGCCCTCGCGCGCATCGAAATCGGGCAGTGCGCTCTTCCTGGCGAACTTGTTCCAGGGACAGATGAGCTGGCAGTCGTCGCAGCCGTAGACGCGGTTCGCCATCAGGGGCCGCAGTTCGACCGGGATCGGCCCCGCGTGCTCGATGGTGAGGTAGGAGATGCATCGCCGCGCATCGAGTCGGTAGGGCGCGATGATCGCCCCGGTGGGGCACACGTCGATGCAGGCGCTGCAACTGCCGCAATGCGCGCTGACCGGCTCGCTCGCCGGCAGCGCCATGTCCACGTAGATCTCGCCAAGGAAGAACATCGAGCCCGCCTCGCGGTCCAGCACCAGCGTGTGCTTGCCGCGCCAGCCCTGCCCGCTGCGCGATGCGAGTTCGGCCTCGAGCACCGGCGCGGAATCGGTGAAGGCACGATGGCCGAAGGGCCCGACCTCTTCCGCGATGCGCTCGGCGAGCTTCGAGAGTCGAGAGCGCAGGACCTTGTGATAGTCCCTGCCGCGCGCGTAGAGCGAAACGATGGCCTCGCCCGGCCGCTTCAGCCGCGCGAACTCCACGGCCTGCCATTCGTCGGGTGTGGCGCGCGGCAGGTAGTCCATGCGCGCGGTGATCACCGACACCGTGCCCGGGACCAGCTCAGCAGGTCGCGCCCGCCGCATGCCATGAGCGGCCATGTAGTCCATTTCGCCGTGGAAGCCCTTCGCGAGCCACTGCGCGAGGCCCGGCTCGGCACTCGACAGATCGACGCCCGCAATCCCGATTTGGGAGAATCCGAGTTCCCGGGCGAGTGCCCGAATCCGATTCACGAGTTGATGGCTGCCGATCACCTGCCGATTGTAGAAACGCACAGCGTCACGCGCGTCTGCCGCACGGAAGACGACACGGAAGCATTGGCTCGCGCACTCGCGTCATCGCCGGCGCTGCGTGATGCGTTCATCTCACTGCAGGGCGATCTCGGCGCGGGCAAGACGACTTTCGTGCGCCACTTGCTGCGAGCGCTCGGCATCACGGGCCGCATCAAGAGCCCGACCTATGCCGTGGTGGAACCGCACGAGGCGCCCGATGGACTTGCGATCTTTCATTTCGACTTCTACCGTTTCAGCGATCCGCGCGAATGGGAGGACGCAGGCTTCCGGGACATCTTCGCCGGCCCCGGCGTCAAGGTGGCCGAATGGCCTGAAAACGCCGCAGGCCGCATCCCGCTTGCAGATCTTGCTATTAAAATCGAAGCAATGACAGACGACACCCGCACCGTGACCCTTCGCGCCAACACCGCGCGCGGCAGCCGGTTACTTACCGCCGCATGAGCAGCAAAGGTTTGAAGCGCCGCGAGTTGCTGCAAGGCGGCAGCCTCGCCCTACTGCTCGGCATCCACGAGATCGCGCGCGGCGCGAGCATCGTCGCCGTGCGCGTCTGGCCCGCCGAGGACTACACGCGCGTCACCATCGAATCCGACGGACGGCTGAATTCCCAGCAGCTGGTCGTCGGCAATCCGCCCCGCCTCGCGGTGGACATCGAAGGCATCGATCTCAACCCCGCGCTGCGCGAGCTCGTCGGCAAGATCAAGCCTGACGACCCCTACATCAACGGCCTGCGCGTCGGGCAGTTCGCGCCGAGCGTGGTGCGCATCGTGTTCGACCTGAAGCAGGCGGTGGCGCCGCAAGTGTTCTCGCTTGCGCCGGTGGCGGCGTATCGCGACCGGCTGGTGCTCGATCTCTATCCGCAGAAGCCGATCGATCCGCTCGAGAGCTTCATCAGCGAGCGCATGCGCGAAGTGCCCAACAAGGCACAGGCCGCCGCGCCTGCGCCGCGCAATACGCCGCAGACGGCAGAGGCGCCCGCCGCGCCCAAGGCCGGCGGCGAAGCGGCCGATCCGCTCGGCGACCTGATGGCGCAACAGGCGGTGCGCGCGCCGCAGCAGCCCTCTTCCGCAGCATCCGCTGCCGCGGCGGGCCGTGCACCGGCTGGCGGCGGACTGCCGCTGCAAGTGCCGCCGGTCGCAAGCTCGCCGGCGCCCTCGCCCGCGCGCGGCGGCGCCATGCCCAACCAGACCGATCGCATCATCATCGTCGCGCTCGACCCCGGCCATGGCGGCGAGGATCCGGGCGCGATCGGGTCGAACGGCACGCGCGAAAAGGACATCGTGCTGCAGATCGCCCACCGCCTTCGCGAACGCATCAACGCCAGCACCGTCAACGGGAATCCGATGCGCGCCTTCCTCACGCGCGATGCGGACTTCTTCGTACCGCTCGGCACGCGCGTGCAGAAGGCGCGGCGCGTGCAGGCCGACCTGTTCGTGAGCATCCACGCCGACGCCTTCACCACGCCGGACGCGCGCGGCGCGAGCGTGTTTGCGCTGAGCCAGGGCGGCGCATCGAGCAGCGCGGCGCGCTGGCTCGCCAACAAGGAAAACCAGGCCGACAAGGTCGGCGGCGTCAACGTGGGCAGCCATGAGGTGCAGGTGCAGCGCGCCTTGCTCGACATGAGCACCACGGCGCAGATCAACGACAGCCTCCGCCTCGGCGGCGCGATGCTGGGCGAGATCCGGTCCATCGGCGCACGGCTGCACAAGGGGCAGGTCGAGCAGGCCGGATTCGCGGTCCTCAAGGCGCCGGACATCCCGAGCGTGCTGGTCGAGACGGCCTTCATCAGCAACCCCGAGGAAGAAGCCAAGCTGCGGAGCACGACCTACCAGGAAGACCTGGCAGATGCGCTGATGCGCGGCATACAGCGCTACTTCGCGCAAAACCCGCCCCTGGCGCGGAGTCGGCAGCTCTAGCGACCGCTATTTCAGATCGATCTGCGGATGCCGCAACGGCAGCGGCTCCGTGGCGCCGCAGGAGCGCATCGATTCCTTCTTGAGCTTGGCGATCTCGCCTTTCGATGTCGGCGGCGAAGCGCGGAACGACGTGGCGAAGGCCTCGGCGCTGCAACTGCAGAACTCGCCATGGTTGGGCCGCCTGTCGGCGTTCGAGATGCAGTCCTGCCGGAACCATGCATAGATATTCGACTTCGCGGCCGGGCATTGCTGCAGCAGCTTGTAGTCGCGCACGAGCGCGCGGCGCCGGAAGGTCGAGCCTGTCTCCTTCACCGCCTCCCGGTAGCCTTCGGTGAGGCAGCGGCAGTCGTAGAGGTCGGGGTAGTCCTCGTTCTTGGCGCATGCGACGGCGAAGCGCTGCACCTCCTGCTCGAGCTTCGCCGGGGACGCCGCGACCGCGCCGAGCGCAAAAGCCAGCGCCAAAGCCAGAAACGCCGTCGCGCGGATCGCACGCCAAGCCCCGTTCATCCGTTCTCCTCTGAAGCGGCCGCCATCGGGCGGCGGCGACCATGTTGCCGGGTCTCGCGCCGGCTGTATATGGCGGCTTCCACGAAAGTTGAAACGCGCCGCTGTGATGAACCATCCAATGGGCAAGAGAAGCACATGTCACACATCGCACCCACTCCTTCCAGCCCGCCCTCGCCGCAGGACTCCGATGCCGGGCTCGCGGCCCGCGCCGCCGGCGGCGACGCACAGGCCTTCGCGCTCATCATGCGGCGCCACAACCAGCTCCTGTTCCGCACCGCGCGAAGCATCCTGCGCAGCGACGACGAAGCGGAAGACGCTTTGCAGGAAGCGTACCTGCGCGCCTGGCGCGCGATCGGCAGCTTCCGCGAGGAGGCCCGCCTCTCGACCTGGCTCGCGCGCATCGTCATCAACGAAGCCCTGGCGCGCCTGCGCCGCCGCGGTGCGCAGGTGATACCGCTCGACACCGCGATCGACGCGGCCGCCGAGACGGGCGAGCCATGGGAGGAAGCCGACCCCGACCAGCAACCGGAGCGCATCGCCATGCGGCAGGAAATCCGAAACCTCATCGAGCACAGGATCGACCGGTTGCCCGAGGCCTATCGCACCGTGTTCATGCTGCGCGCCGTCGAGGAGATGAGCGTGTCGGAAACCGCCGAGATGCTCCAGCTCAACGAGGCCACGGTGCGCACCCGCTTCCTGCGGGCGCGCGGGATGCTGCGCGAGCACCTGTCGCGCGACATCGACGTGGCGCTGGGCGATGCCTTCTCGTTCGCCGGCGCGCGTTGCGACCGCATCGTGGCGGGCGTGCTGGCGCGCCTGCCCGAGGGCGCGCAGCCCGCGCGCGACTGACCCATCCACCACCTGAAGGGAGCCCACCATGTCGTTCTTTCTGATGCCATCCACCGCCTCCGCGCGACGTCACTTTCTCGGCCAGACCGGGCTCGTGCTTTCCGGCACGGCCGTGGCGCTGCTCGCCGGCAACCAGGCCCTCGCGGCCAAGGCCGGCGGCGACAGCGCCAATGACGTGCGCATCCTCAACACCGCGCTGGGCGCGGAGCTCGAAGCCATCGCGGCGTACCAGGTCGGCGCGGAAAGCAAGCTGCTCGACAAACCCGTGCTCGATCTGGCGACGACCTTCCAGGGCCATCACAAGCAGCATGCGGACGTGCTCGCGGCAACGATCACCAAGCTGGGTGGCAAGCCTGTCATGGCCAAGTCGAAGTACGACTTTCCGATGGAGCAACTGAAGTCGCAGGCCGACGTGCTGCGCTTCGCGGCGAAGCTCGAACAGGGTGCGGTCAGCGCCTATCTGGGCGCGGTGCCGCTGTTCCAGGAGCGCGAGCTCTCGAAGGCGGCGGCCAGCATCCTCGGCGACGAGGCGATGCACTGGGCCGTGCTGCGCCAGGCGGTGGGCGAGTCGCCCGTTCCTGCGGCCTTCGTGTCGTGAAGGCGCGCTCGCTGGCGGTGGCGGTCGCGTTGACCGCCGGCGCGACCGTGCCCGCATTCGCGGCACCGGACGTCACGCGCGGCGAACAGCTCTATGTCCGGTGCATAGCCTGCCATGCGCTCGCCACCGACCGCGTCGGACCGCGGCATTGCGGCCTGTTCGGCCGGCACGCGGGCAGCATCCCGGGCTACCCCTATTCGGATGCGATGAAGAACTCGCGCATCGTCTGGAACGACAAGTCGCTGGATCGCTTTCTTTCGAATCCGCCCGCCACCGTACCCGGCACCACGATGACGTACGCCGGCATCGACGACCCGGGCGAACGCGCGGACCTGATCGCCTTCCTGCGGCAAGCCGGCGAAGGGCCGCCCTGCGGGCACTGAGGGCTGGTGCGATGATCGACGCCAGACCATGAGTGCATTCGACAACGCGCTGAACCACGAGATCGCGCCCCTGCTCGCGCACCTCTCCGAGCGCCTGCGCCGGGGTCCGCTCGATGCGCGATCGCAGCAGATGCTGCACCGGTTGCGCGAGGTCTTCTTGCCCGCGCTCGCGGCGCACGACGAATGGCTGTCGACGCAACTCTTCCCCGCGCTGTACGAATCGATGGCCGGCTCCGATGCCGTCTGCATTCGCGACATGGAGAGCGGCCTGCGCTCGGACCACCGCAGCCTCGCGGCGCAATGGCACGCGCTGGCACCCCTGCTCTGCAGCGACGCACTCCCTTCGACCCACGCGCAGACGCTGCTGCCGCGCATCGAAGCGCTGACCGCGCTGTGCGCCCGTCTCGCCGAATTCGAGCGCGATGAGCTCTTCCCGATGGCCGAGCGGCTGCTGAGCGACGACGTCCTGGCCCGCCTGCTCGCCTGATCGGGGGCAGCCCGCCGGCCGCGCTTCGATCACAGCTTGTAGGTCGACAGCAGGATGCTGGTCTCGCTGTTCGAGATGCCGGGAATCGAACGGATCGCGGTCAGCACCCGGTCGAAGGCTTCGAGCGTGTCCGCACGCAGCTCGGCCAGCAGGTCCCACCGGCCGTTGGTCGAATGCAGGGCGATCACGTTGGGATGGCCCCGCAGCGCCCGGCGCACCTCGTCGCCGTTGGGGCCGTCGACCTCGATGCTCATCATCGCGCGGATCCGGTAGCCCTCGGCATCGGGCCGCAGGCGCACGGTGTAGCCGACGATGGTGCCATCGGCCTCCAGCTTCGCGATGCGGTTCTGGACCGTCGCACGCGCCACGCGCAGCTTCTGCGCCAGCGCCACCACGGACATGCGCGCGTTGTCTCTCAGCAGTGCGATCAACTGGCGGTCGATGTCGTCCATGAATTGGCATTTTGCTTTCCGCAGTGAGCGATCTGCAAGCTTCATCGCGGGATTTGGCAAGTTGGAGGGTTCAATCTGGCACCATCCGCCGGAACAATGGGCACATACCGGCAGCGGCCGACGCCCAGCGAGGAGAGCCCCATGACGCGCTTCATCGATGTACCCACCATGTCCAGGCTGATCCAGGGCGTCGGCGTGATCCCGTTCATCGGCCAACTCTCCGACGTGATCCGCGAGGACTTCATCCGCTGGGCCGACTTCGACAAATCGGCCCGCATGGCGAGCCATTCCGACATCGGCGTGATCGAGCTGATGCCGGTGTCGAGCGCCAAGACCTACGCCTTCAAGTACGTCAACGGCCATCCGAGCAACACCGCGAAGGGCCTCTACACCGTGATGGCTTTCGGCGTGCTCGCGGAAGTGGAAACGGGCTACCCGGTGCTGCTGTCCGAACTCACCGTCGCCACCGCGCTGCGCACCTGCGCGACTTCGCTCGTGGCGGCGCGCGCACTCGCCCGGCCCGGGGCGCGACGGATGGCATTGATCGGCAACGGCGCACAGAGCGAGTTCCAGGCGCTGGCCTTCCATGCGCATCTGGGCATCCACGAGATCGCGGTCTACGACGTCGACCCACGCGCCACGGACAAGCTGCTTCGCAACCTGTCGATCTATCCGGACCTCAAGCTGGTCCGCTCGGCATCGACCGCCGAAGCGGTGCGCGGCGCCGACATCGTGACCACCGTCACCGCCGACAAGACCTACGCGACCATCCTCACGCCCGACATGATCGAGCCGGGCATGCATATCAACGCCGTCGGCGGTGATTGCCCCGGCAAGACGGAGCTGCACGTGGACGTTCTTCGCGATGCGCGAGTGTTCGTGGAATACGAGCCGCAGACGCGCATCGAGGGCGACATCCAGCAATTGCCGAAGGACTTCCCGGTGGTCGATCTGTGGCGCGTGCTCGCCGGCATCGAAGCCGGCCGTCAGCATGCCTCGCAGGTCACCGTCTTCGATTCGGTGGGCTTCGCGCTCGAGGACTACTCCACGCTGCGCTACGTGTTCGATCAGGCCATGTCGCGCGACATGGGCGTCGATGTCGAACTCGTGCCCGGGGCCGACGACCCGAAGGACCTGTTCCGCTACACCCGCCCCGGTGCTTCGCGCGCAGTGATGCGCCGCGTGGCCTGAACGTCGATCCAGCAGAAGAGGCAGGCGCCTCGGTGCGCAGCATGACTGCGGGCATTCACCTCGCACCGGGCTTGCGCGATGCGATGCCTCTGCACTGATGTCTTGCACGCAATTTGTCGCGCACGCGCCGATAGCGCATTCGCTCATGACACCGGCGCCATTTCCTACACCCGTGTACAGCCGTCTCCACAGAATGAACTCCATCAATCACTGAAAGGTGGACATCATGAAGACGAGACTCTGGATCACGACAGCGACGGCCACCGCCATCATGACGCTGGCAGGGTGTGCCGCAGGACCGAACGAGCAGTTGGGAACGGCCGGCGGCGCAGTCGGCGGCGCGGTGCTCGGCAACGCCATCGGCGGCAACACCGCAGCCACGGTGGGCGGCGCGGCGGTCGGCGGCTTGATCGGCAACCAGGTGGGCCGCAGCGCCGACCAGCGCAACTACGACCGCCAGTACTACCCGAGCAACAGCTACTACCCCAATAACGGACCGCGGTACTAGCACTCCCCCAGGCTCGCGCACTGCGTGTCGCTCTCCACCCCCTCGCCGGGGGCAACCCCGGTGGACCGGCGGAGCCGGATCCGCGGCGTTTCTGGAACAACAAAAAAGCGCGCCTTTGGGCGCGCTTTTTGTTGGGGGGGCTTAGTGGTTCAACGGGCTGCGGAGGCGTTGCGGGAGCCGCGCCAGGCGCCGAAGATGGCGATGAGGCCGGGGATGAGGATCAGTCCCCAGATGATCTTCTCCAGGTGCTCGCGTACCAGCGGGAGGTTACCGAAGAAGTAACCCGCGGTCGTGATGCCCAGGACCCAGATCAACGCGCCGACCACGTTGAACATGGTGAACTTCCCGCGTGTCATGTCGGCCACGCCTGCCACGAAGGGCGCGAAGGTGCGGATGAACGGCATGAAGCGCGCGAGGATGATCGTGATGCCGCCATAGCGCTCGTAGAACGCATGCGCCTGGTCGAAGGCCTTGCGGTTGAAGAAGCGGGAGCTTTCCCACTGGAAGACCTTGGGCCCGAAATAACGGCCGATGCTGTAGTTGCACTGGTCGCCGAGGATCGCGGCCGCGAGCAGGATGGGCACCGCGATTCCATAGCTCATGAGCCCCGCGCCGGCCAGCGCCCCGACGATGAACAGCAGCGAATCGCCGGGCAGGAAGGGCATCACGACAAGCCCGGTTTCGACGAATACGATCAAGAACAGGAGGCCATACACCCAGACCCCATAGGTCGCCACGAAGGCTTCAAGATGCTTGTCGATGTGAAGGATGAAATCGACGAGAAAGCTGATGATTTCCATGGCGCGCATTATCACGACTGCAAAGAGGGGCCCTTCTAGAATGTCCCCGTGAGCGCACTCCCCTCTTCCACGGCTTCCAAGGCCCCTGCAGCGCGGCGCCCGATCCGCGAGCTTCCCGACGAATTGATCAGCCAGATCGCGGCGGGGGAAGTGGTGGAGCGCCCTGCGTCGGTGATCCGCGAGTTGATCGACAACGCGCTCGATGCCGGTTCGCGGCAGATCACCGTGCGGCTTTCGGCCGGCGGCGTGCGGCTGATCTCCGTGGAGGACGACGGCACCGGGTTGCCACGCGACGAGCTTCCGCTCGCATTGCGACGTCACGCGACCAGCAAGATCACGAGTCTTCATGATCTCGAGACCGTCGGCACCATGGGCTTTCGGGGCGAAGCACTTGCGGCCATCAACGCCATTGCCGAACTGAGCATCCAGTCGCGCTTCGCCGGCGCCGACAGCGCCTTCGCACTCGATGGCCGCACGGGCGAACTGCGCCCCGTGGCGCGCGCGAACGGCACCACGGTCGAAGTGCGCGAGCTGTTCTTCGCGACCCCCGCGCGCCGCAAGTTCCTGAAGACCGATGCGACCGAGCTCGCGCACTGCATCGAAGCCGTGCGCCGCCATGCGCTTGCGAGACCTGACGTCGGCTTCTCGATCTGGCACGAAGGCCGCCTCGTCGAGCAGTGGCGCGCGGCCGCCACACTGGAAGAGCGGCTTGCCGACACGCTCGGCGACGACTTCGTCACGCACAGCGTCGCGGTCGCGCGCGAAGCGGGTCCTGTGCGCGTCACCGGCCGCGCGGGCATCCCCGATGCCGCACGGTCGCGCGCCGACCAGCAGTTCTTCTACGTCAATGGCCGCTTCGTTCGCGACAAGGTGCTTGCCCACGCGGTGCGCAGCGCCTACGAAGACGTGCTGCATGGCCAGCGCCAGCCGGTGTATGCGCTGTACCTCGAGATCGACCCGGCGCGCGTCGATGTCAACGTGCATCCGACCAAGATCGAAGTGCGCTTCCGAGACGGCCGCGAAGTGCATCAGGCGGTGCGCCACGCGATCGAGGACGCGCTCGCGGCGCCGCGCGCGGTCGATGCGGCGGCCGCGCCCGCAGAACCCTTCTTCAAGCCGCGCGCCATGCCTGAAGCGGCTTCGTGGACGCAGCCCGCGATTCCGTTCGCCTCCGAACGCGGCCTCGGCGATGCGGCGGCGATGTGGCCCGCCTACCGCAACCAGACGGCCACGCCCGTCGCGCTGCCGACATCGGATGCGCATTCGAAGCCCGCGGCGGCCCCGACATTCGCGCCGGCCGTGCAAGCCCCGGCAAGCCCCGGCGCGGCCCCGGAAGGAAGCTGGCCCCTGGGCCGTGCACTGGCGCAACTGCAAGGCATCTACATCCTCGCGGAGAACAGCCAGGGCCTCGTGATCGTCGACATGCATGCGGCGCACGAGCGCATCGTCTACGAGCGCCTCAAGACGCAGCTCGACGGCGCCTCGATCGCGAGCCAGCCGCTGCTGATTCCGGCGACCTTCGCGGCCACGCCGCAGGAAGTCGCGACGGCCGAAGCCTGCGCCGCAGTGCTGCCTTCGCTCGGGCTGGAAATCTCGCCGTTTTCGCCGCGCACCCTCGCAGTGCGTGCCGTGCCCAGCACGCTGGCGGACGGCGACCCGGTCGAACTCGCGCGCAGCGTGCTCGCCGAGTTGGCCCAGCACGACGCCAGCACCGTGGTGCAGCGCGCGCAGAACGAGCTGCTCTCCACCATGGCCTGCCACGGCGCGGTGCGCGCCAACCGCCGGCTGACCGTCGACGAGATGAACGCGCTGCTGCGCCAGATGGAAGCCACGGAACGCTCCGACCAGTGCAACCACGGCCGGCCGACCTGGCGCCAGTTGTCGGTCCGCGAGCTCGATGCGCTGTTCATGCGCGGTCGCTGAGCGAACACTCACCACTCTGCTTTTCCTTACCTCGCTTACATCCGGCGGTTTTCGGGCCCCGGATGCGCGTACAGCCGCGCCGAACCTAGGGTTTTCCGGGGTCATCGACTTGCCAGGCACATCCGTTGCATGAGGTCTTTCGTTGAACTTTTCCGGCTAAACCCCAATCCTTCGACGTTCATGAAAAAGTGGTCCCTGTATGCATCCGCCACCGCGCTGGTTGCCTTGCTGGCAGCAGGTTGTTCGACCCTCGACGAACGTCAGCGCGAATGGATCTTCCAGCCCAGCGACCGAAGCTGGGGCAATTCGGAAGCCAGCAGCGTCGGCATGGACGACGTCTGGATCGAGTTCAAGTCCACCCTCACCGGCGAGCCGGTTCAGCTGCACGGACTCTGGCTCGGCGGCCGCGCGCCGGAGTCGCCGGACCAGCCGGTCATGCTCTACCTGCACGGTGCGCGCTACAACGTGGCCGGCTCCTCGCCCCGCATGCGGCGGATGAACGAGCTGGGCTTCTCGGTGCTCGCGATCGATTACCGCGGCTTCGGCAAGAGCTCCAAGGGTCTGCCCTCCGAGGATTCGGCGCGCGAGGACGCGCTCGAAGCCTGGAAATGGCTCGCCTCACATCACCCGAAGCAGCCCCGCTACATCTTCGGCCACTCGCTCGGCGGCGCGATCGGCATCGACCTCGCATCGCGCGTGCACGACGAGAGCGGCACCATCGTCGAGAGCACCTTCACCTCCATCGCCGATGTGGTGAGCAGCTTCAAGTGGGGATGGTTGCCCTTCGGCCCCTTCATCACGCAGCGCTTCGAGGCGATCAGCAAGGTCAGGGACATCGGTGCGCCGCTGCTGGTGGTGCATGGCACGGCCGACAGCCTCATCAATCCGACGCTGGGCCGCAAGCTCTACGACGCCGCGACGGTGCCGAAGATGTTCGTGCTGGTCGAGGGCGGCTCTCACCACAACCTCAATTCGATCGGGCAGGCGCAGTACCGCTCGGCCCTCACCCAACTCTTCCGCATGCACGAGCCGCCGCTGGAGCCGCCTGTGGACATGGCGGCGAGCCAACCCACGATCGCACACAACGCGTCCACGCCTTCGCTCTGACCCGGGCTTTGTTACCCTTGGGCGCATGCCGCCCCCCGCCGCACAGGCTCTCTCTCCTTCTTCCACCAACCCCGCACGCGTCGCCGGCATGCCGGCGGGGCTGGTCGTGCTCGTGCTCGCGCTGCTGTTGGGCATCCAGCCGATCACGACCGATCTCTACCTGCCCGCACTTCCCGTACTGACCGCCAGCCTCGGCGCGCAGATGGCACATGCGCAGCTCACACTGAGCGCGCTGCTGCTGGCCTTCGGGAGTTCGCAGCTCGTCTTCGGTCCCCTGTCGGACCGCTTCGGCCGGCGGCCGGTGCTGCTGTGGGGGCTGGGCGGCTATGTGCTCGCGAGCATCGGCAGCGCGCTCGCGCCATCCATCGAAGTGCTGATCGTCTGGCGCACGCTGCAAGGCGCGGCAATGGGCTCGGCGGTGATGGCGGCACGCGCGATCGTGCGCGACCTCTACCCGCCGGCCGAGGGCGCGCGCGTGATGTCGCGCGCGCTGACCGGACTGGGTGTCATCGCCTGCCTGTGCGCACCGATCGGCGGCCTGGTCTCCGACCTCTTCGGCTGGCGCTTCGCGCTGCTGGTTCCGACCTTGTTCGGCGCCGCGACGCTCGCACTGATCGCATTCCGCTTCAACGAAACCCTGCCTGCGCGCAATCCTGACGCCCTGCGGTTCGCCACGCTGGCCGGCACCTGGGCGATGGTGCTGCGCAATCCGACCTTCCTGGCCTTCAGTGCGCTGACGACCGCTGCCTATGGGCTGCTCTTCACCTTCCTGGCTTCGTCCTCCTTCGTCTTCATCCAGGTGCTGGGCCTCACGAAGACGCAGTACGGGCTCGTCATGCTGTGGAATTCCCTCGCCTACATCGCAGGCACCTTCATCTGCCGACGATGGCTCGCACGCCACGGCGTTCGAGGCAGCGTCGCGCGTGCCGGCGTTCTCACGCTGGCAGGTGGCACCGCGATGGGCGCGCTGTCGCTGGCGGGCGTGCAGTCGGTCGCCGCGATCGTCGGGCCGCTCACGCTCATGATGCTCGCGCACGGCGTGCACCAGCCCTGCGGACAGAGCGGCGCGGTCGGGCCCTTCCCGCAGGCGGCGGGCGCGGCATCGGCACTCAACGGCTTCATCATGATGCTGGCCGCCTTCGGCATCGGTGGCTGGCTCGGCGCGCGCATGGACGGCACCGTGATGCCGCTCACGCTCGGCATGTGGTTCTGGAGCGCCTGCATCGCGCTCGTGGCGTGGACACTGGTGCGCAGGCATGGGGAGGCGCATGGCCACTGACGGGCATGCCGTGCCGCGCTACGTCGCGCTGGCCGGCCCGACCGCATCGGGCAAGACGGCCGCAGCGCTCGCTGTGGCGCGCGTGCGGCCGGTCGAGATCGTCAGCGTCGATTCGGCGCTGGTCTACCGCGGCATGGACATCGGCACCGCCAAGCCCTCGCGCGAGGAGCGCGCCGAGGTGCCGCATCACCTGATCGACATCATCGACCCGCGCGAGACCTACAGCGCCGCTGCCTTCGTGCAGGATGCGCGCCGGCTCATCGGCGATATCAGCGCACGCGGAAAGCTGCCGCTCCTCGTCGGCGGCACGATGCTGTACTTCAAGGCGCTCGCCGAAGGCATCGACGCGATGCCGGCCGCCGACCCCGAAGTGCGCAGGCGGCTGGAAGCCGAGGCCGCCGCGCTGGGCTGGCCTGCGATGCACGCGCGACTGGCCGAAGTCGATCCGGTCACCGCCGCGCGTCTCGCACCCAACGACAGCCAGCGCATCCAGCGTGCGCTGGAGGTGTGGCACACCAGCGGGCAGCCGCTGTCGAGCTTCCATGCCGCCGGCGGCACCGGCGCGCTCGCGAGCGGATGGCCTTCCGCAGCGCTGATTTCGCTGGAGCCCACCGAACGCGCATGGCTGCACGAACGCATTGCGATGCGCTTCGACGCGATGCTGGCCTCGGGCTTTCTCGATGAAGTGCGCGCGCTGCGCGCCCGCGGCGACCTGCACGCCGACCTGCCCTCGATGCGCTGCGTCGGCTACCGGCAGGCGTGGGAAGCGCTGGACGGCGACCGGCCCCCGGCCGAGCTTCGCGAGCGCGGCATCGCGGCCACGCGCCAGCTTGCCAAGCGGCAGATCACCTGGCTGCGCAGCATGCCGCAGCGGCGGGTCGTTGCGGCCGAAGCGCCGGATGCCATCCAGCAGGTGGTGCGACAGGTGGCACAGATCGAATGAGTCTGCGCATCACCGATCTGGGCAAGCACTATGGCGATGCGCCAGTGTTCGCGCACGTCTCGCTCGAAGTCGCGAACGGCGAATTCGTGGCGATCGTCGGCGAATCGGGCGTCGGCAAATCGACGCTGCTCAACTGCATGGCCGGCCTCGACCATTGGGACAAAGGCCACGTAGTGCACGACGGCGTCGACATCGGGACGCTCGATGCCGAGGCCCGAGCCATCTGGCGGCGCAGGCATGTCGGCTTCGTGTTCCAGGCCTTTCACGTGCTGCCGCACCTCGACGTATCGCAGAACGTCGCGCTGCCGCTGATGCTGCTCGGAGAACGCGGCGCGGCGGCCGATGCGCGCGTGGAACGGATGCTCGATGCAGTGGGCCTCGCCGGGCTCGGCGACCGCCTGCCGCAGCAGCTCAGCGGCGGCCAGTTGCAGCGGGTCGCGATCGCGCGTGCGCTGGTGCACCAGCCTTCGCTTCTGCTGGCGGACGAGCCGACCGGCAACCTCGATCCGACCACTGCCGCGCGCGTGCTGGAGGTGCTGCTCGCGCAGACGCGCGAGCACGGCGCGGCGCTGGTGCTGGTCACGCACTCGGAAGCCGCAGCGGCGCGCGCTGATCGCGTACTGCATCTCAGCGCGGACGGCGTTCGCTAGGCCGGCTGACCGGCAAGCAGCGATGCAAAGCGCGCCAGGTCGACATTCCCTCCGCTGATCAGCACCCCGACCCGCGCGCCCCTGATCGCATCGCCTGCGGCACAGGCCCCCGCGAAGGCGAGACACCCTGTGGGCTCGACGACCATCTTCATGCGCTCGGCGAAGAACCGCATTCCTTCGACCAGCTGCGCGTCGCTCACCGTCACGATGTCGTTCACGTCCCGCTTGATGATGCCGAAGGTGTATTCGCCCAGGTGCTGCGTCTGCGCGCCGTCTGCGATGGTCTTCGGCGTGTCGATGTGGACGATGCGGCCTTCGCGCAAAGAGCGCTGCCCGTCGTTGCCCGCCTCGGGCTCGACGCCGTAGATCCTGCAATCCGGCGACAGCGCGCGCGCGGAAAGCGCCGAGCCGCTGGTCAGCCCGCCGCCGCCGAGGCACACATACAGCACGTCCAGCGGTCCCGTCTCCTCGATCAGTTCCTTGACGGCCGTGCCCTGGCCCGCAATCACGTCGGGATGGTCGTAAGGCGGGATCAGCGTCATGCCGCGCTCCTGGGCGAGCCTTCGCGTGAGCGCCTCGCGGTCCTCGGTGAACCGGTCGTACTGCACCACCTCCGCGCCGTAGCCGCGCGTGGCGGCGAGCTTGGCCGCCGGCGCATCGTTGGGCATCACGATGACCGCGGGCATGCCGAGGATGCCCGCGGCGAGCGCCACCGCCTGGGCGTGGTTGCCGGACGAGAACGCGATCACGCCGGCCTTGCGCTGCGCGGCATCGAACTTCGACAGCGCGTTGAACGCGCCGCGGAACTTGAATGCACCCATGCGCTGGAAGTTTTCGCACTTGAAGAAGAACTGCGCCCCCCAGCGCGCATCGGCGGTGCGCGAACGCAGCACCGGCGTGCGGTGAGCATGGCCCCGGATTCGCCCGGCGGCAGCGAGAACATCGTCGTAGGTGGGAAGTGGGTGCATATCGGCCTCGGTTGGGACAGCGCTGTCGGACACGTCTGACAGACAGCAGAGTTGGAGCGTGCAATTTTTACCGGATGTCCAATCCTCTCGTCTGCGGAAACTGCGGAACCCCCAACCGCGCGAATGCGAAGTTCTGCATCGGCTGCGCCGGGCGGCTTCCCGGCCTGGCGCCGGCCGGCGGTGTTCATGCACAGATCGCGCCGATGCAGGATTTCGAGCGTGAACGGCCGATGGCCGCGTCCCGGCCGGAGCCGGCGCCCACGTCCTTCTGGCTGCATCTCGGCCTCGTGGGATTGACGATGGTCTTCGCTTTCGTCGCGTGGTGCGTCTACGTCCTGCACGGACGGACCGCGCCGTGGAGTCAGCGCGCCGAGTCCACGGCATCGCAGGCTGCGGCAGTGCGCGAGCCGATCGAGGCACCGGTCCCTGTTCCGAGCCCGACCCCACCCCCGACGACGACGCCAACGCCGTCGCCGGCCGCCGCCGCGCCAGCCGCTGCGGCACCGCCCCGGACGGCAGCGGCCGAGCCCCCGACCCGTGCCGCAGGCGCCCCCCCGGCCTTGGATGCCGTGACGCAGGCCCTTGCCCTGGCAAAGCGGCAGGCGGCTGCGGCTGCCCAGGCCGCCACGCCGGCTCCGGCCCCACAGCGGCAAACGGACGCAGCGGAACGGACAGCCTCCGCGGCCCGATCCGCGCCGCCACGCACCGCCTCCGCACCGCGCGCGCGCCGCGACACGCGCGATCTCGCGGACCCGCTCGACTCCCCGGTGGTCGTCCGCCGGCCCGGTTCGCAGCCGGACCCCGGACCACCGATCGCCGCAGGGCCTGGCCCCCAGTACAGCTGGACGCGGCCCGCCGCTCCGCGCGCCGCCGAGGACCCCGGCCCGCCCATCGCCGCCGGACCCGGCCCGCGCTACGAGACCCGGCCGGAAGTGCGCGCGCCGGTCACGGCGGTCATGCCGAGCGGCGATGCGGGCCCGCCGATCGCGATCGGGCCCGGACCGCGGTACGACTACTCGACGCCCCCGGCCCGGGAGCGCTGACACGCGTCCCCTCTCCATCCCGCCTCGCACTTTTTCGGCACGTGCTGTCGAAATGCCCTCTTGCGCGCCGTCATTGCAGTGAGCGATCCTGCTCGGCACATTTCTTTGCGAGGGTTTCCATGCAATACATGCTCATGTTCTATCAGCCGGAATCGGAATTCCTGGAGCGCGACGAGATCGCCAGCCAGGCCTACCGCGCGAGCTGGATGGATTACGTCGGCGCGATCCGCAAGTCCGGCGTCGCGCTCAACGGCCACGGCCTGCATCCGCCGATGACCGGCACCACGCTGCGCATCCGCGGCGACAAGCGCCAGGTCCAGGACGGACCGTTCGCCGACACCAAGGAGCAGCTCGGCGGCTACTTCGTGATCGACGTCGCCGATCTCGACACCGCGCTCGAATGGGCCGCGCGCGCGCCCTGCGCGAGCACCGGCGGCGTCGAGGTGCGCCCGGTCTTCACCACGTCCACGATGTGACCCGGCCTGCGCAGCACGAAGCGCGGACGGCAGCCGAGAGGGCCGCACGCCATTCGTACGGCCGTCTCGTCGCGATTCTTTCGGCGCGCACACGGGACATCGCGGCCTCGGAAGACGCTCTCGCCGATGCCTTCGCGCGTGCGCTCGAACGCTGGCCAGCCGAGGGCGTGCCCGACCGGCCAGAAGCCTGGCTGCTGAGCGTCGCGCGCCACCGCACGCTCGATGCCTGGCGGCACAGCCGGGTGCAGGATGACGCGGCGCAGACCCTTCTCCTCCTGGCCGACGAGGTCGCAGCGGACACGGAGGGCGCGGAGGCGGTGCCCGACGATCGCCTGCGCCTGCTCTTCGTGTGCGCGCATCCGGCGATCGACGAGGCGGCTCGCGCGCCGCTGATGCTGCAGACCGTGCTCGGCCTCGACGCGACGCGCATGGCCGGTGCCTTCCTCACCGCGCCGGCGACGCTCGGGCAGCGGCTGGTGCGCGCCAAGGCGCGGATCCGGGCGGCGGGCATCCCGTTCGAGTTTCCGCGCGCGCAGGATTTGCCGCAGCGCCTGCAGGATGTGCAGGACGGCATCTATGCCGCCTACGGCACGGGGTGGGACGACGTCGACGGCGCGGATGCCAAGCAGCGCGGCCTCACGGCCGAAGCGATCGAACTGGGCCGCATCCTGTGCCAGCTCATGCCTCGCGAGCCCGAGCCGTGGGGGCTCCTCGCGCTGATGCTCTTCTGCGAAAGCCGCGCCGCCGCCCGCCGCAGCGACGCGGGCGACTACGTGCCGCTCGACGAACAGGACACCGCGCGCTGGGACCCTGCCCTTCGCGCGCAGGCCGAGCAGGCGCTGCGCACCGCCGCCGTCCTGAACCGGCCGGGCGCCTACCAGCTGGAGGCTGCGATCCAGTCGGCCCACTGCGCGCGGCGCCTGGGCGCCGAGGTGCCGGCCGATGCGCTCGTGGCGCTGTACGACGGCCTCCTCGCCCTGCGCCCCGGCCTGGGCGCGCAGGTGAGCCGTGCCTGCGCCCTGGCGAACGCCGCCGGTCCGGCCGAGGGCTTGCGCGCGCTCGATGCCACCCCTCCGGCGCAGATCGCGAACTACCAGCCCTACTGGGCGGCACGCGCGCATCTGCTGGGACGGACGGGAAAGGTGGCCGAGGCGCGCGAAGCCTATGCGCGAGCGGCCGGCCTGAGCACGAGCCCGGCCATCCGGGCTTATCTGATGGCGGCGGCCAGCCGGCTGTGAGTCGCGGTCAGTTCGCGTTCTTGAGGCGGAGCCAGGACGGGAACGCGCGATCGAATTCCTGGGCCGTCACGTCCTGGAGATGCTCGCAGGCGCTGAGCGGCAACCCCACGCTGACCTCGCGATGCCAGAGCACCACGCCGGCCACGCGCTTGACGAGGATCCGTTCCTCGCGCGGCACCGGGTAGTCGGACACGCTGCTGGGGAGCCGCTCCATGGCCACCCGGCGGCGGACCTCCACGGTGGTCAGGCCCTTGCGTTGCCGCCTGATACACATCGACCTGCCCAACCAGTGCTCCAGATAGAACTCCCGCAGTGCCAGCGCAGCGACCAGAACAAGCACACAAGCCAACATGAAATGTCCGCCGTAAGTTGTTGAGTTGAAAGAGTTTGACCGTGAACAAAAGATAGGCCTGCACCCTGACGCAGCGCAATACGGCAAAAGCGGTAGAGGCGCTGTGCAGTCACGAACTGCGTGACTTTTGTCGCATCCGAACAACCACCGGGCATCGCGGCAGAATGCTTCGCATGTGGGCGCTGCTATCCACCTTTTCCTTGCAGGAACTGCGCCACCACCCGTGGCGCAATGCGGCGGCGATCGTCGCGGTGATGCTCGGCGTGGCGCTGGCCTTTTCGGTCCAGCTCATCAACGCCTCGGCGCTCGACGAGTTCTCTAGCGCGGTGCGCTCGGTCAACGGCCAGCCCGACCTGGAACTGCGCGCCGTCCAGGGCGGCTTCGACGAGGCGGTCTTCGCAAAGGTGGCGACGCACCCGATGGTGTCGCTCGCGAGCCCCGTGGTCGAAGTGCCGACCGTCGCTCTGGCGGACGGGCGCCAGATCCCGATCCGCGCCGTGGGCATCGACCCGCTGGTGCTGCCGTCGATCGCGCCCGCGCTGATGCCGAAGCCGGCCGAAGGGAGCGAGCGCCTCGCGCTGCTCCGTCTCGGCCATGTGTTCCTCAACGCCGCGGCGCGCGGCGCACTCGGGGAGACGGCTGCGACGGTGCAGCTGCGCGTCGGCGGCCAGTGGCAAACGGTGAAGGTCGCAGGCCAGGTGGCAACCGGCGGCGCGGCGCTCGCGGTGATGGACATCGGCGCGGCGCAGGATCTTTTCGACCGAGGCGGCCAGCTCACGCGCATCGATCTGCGGCTCGCGGCAGGGACGGATCGCGCCGCCTTCATGCGCGCCTTGCGCGAATCGCCCGGCTGGCCGCAAGGCATCCAGATCGCGGAGCCCGGCGACGCGGCGGAGCGCGTGAGCAATCTCTCGCGCGCCTATCGCGTGAACCTCACGGTGCTCGCGCTCGTGGCGCTGTTCACCGGGGCTTTCCTCGTCTTTTCGGTGCTGGCGCTCAGCGTGGCGAAGCGCGCGCAACAGCTCGCGCTGCTCGGCGTGCTGGGGCTCACGCCAAGCGAGCGGCTGAAACTGGTGCTGGCCGAGTCGCTGGTGCTGGGCCTGATCGGCAGCGCGGCCGGCATCGCGCTCGGCACCGCGCTGGCGGCGTTTGCGCTCAAGGTGCTCGGCGGCGATCTCGGCGGCGGCTATTTCGAAGGCGTCGCGCCCACACTGCGCTGGAGCTGGGGGGCCGCCCTGCTCTATGGCGCGCTCGGCGTGCTGGCGGCGCTGGTGGGCGGGTGGTGGCCCGCGCGCGCGGCGCAGGCGCTGCCGGAGGCGCAGACGCTGAAGGGCCTCGGCACGACGCATGCGCAGCGCGGCACGCACCGCATCGCCTTGCTGCTGATCGCCGCCGGCATCGCGCTGGCGACCGCCCCGGCGGTGTTCGGCATCCCGATCGCGGCCTACCTCTCCGTCGGCTTCCTGCTGGTGGGCGGCATCACTGCGCTGCCGTGGCTCATCGCCCTGCTGTACGACCGCATCGCGCCCCTTTTCTCGCAGCACGTGCTGCCGCTGCTCGCGATCGAGCGCGCGCGGCGCATGCGCGGCACGGCGGCGGTCGCGGTCAGCGGCGTGGTGGCCAGCCTGAGCCTCGCGGTCGCGCTCACGGTGATGGTCGCGAGCTTCCGCGATTCGGTCACGCGCTGGCTCGACGTGGTGCTGCCGGCCGATCTCTACGTGCGCAGTTCGAGCGGCGGCAGTTCCGCGAGCGAGCAGGCCTCGTTCACGCCCGCGACGGTGCAGGCGCTCGCGCAGATTCCCGGCGTCGCGCGCACCGGCACCCTGCGCACGCGCGCGTTGCTGCTCGACCCCTCGCGGCCCTCGGTCACGCTGATCGCGCGCAGCCTTGACGACGGCGCCGACCGCTCGCTGCCGCTGCTCGGCGCGGCGCTGCCGGTGCCCGAAGGCCAGATCGGCGTCTACGTGAGCGAGGCGATGGTCGAGCTTTACGGCGCGCGGCCCGGCGCGGCGTTCGAGCCGCTCGCGCGCGCGTTCGCCTCCGCTTCGTCCGCGGGAGCCCCCGTCTTCTTCGTCGCCGGCGTGTGGCGCGACTACGTGCGGCAGTTCGGCGCGATCACGATCGATGCGCGCGACTTCACGCAGCTCACCGGCGACCGCAGCGTCAGCGACGTGGCGCTCTGGCTGGCCCCCGGCGCGGACGCGTCGAAAGTGACGCAGACGGTGCGCGACGTCGCGGCGCAGAAGCTCGGCCCGGCCGAGCCGATCGAGATCGCCTCGGTCGGCCAGATCCGCGCCACCTCGCTGCGCATCTTCGACCGCAGCTTCGCGGTCACCTACTGGCTGCAGGCGGTGGCGATCGGCATCGGGCTGTTCGGCATCGCGGCCAGCTTCAGCGCGCAGGTGCTCGCGCGGCGCAAGGAGTTCGGGCTCCTGGCGCACCTGGGCTTCACGCGAAGGCAGGTGCTCGCGATCGTCGCGGGCGAAGGCGCGGCGTGGACCGCCATCGGCGCGATCGCCGGCCTGGCGCTCGGGCTCGCGGTGTCGGTGGTGCTGGTGCATGTGGTGAATCCGCAGAGCTTCCACTGGACGATGGACCTGCTGGTGCCGTGGCTGCGACTCTTCGCGCTGTGTGCTGCGGTGCTCGCGGCCGGCACGCTCACCGCGTGGCTTGCCGGTCGTGCGGCTGCGGGCCATGACGTGGTGATGGCTGTCAAGGAAGACTGGTGAGCCGAAGATGACCCTCGTTCGCATGCATGCACCCGCGGTCCCGCGCCTGTCACGGCGTTCGCTGATGCTCTGCGCGCTCGGCCCGCTGGTCGCACCCGTTGCCGCCTGGGCGCTGCCGCCGCGCGAGATGCGCTTCCCGCGCGACTTCGGCAGCCATCCCGACCTCAACACCGAGTGGTGGTACATCACCGGCCATGCGCGCTCCGGTGCGCGTGAGTTCGGGTTCCAGCTCACGTTCTTCCGGTCACGCATTGCCGAAACGCAGGACATGCGATCGGCATTCGCCGCGCGCCAGTTGATCTTTGCGCATGCGGCCATCACCGATCTCGAAGGCCGCAAGCTCTGGCACGACCAGCGCATCGCGCGCGCCGGGTTCGGGGTGGCGTCGGCTTCCGAAGAAGACACGGACGTGCGCCTGCGAAACTGGATGCTCAAGCGCGAGAGCAAGCGCTACGTCGCGCAACTGCCGGCCGAAGGCTTCGCGCTCGACCTGCGCTTCACGCCCACGCAGGCGGTGATGCTCCAGGGCAGCGCAGGCCTTTCGCGCAAGGGGCCCGATGTCGAACAGGCGAGCTACTACTACAGCGAACCGCAGCTCGCCGCCGAGGGGCGGCTCACCCTGCAGGGCCGCAGCTTCGACGTGCAAGGCACAGCGTGGCTCGATCACGAATGGAGCGATGCCTACCTGCATCCCGAGGCGTCGGGCTGGGACTGGATCGGGATGAACCTCTTCGACGGCGGCGCACTGATGGCCTTCCGCATCCGCCATCGCGACGGCTCGACGCTGTGGGCCGGTGGCTCGATGCGCACTCCGGATGGCCGCATGCGCGTGTTCGGTCCTCAGGAAATGCAGTTCACGCCCGAGGGACGATGGGTGAGCCCGCGCACGCGGGCGGACTATCCGGTGCGGCTACGCATCCAGACGCCGGTGGGCACGTTCAGCGTGCATCCGCTGCTGGACGACCAGGAGCTCGACAGCAGCGGGTCGACCGGCGCGGTGTATTGGGAAGGCTTGAGCGATCTGCGCGATGGAGAGGGGCGGACCGTCGGGCGGGGGTATCTGGAGCTGACAGGGTACGTGCGGGCCTTGAAGATGTGAGGCCACGGTGCCCGTGCGCCCGCTACGCAACCGCCCGCTCGTCGTCAGAACCTGTACGAGGCGTAGACCCCGTAGGTGTTCTGCGTCTTGTCTTCCGTGATCGGACTGCGCTTGGCGTCGCCTTGCAGCCAGGCGGTGATGATGCTCGCCCCGATGCCCCATTGCTCGGTCAGCTGGTACTGCGCGCCGACGGAAAAGCGCACCGTATTGAGGCCCGCTCCGGCCCGGTAAGGAGGCACGCCGGCAATCAGGCTTTGGGAGGCCGTGATTCCGTAGAAGGTCTGGGTATAGCTTCCGTTGGCCCAGGTGATGCCGGGCCCGGCGGTCAGCAGGAGCCTTTCGTTGACCAGGTACTTGCCCTCGGCGTCGAAGGCGATCCGCGTGCCTTGGCCGTTGCCGCCCAGGTCGGAGACGAGAAAGCCCCGGACCGTCAGCCAGTCGTGCGAGTAGGTGGCGAACACGCTTCCGAGCGCCGTCTCGGGAATGTCGCCCCAGCCATGCAGGAGCGGCGCATCGGAGGCCTTCCGCGGCTTGGTCAGTTCTCCCCCCAAGGCCACGCCGAAGCGCCAGGTGTCGTCCTGAATGAGGTTCAAGCCGATTCCGAACGGAAAGCCCGCGCCGGGCGTGCCCCCGATGAAATAGCGTCCGTAGTTGGCGGTGACGAGCGGTACTGCGACGACCTGGCTGTCGCCGCTGCCCGGATACCGCGGACGATCGAAGACACCGAGCCCCGCCGAGAAGCGCCAGCTCTCATCGCTCGCCTGCTCCAGTCGTGCCTGGGCTCGCGCATCCTGCGCGGTGATCGCGGCGGCGAGCGTCGCCGCCGAAAGAATGAAAAGGGCGCTGCTCTTGCGACGGTGGATCATTGGGCGTTCTGCTGGAGAGTTGGGACGACGGAGTATCGGTGCACTTTTTGAAAAGTCTGGGGTGCCTCGCGAACTTTGTCACCCGCAGCGGAAACTGGCACGCGCGAACCGCCCGTGATCGACACCCCGGCCACACTCGGCCACACTCGGCCATCATCGGTAACGGCCCATTCATTCCCGAGGTATCTCCCATGTTTCCCAAACGACTCTCCGACGGCTACCAGGCGTTCCTCAGCGGCCGTTTCCACAACGAACGCATCCGCTACGAACAACTGGGCGAACTCGGCCAAAGCCCCGAGATCCTGCTGATCGGCTGCTGCGATTCCCGCGTCTCGCCGGAGGTGATCTTCGACGCCGGACCGGGCGAGATGTTCGTCATCCGCAACGTGGCCAACCTGGTGCCGCCGTATGAACGCGAAGCGGAGTCCTCCTCCTATCACGGCACCAGCGCGGCCATCGAGTTCGCCGTCAATGCGCTCGACGTCAAGCACATCGTGGTGCTGGGCCACGCTTCGTGCGGCGGCGTGCGCGCGGTGTTCGACGACGTCGAGCCGCTGACCAAGATCGACTTCGTCGGCAAGTGGGTGTCGCAGATCGTCCCCGTGGCCGACAACCTTCCGCGCACGGGCGATCGCGCCATCGATGTCCAGCGGCTCGAATGGGCCGTGGTCGGGCACAGCCTCGCCAACCTCATGACATTCCCGTCGATACGCACGCGGGTCGAGCAAGGCAGGCTGGAGCTGCACGGCGCGTACTTCGGCGTGGCGACGGGGCTGCTGTTCCTGCGCGATCCCGCCACCGGCGAGTTCTCGCCCTGCCCCTCACGGTAGGATCGCCCGGACGCAACACCCACGCTGAGTTATGTCCGACTTCCCTCAAGACATCTACACCGAACCCTCCGACCTCGATGGCAACACGCTCGCCAACCTGGGGCCCCTGCGCCGCATGGCGGGGCTGTGGCGCGGAGAGAAAGGCGTCGACGTCAAGCCCAAGGCGCAAGGCCCGAAGACGCAGGTCTACGTCGAACACTACGAGCTGCAGCCGATCGATCCGCAGACCAACGGTCCGCAGGTCTTCTACGGGCTGCGCTATCACACCTTCATCCACAAGCCGGGGCTCACCAAGATGTATCACGACCAGGTCGGCTACTGGCTCTGGGAGCCAGCGACCGGCCAGGTGCTGCACACGCTCGCGATTCCGCGCGGCCAGATCGCCATGGCGACCGGTCACGCGACCGCGGACGCGGATCGCTTCGAGCTCCATGCCGTGCGCGGCAGCCTGACCAGCGGCATCGTGTCCAACCCGTTCCTCGAGCACGCCTTCACCACCACCGACTGGCACGTCGAGGTGCAATTCAACGCCGACGGCACGTGGACCTACAGCCAGGACACGGTGCTGCAGATCCGCGGCCAGGCCGAGCCCTTCCACCACACCGACCGGAACACGCTCACGAAGGTGGGCGAGCCCTCGCCGAATCCGCTGGCGTCGGCTGCGATGCGCTAGGCCTTGCCCTGGCGGTAGGCACCGGGCGAGGTTCCGGTCCAGCTCTTGAACGCGCGCTGGAAGCCCGCGCTGTCGGTGAAGCCCAGCTCCAGCGCGAGGTCCGCCAGCGGCGTCGCGCTGGTGTTCAGGCGCACGATGGCCACATCGCGCCGCAGTTCGTCCTTCAGGGCCTGGAAGGATGTCCCCTCGAGGGCCAGCCGCCGCTGCAGGGTCGAGGTGGACATGTGCATTGCGGATGCCGTCCCGGTCAGGTCGGGCCAGCTCGGCTGGGTGCGCCGCAGGTGGTTGCGCACGCGCGCGCCGATCTCGTCCTCGTTGCGGCGCGGCGTGATGATGTTGGCCTGCGCATCGGCCAGAAAGATGCGCAGCGCGGCTTCGTCCCGGCGCACCGGCACCTGCAGCCATGACTCGTCGAACCAGATCGCGGTGTGCGCTCGGCCGAACTGCAGCTGCGCCGGAAAGACCTGGCTGTAGCTGCCCACATGCGGCGGGCAGGCGAATGCGAAGTCGAACCGCATGGCCGGCAGACGGCCACCCGCGAGCCACGCGACGAGCCGCCAGAACACGCGCAGCAGCAGTTCGTGAAGAAAGTGCTGCCGCGCAACCCCGGTGTCGTTGAACGTCAGCGCCAGCGCGGCGAGCTGACCGTCGCGCTGCAATTCGAGCGCCACGTCGTCGCGCATCAGCCAGGAGGTCTTCGCGACGCGGCGGATGGCCTCGTCCAGGTCGCGCGCACCCAGTGCCGAGTGCGCCATCAGCGCGAAGCTGCCCGGCTTGAGCGGGCGGGCGAGAAAGCCCAGGCTCTCGTCGGCGCGCCGCTCGATCAGGAGCCGGAACAGCGCGACGTACTGCTCGGCCGTGACGCGCGCGCCAGGATGCGACAACAGCTCCGCGGGAATGGCCGCATCGGCCAGGTACGTATCACTCGATTCACCGCGCGCCTCGATGCCCGCGAGCATGCCGTGCACCATGGACACCGGAATGGTGATCGGTGTCTTCTTCGTCAGTCGGTGGCGCACTTTGGATTGATGTGATTTGCCATGCGAACGATGCGTTCTGCCATTGTGGGTCGCGATCCGCGTTCCTAGCATCGGGCCCATCGACCACAGTCATGCGCACGGCCGCTGGCACAACGGAGACAGTCATGTACCTTACCCAAGCGCTGCATCGCGCCGTTCAGCAGAAACCCGAGCGCGTCGCGGTGCGCTTCGGCAACCGCAGCCGGACCTTTCGCGAGTACGCCGATCGCGTCGCGCGGCTGGCCGGCGCGCTGCGCGAACTCGGCATGAACGAGGGCGACCGGGTCGCCATGCTGGCGCTGAACTCCGACCGCTATCTCGAGTACCAGATGGCCGTGCCTTGGGGCGGCGGCGTGCTCAACCCCTGCAACATCCGCTGGTCGGCAGCGGAGATCCTCTACGCGCTCAACGATTCGGGCTCGGTCATCCTGCTGGTCGACGACACTTTCCGTGCATTGGTCGAATCGATCCGCAAGGACGCCGCGTCGCTGCGCGAGGTGGTGTACTGCGGCGAGGGCGATGTGCCCGCCGGCATGCGCGGCTACGAGTCGCTGCTCGCGGACGCACAGCCGGTGCCCGATGCGGCGCGCCGCGGCGAGGATCTGGCCGGCATCTTCTACACCGGAGGCACCACCGGCTTTCCCAAGGGCGTCATGCTGAGCCACACCAACATGTGCAGTTCGGGTCTCGCGCTGCACTCGGAAGGGCTGGCGAGCGCCGGCGGGACGTATCTGCACGCGGCGCCGATGTTCCATCTCGCCGACATGGGGCTGTCGATGCCGCACTGGATCGAAGGCAACACGCACTCGGTGATTCCGGCCTATGCGCCGGAAGCGGTGCTGGACACGGTGGCGAGCGATCGCGTCACCCACCTGCTGCTGGTGCCCACCATGATCCAGATGCTGGTCGACCACCCCGCGATGAAGCAGCCGCGCGACCTGAGCTCGCTCAAGGCGATCGCCTACGGTGCATCGCCGATCTCCGAAGCCGTTCTCGAACGCGCGATGGCGGCGCTGCCCGGCGTCGACTTCGTGCAGGCCTACGGCATGACCGAGCTGTCGCCGCTGGCCACGATCAACCCGGCCTGGTACCACACGGCGGAAGGACGGGCCGCGGGCAAGCTCCGTTCGGCCGGACGCGCGGGCTTCTGCTGCGAAGTGCGCATCGTGGATCCCGACGATCGCGAAGTGCCGCGCGGCACGGTGGGCGAAGTGGCGGTGCGCGGCCCGAACGTGATGCAGGGCTACTGGAACAAGCCCGAGCAGACGGCCGCCGCGGTCCGCAACGGATGGATGCACACCGGGGATGGCGGCTACATGGATGAAGACGGCTTCATCTACATCGTCGACCGCCTCAAGGACATGATCATCAGCGGCGGCGAGAACATCTTCTCGGCCGAAGTCGAGAACGCGCTCGCCCAGCACCCGGCGGTCGTCGCCTGCGCGGTGATCGGCATCCCCAGTGCCGAGTGGGGCGAAGCGGTGCACGCCGTGCTGGTGCCCAGGCCGGGCGCCAAGGTCACGCCCGACGAGCTGGTCGCGCACTGCAAGACCCTCATCGCCGGCTACAAGTGCCCGCGCAGCGTGGAGTTCCGTGACGCCCTTCCGCTCTCCGGCGCCGGCAAGGTGCTCAAGACCGAACTGCGCAAGCCCTTCTGGGAAGGCCTGGCGCGGCAGGTGGGCTGAATCTTTTCAACACAACACAAGGACACAACATGAGCAATGTGTACGTCGTCGGCGTGGGCATGATCCCCTTCGCCAAGCCGGGCAAGCATGCCCCTTACCACGAGATGGCCGCCGTGGCCACGCGCGCCGCATTGGCCGATGCTGGCATCGGCTACGACCAGGTGCAGCAGGCCTACGTCGGCTATGTCTACGGCGACTCCACCGCCGGGCAGCGGGCGCTGTACGAGGTGGGCATGAGCGGCATTCCGATCGTCAACGTCAACAACAACTGCTCCACCGGATCGACGGCGCTCTTCCTCGCGCGCCAGGCGGTGCAGAGCGGCGCGGTGGAGTGCGCACTGGCCCTGGGCTTCGAGCACATGAACCCGGGCGCGCTCGGCGCCGTCTTCGCCGACCGGCCCAGCCCCTTCGATCGATTCGACGGTGCGACCGAGCAACTGGTGGGCCACGCCGAGATCCCGCTCGCGCTGCGCTACTTCGGCGGAGCCGGCAAGGCGCACATGGACCAGTATGGAACCAGCCTTTCCACCTTCGCGAAGATCCGCGCCAAGGCCAGCCGCCATGCGGCCAACAATCCGGTGGCCCTCTTCCGCTCCGTGGTGAGCGAGGAAGAGGTCATGGCCGCGCCCGTGATGTGGCCCGGCGTGATGACGCGGCTGATGGCCTGCCCGCCCACCTGCGGCGCGGCGGCCGCGATCGTCTGCTCCGAAGCCTTCGCCAGGGCGCACGACCTGGACCGCAGCGTGCGCGTGAAGGCGCAGGCGATGACCACGGATACGCCGGCCGCCTTCGAAGCGCGCGACATGCGCGAAGTGGTCGGATTCAGCATGGCCAGGGAAGCGGCGAATCGCGTCTACGAGGCAGCGGGCGTGGGCCCGGAGGACATCGACGTGGTCGAGTTGCATGACTGCTTCGCGCACAACGAGCTCATCAGCTACGAGTCGCTGGGCCTGTGCCCCGAAGGCGGTGCGGAGAAGTTCGTGCTCGACGGCGACAACACCTACGGCGGTGCCGTGGTGACCAATCCCTCGGGTGGCCTGCTGTCGAAAGGCCATCCGCTGGGTGCCACCGGGCTTGCGCAGTGCACGGAGCTGGTCCAGCAGCTGCGCGGGACAGCCGAAGCGCGGCAGGTGCAGGGCGCACGCCTGGCGCTGCAGCACAACCTGGGCCTGGGCGGCGCCTGCGTGGTGACGCTCTACGAGCGCGTCTGAAAGGAGACGGCACGATGATCGACAGGAAATGGATCGGGCACGAGCTGCCTGCGAGCGAACTGCCCATCGAGCGCAGCCGGTTGCGCTTCTTCGCCAAGGCGATCGGCGAGACCGATCCGGTCTATACCGACGAAGCCGCTGCGCGCGATGCCGGCTACCCGGACCTTCCGGCGCCGCCGACCTTCCTCTTCGCGGCGGAACTGGATTCCGGCGCGAGCGACGGGCTGCTGGCCGACCTCGGCATCCCGCTGTCGAAGCTCCTGCATGGCGAGCAGGGCTTCACCTACCACCGCACGGCCTGCGTGGGCGACACCGTCACGGTGCGCTCTCGCATCGAGGACATCTACGACAAGAAGAACGGCGCGCTCGAATTCGTCGTGAAGACCTCGCGCGCCACCGACCAGCGCGGCGAACTCGTCGCCGAGATGCGCACCGTGATCGTCTGCAGGAACTGACTCCATGACCGCACCCACTTTCGATTCCGTCCAGGTTGGCGACGCGTTGCCGGGCCTGCAATTGCCGCCCGTCGACCGCACCACGCTGGCGCTGTTCGGCGGTGCGTCGGGCGACCACAACCCGATCCACATCGACATCGACTTCGCGCGGCGGGCCGGCATGCCCGACGTGTTTGCGCAGGGCATGCTGGGCATGGCTTGGCTGGGACGGCTTCTCACGAGTTGGGCGCCGGAATCGCGGCTGCGGCGATTCGACGCGCGGTTCCAGGGCATCACGCACCTGGGCAATGCCATGCGCTGTGAAGGGCGCGTGGTCGAGAAGTTCGAGGCCGACGGCGAACGCCGCGTGCGTGTCGAAGTGCACAGCACCAACCAATATGGGCAGACCAAGATCGCCGGCGAAGCCGTCGTTGCGCTGCCCTGATCCCATTTCACCTGGAGACATCCCTCATGACACAAAGACTCGACGGCAAGGTGGCGCTGGTCACCGGCTCGGGCCGCGGCATCGGCCGCGCCATCGCACTCAAGTTCGCCTCAGAAGGCGCGCGCGTGGTCATCAACGACCTCGATGCGGGTCCGGCCGATGAAGTCGTCGCGGAAATCCGCGCCGCAGGCGGGCAGGCGGTGGCCTGTGCCGGCAGCGTGACGGCACCGGACTTCGCAGACCGCTTCATCGGCACCGCCGTCGGCGAATTCAAGGGCCTGGACATCATCGTCAACAACGCCGGCTATACCTGGGACAACGTGATCCAGAAGATGACCGACGAGCAGTGGTACGCGATGATCGACTGCCACCTCACGGCACCCTTCCGCATCCTTCGCGCGGCCTATCCGGTGATGCGCGACCTCGCCAAGGCCGATCAGGCGACCGGCAGGCGCGTGGTGCGCAAGGTGGTCAACATCTCATCGGTCGCGGGCCTCTTCGGCAACGCGGGACAGGTGAACTACTCGACCGCCAAGGCCGGCATCCTGGGCATGACGCAGACGCTGGCCAAGGAATGGGGCCGCCTGAACGTCACCGTCAACGCGGTGGCCTACGGCTTCATCAAGACCCGCCTGACCGGCAACGCGGCCGACGGCGGCACCGCGAACATCGACGGGCGCGAGATCAAGGTCGGCGTGAACCCCGACCTGCTCGCGGCGATGGAGCGCGGCATTCCGCTGGGCCGTGGGGGCACGCCCGAAGAAGCGGCCGGCGCGGTGTTCCTGCTGTGCCTTCCCGAGTCGGACTACGTGAGCGGCCAGACGCTGATGTGCTCCGGCGGGCTCACGGGCATCTGAGGAGGTGCCCGCAATGCTTCCCCCGCTCTATCGACATCGCTGGATGGACGACGACATCGAGGCCTTCCGCGAGCAGGTGCGGCGCTACGTCGCCGGCGAGATGGCGCCCGGCCTCGACGGCTGGCGGCGCCAGGGTTATGTGCCGCGCGAGGTGTGGGCGCCGTTCGGCAGGATGGGATTCATGCTGTCCGAACTCGACGAGGCCTACGGCGGCGCGGGCGCGAGCCTGGCGTACCAGTGCGTGGTGCAGGACGAGCTCGCCAAGGCCGAGATGCCCGCCAACACCGCGGTGCACACCATCGCGGCCCACTACATCCTCGACTACGGCACCGAGGCGCAGAAGCAACGCTGGCTGCCCAGGCTCGCCAGCGGCGAGATGCTGGCCGGCATCGCGATGACCGAGCCCGGCTGCGGCTCGGACCTGCAGGCGATGCGCACCCGCGCGCGGCGGGATGGGGCCAGCTACGTCATCGACGGCGCCAAGACCTTCATCACCAACGGCTCCACCGCGAACCTGCTGGTGGTGGCGGTGCGCACCGGCGAGGCCGGCAGCCGCGGCGTGTCGCTGGTGGTGCTCGAGACGGAAGAGCTCCCCGGCTTCCGGGTCGGCCGGCGGCTCGAGAAGCTCGGCCAGCATGCCTCCGACACCGCCGAGCTGTTCTTCGAGAACGTGCGCGTTCCGGCGGATCACCTGCTGGGTGAAGTCGAAGGCCGCGGCTTCGCGCAGCTGATGAGCCAGCTGCCCTACGAGCGCATGCTGCTCGCGGTGCCGGCGGCCGCGGTGATCGAACGCGCGGTCGAACTCACGCTGCAGTACACGCAGGAGCGCAAGGCCTTCGGCCAGTCGCTCTACGAGTTCCAGAACACGCGCTTCAAGCTGGCCGAATGCGCCACGCTCGCGCATGTGGTGCGCAGCTTCGTCAACGACTGCGTGCAGCGTCTGCTCGACGGCCATCTCGACGACACCTCCGCCTACATGGCCAAGTGGTGGTGCACCGAGCAGCAATGCAAGGTGGTTGACGAATGCCTGCAGCTCTTCGGCGGATACGGCTACATGGCCGAATACCCGATCGCACGCCTCTATGCGGATTCGCGGGTGCAGCGCATCTACGGCGGCGCCAACGAGATCATGAAGGAGCTCATCGCACGAAAACTGGCCGCATGAAGGCCATGCACGAAGCGATGCAGCAGGCCGATGGCATCGCCTGGGGCGTGTCCGATCGCATCGGCCGCATCGTGCTCCGACGGGCCGATCGGGCGAACGCCATCTCGCGCGCCGCGAGCCGCGCCCTGGTGCGGGCGATCGACGAGGTGCTGGACAGCCGGCCGCGCGTCGTTCTGCTGGCGGCGGAAGGCCAGGTGTTCTGCGCCGGCGGCGACATCGAAGAGTTCGCCGCCGCCGGCCCGGCGCTGGACGCGCTCATCGACGAGGTGCTCGAACCGCTGCATCCGGCGTTGTGGCGCCTCGCGACCGCGCCGCTGCCCGTGGTGTCGGCCGTGAACGGTCCGATCGGCGGCGCAGGCATCGGGCTCGCGCTGTGCGCCGACTTCGTCCTCGCGGCGGAATCGATGAAGCTGCGCACCGGCTATGCGGCCATCGGGCTTTCGCCGGACCTCGGCGCTTCCTTCTTCCTGGCGCGCCGGGTCGGCGCCGTGCGTGCGCAGCAGTGGTTGATGCTGAGCGATCCGATCGACGCGAGCGAGTGCCTGGCCCACGGCGCGGTGGATTCGCTGCATCCCGACGGTAACCTGCAAAGGGCATCGGAAGCACTCGCGCACCGCCTTGCCCATGCAGCGAGCGGTTCGCTGGCAGCCATCAAATCCTTGTGCACCGGGCTTCCGGGACGCGACCTGCATGCCCATCTGAAAATGGAACATGCGTTGCTCGCAGAACGCGCTCGCAGCGCGGACGCGCACGAAGGCGTGCGCGCCTTTGTGGAACGGCGGCCGCCGCAGTTCTGATCGATGCCGTAGGCGGCCAGCGCGAAAACGTCCACGGCCGCCAGCAGGCCATTGGCCTGCGCGCGCAGCGAGGTGGCAGCCGCGGCCGCCTCGCCGACCAGCGACGCGTTCTCCTGCGTCACCTGGCCCATCCGGGCGATGGCGCGATTCGATCGCGATGACCGCGCGTGTCGCCAATGCTCCAGGCAAGTGAAGCGCCAGCGCCGTGCAGCACCCGAGTGCGGCGGGAAGTCCGATGACCACTGCCCACTGCAGCGTGCCATTCACGCGAGCGAGCGCGACTGACATCGCGAACAGCCACATGAGCCTGTCGGACTTCATGTGAATGAGGCGCAGGGCGGAATCGGTTCGGTTCATCGCTCGTATCGGATGCGGCAGAGGTCCTGCACGTATCGGCAGTTGGCGTGCCGCCTCGAAGGGGCACCGCAGGAATCCATGCGAAGGCCATGTGAAGTACTGCTCGCGGCCTCCGCCTCGCCGACCGTTGCTCGCGGTTTGAGAGCGTTCTTATTAAAAAGTGATTGACCGATGGGCATAGTTCCGCCCTCCGGAGCAGACGGCTTCAACGCCACCGGCACCGGATTCACCAATCTCATGAATGAATAGAAAGCATATGAAGAAGAATCTTCTTTCCGCCGCACTGACCGTCGTTATCGGCGCCTCGGTCGTTCCGTCCGCCTTCGCCGCCGACGGCAAGATCACTTTCAAGGGCCAAATCGAAGATGCCACCTGCAGCGTGACCGGCGGCGCCGGCACCGACGGCGGCGCGCAGGACTTCACCGTCACGCTGGACAAGGTGCAGAAGGCGGCACTGGGTGTCGCCGGCGCTCGCGCAGGTGACAAGGCGTTCTCGGTCAAGATCGGCGGCGCCGGTGAGACCGGTTGTCCGGACGGCAAGATCGCGGGCCTGAAGTTCGAGCAGGCACAGAGCCCGGTCGACGTCGCCACCGGTCGCCTGACGAACGTCGCGGGCACCGCCGCGGTCGTTCAGGTCGGTCTGCTCAACGAGCAGAAGCAGGACATCAACCTCAACGACGGCACCAATGCGCCGGTCGCGACGATCGCCGGCAACACCGCCACGATCAACTATTTCGCGCAGTACTACGCCCCGGCGACGGGCGTGACGGCCGGTACGGTCGACACGTACGTGATGTATTCCGTGGCCTACAACTGATCATCCATCCGTGATCCATTCGGGGTCGGCCGCGCCGACCCCGAATCGCTTCCCGAAGACAACACGCTTTTTTTGGCAGGAACAGGCCCATGAAGGTCATCGCACGTTTCGTTTCCCTCGCCTTGCTGGCCGCCGGCTGCTTGTCCGCGGCACACGCAGGCCTCCAGGTCATGGGAACCCGCGTCGTCTATCGCGGCGCGGACCGCGACGTGTCCGTGCGCGTCAACAACACCGGCAACTCGCCGCGTCTCTTGCAGGCGTGGGTCGACAGCGGCAACGAGCGCGACAGGGCCGAGACTTCGACGGCGCCCTTCCTCGTCACGCCGCCCGTGTCGCGCGTGGAGCCCGGCAAGGGCCAGGCGCTGCGCCTGAGGTTCACGGGCAGCAGCCCTCTTCCGCAGGACCGCGAGTCGGTGTTCTGGCTCAACGTGGTGGAGATCCCGCCGCGCCCTGAGGCCGACGACGGTGAAGGCACCCACTTCCTGCAGTTCGCGGTGCGAACGCGCATCAAGATTTTTTATCGGCCGGCCGCCCTGAAAGGCGATGCGGTCGCTGCGGCGGACCAGTTGGCCTGGCGCCTGGTCAAGCAAGACGGAAAGTCGGCGCTGGAGTGCGTCAACGACACCGACTACAACGTGTCCTTCGCCGACGTGCGGCTGAAGGGCGCGCCGGACAAGCCGAACGATGCCACCGGTGGTGGCATGTGTCCCGCGAAGGAACGTGCAAGCTTCGCGCTGGAAGGCGGCGCCGATAGTGGCCGCCTTACGTTCCGCAGCATCGACGACTACGGCGCCTTCCGTGAGGGCGAAGCCGCCTACTCGCGATAGCCCCGCGCGCCTCCACGGCGCCGCCCGTCCCCATTCGTCATCCATCCGGCCCTTCGCGAGAAGGGCCTCGGAGGGCTGCGCCTTGCCGCGACGTTTACGCGCCGTGCGCAGGCCCTCGCGACGCTCATCCATCCCATGCTCAAGATCGCCTCGAACAGAACGCCCCCGGTCGCCGCCCCGCGTGCGTTGCGTCGCAACCGCCTCGCGCACTGCATCCTCATGGCGCTGGGCACATTGCCGGCCGGCCCCTTGCTGGCTGCGCCTTCGTCCGCACCACAGAAGGTGGAATTCAGTCCCGGCTTCCTTGGCAACAGCGCCCGCAACATCGACCTGTCCCGCTTCGAGCGCGGCAATCCGATGCTTCCGGGCGAGTGGCGCGTCGACCTGTACGTCAACCAGTACCTGGCATCGCGCGAACGCGTGGTCTTCCGCGCCGACGACGCCAAAGACCAGGCGCAGCCCTGCTTCGATCGCGCGCAGTTGGCCGCGATGGGCGTGGACACACTCAAGCTCGAAGCCGCAGGCGCGGACCTGGGGGGCGATTGCCTGAATCTGGAGCGGCTGATCCCCGATGCCAGCGTCGCCGTGGACGCCAGCGAGCTTCGGCTGGACATTTCGATTCCGCAGGTGGCGCTCGTTCGCAATCCGCGCGGCTACACGGACCCCAAGCTGTGGGACCGCGGCCTGAATGCGTTCACGCTCGGCTACAACTTCAACGCCGCGCAGTCCGAGAGCAACCGGCAGCAGAGCCGCGACGCGTACCTCGGTCTCGATGCGGGACTGAACGTCGGCGGCTGGCGGCTGCGCAATCAATCCAACGTCCGCTGGACAAATGGCAACGGCAGCGAGTCCCAGAACATCCGGACCTACGCCCAGCACGACGTCGACCCCCTGGGATCCCAGCTGACCATCGGCGACACCTTCACCTCGGGACAGGTGTTCGATTCGGTGGGCGTGCGTGGCGTCTCGCTGGCCACGGACGACCGGATGCGCCCGGATTCGATGAACGGCTACGCGCCGGTCGTCCGCGGCGTGGCCGAGACCCATGCGCGCGTGCTGGTCCGCCAGGCCGGCTATGTGATCTACGAGACCAACGTCGCGCCGGGCAACTTCGAGCTCACCGATCTCAGCGCCACCGGCTTCGGCGGCGACCTGGACGTCACCGTCATCGAGGCCGACGGCCGCGAGCGCAGCTTCCGCGTGCCCTTTGCCGCCGTGCCCAACCTGTTGCGGCCGGGCATCTCGCGCTACGCGGTCACTGCGGGCCAGGTGCGCAATGCGGCGCTGGTCGCCAGTTCGCCGACCTTCCTCGAGGCGACCTACCAGCGCGGCCTCAACAACCTGATGACCGGCTACGCGGGCGTGCAGTCCACCAGTTCCAGTCTGTATCGCAGCGCAGTGGTCGGCGCGGCGTTCAACACGCCTGCCGGTGCGGTGTCGCTGGACGTCACCGGTTCGCAAACTCATCTCAGCGGCCAGGCCGGCGAAAAGAGCGGCTACTCCACGCGCGCCACCTACAGCAAGAGCATTCCGCAAACGCACACCGACTTCGCGCTCGCGGCGTATCGCTTTTCGAGCAGGGGCTATCTGGGCCTGGACGATGCCGTGCGCCTCGATGATCTCGTCCGCAGCAGCCTGAGCGCCAGCGGCGCGGTCGAAGACTTCGCGCGGCAGCGCAGCCGCTTCCAGCTGACGCTCAGCCAGAGCCTGGGCGAAGGCGCCGGGCAGCTGTACGTGAGCGGTTCACGCAGCCAGTACTGGACGGGGCAGTCCGACTGGACCAGCTACAACATCGGCTACAGCAACCGCTACCGCTCCCTGTCCTACAGCGTCTCCGCCACGCGAAGCCGCCTGGCCGACGGCCGGTCCCAGGACACCTTCTACGTGAACCTGTCGATTCCGTTGGGCAACACCACGGCCGGCCACCGTGCGCCGACGCTGTCGATGCAGGGTTCGCACAGCCCGCAAGGCAACGGCCTCACGACCAGCGTCGCCGGCAACTTCGGCGAGCGCGATCAGTACCAGTACGGCGTCAACGGCAACGTCGGCAGCGCCGGCCCCGACAGCGTCGCGGTCAGCGCCGGCTGGCAGGCACCCTACGCCACCCTGGGCGGCTCCTACACGCAGGGCACCGGCGGCACGCGCCAGACGGCGGTCTCGGCAAGCGGCGGCATGGTGGTTCATGCCGGCGGCGTCACGCTGGCGCCGCAGCTCGGCGACACCATCGGCCTGATCGAAGCCCAGGGGGCCCAGGGCGCGCACCTGGCCAGCAACAGCGCCATCGAGATCGACGCGCGCGGCTATGCGGTCGCGAGCAATCTTTCCCCCTACCGGATGAACGAGGTCATGCTGGACCCCCAGGGCCTGTCCGCGAACGTCGAACTCGACGATGCGCGCCTGCAGGTGGCGCCACGCGCCGGCGCGGTGGTGCCGCTGAAGTTCAAGACCAGCACCGGACAGGCCCACCTGCTCCAGTTGTCGAAAGCCGATGGCGCACCGGTGCCTTTCGGCGCCGAGGTGCTCGACGCTTCGGGCAGGAACGTGGGCTACGTGGGCCAGGGCGGGCAGGCGCTGGTGCGCCTCGCCGGCACCGAGAACGGCGCGCTGTCCGCGCGCTGGGGCGACGGCGGCAGGCAGTGCGCGATCGATTGGAAGCCTGCGGGCACCGGCGCGCAAGCGGATGCAACGCTACAGGCCGTGCCAGCCACCTGCCGCGCGCTCTGAACCAACCCATCCAAGGATCTGAAAAATGAACTTCGTGAACGCGACATGGCACGGCCGGGCGCGCCGCCATGCCCTGGCCTTCCTTGCCGCCATGACGCTGGCGCTGCTCTTTCATGGAACGGCACG
The DNA here is from genome assembly GCF_037889935.1 of Variovorax ureilyticus. Classification (NCBI taxonomy): domain Bacteria; kingdom Pseudomonadati; phylum Pseudomonadota; class Betaproteobacteria; order Burkholderiales; family Comamonadaceae; genus Variovorax; species Variovorax ureilyticus. The sequence goes on from NZ_JBBKZU010000006.1 coordinate 151,776, forward strand.
CGCCGGGATGACATGTTCGAGCAGTTCTCCGTCACCGGCGAGCTTCAATTTCAGCACCCCGTCGGGCACCTTCACCGTGCCGCGCGACGCGCCCATCGGCACGCTGCTTACGCCCTGGACCGGCATGCAAGGGAACGCCACCGCGGTCTGGAGCGGCTGTAACGCCAGTGCCAACGTCTGGTACGGCCCCGCCTATCTGGCGATGCTTGAAGACGAAAGTAACCTGGTCAGCGTACAAGGCGTCACCTACATCGCCTACAAGACCAGCGTGCCCGGCGTGAGCCTGATCGGCCGGGCGAGTTCGTACCTGAATGGTGGATGGTCACCCACCCAAGTGCTTCGTCGCAAAGGCAACGGCTGGGTCACGCTCGTAAATTGGTCAACCTCGAGCAATACGAGCGACGTGCGCTTCGGCTTTGCGATGCAGTTCGCGTTCGTCAAGACGGGGGTGATCGAAGGGGGCACCACCAATCCGCCCGGGCTCGCCTTCCAGGTCGGGATCGAGGCCGACTCGGGGACCAACCCTTCCCACATCGGCAACGTGAATCTTTCCGGCAGCGCCACCTTCGTCGTGCTGTCATGCACCACGCCCGACGTCACGGTGGAGATGGGCAAGTACCCGCTCAAGCACTTCACCGGCCAGGGCTCCCTCACCCCGGCGAAGGACTTCAACATCCAGCTGCAGAACTGTCCGGCGGGCATGAACAGCATCAAGTACCAGATCGATCCCACCACGAACGTCGTGAGCGCGATCGATTCCATCGTCGCGCTCGACGCCGGCTCCACCGCCAGCGGAATCGGCCTGCAGTTGCTGAACGCGGCGGGCACCGCCGCCCATCCGTTGTCGACGACGATCGTCTTCAGCGGCTACCAAGGGGCCACCGGCGGCAGCTACACCATCCCGCTGAAGGCGCGGTACTACCAGACCGGCCCGAGCGTCCAGGGCGGCATCGCGAACACGTCGATGATGTTCACGATGACCTACGACTGAACGTGCCCGTCCGCTGCTGCGTTGCGGCAGTGGAAGCGTTCGAGGTCGTTCACCCTTTCGAAGGTCCGCGCCCGCGGTCCATGAACGCGATGATCTCGCCCATGACGCCGCGCCGGAACGCGAGCACGCAGATCACGAAGATCAGGCCGGTGACGATGGTGACCGACTCGCCGAGCGTGTTGAACCAGTCGACGGTTGTGATGCGCGCCAGCAGGTGGCCAAGTTCCCCGATCTTGTTCTCGAGCAGCACCACCACCGCCGAACCCACGAGCGGCCCGGAAAGCGTGCCCAGGCCGCCGACCAGCGTCATCAGGATGACCTGGCCGGACGCGCTCCAGTGCACGTCGGACAGCGTCGCGAAGCCGAGCACCAGCGTCTTGAGCGAACCCGCGAGGCCCGAGAGCGCCGCCGAGATCACGAAGGCGAGCAGCTTGAAGCGGCTCACGTCGTAGCCCAGCGAGAGAGCGCGCGGCTCGTTTTCCTTGATGCCCTTGAGCACCTGGCCGAACGGCGAATGGATGGTGCGCACGATGAGGAGGAAGGCTGCCACCACGATCGCGAGCGTGACGTAGTACATCGTCAGGTCGCTCTGCAGGTCGACCACGCCGAAGAGCTTGCCGCGCGGCACGCCCTGCAGGCCGTCCTCGCCGCCGGTGAACTTGGCCTGCAGCGCGACGAAGAACACCATCTGCGCGAGCGCGAGCGTGATCATCGCGAAGTAGATGCCCTGCCGGCGGATCGCGAGTACACCGAAGATCCAGCCCAGCAGCGCGCCGGTGAGCGTGCCGAGGATGAGGCCGATCTCGGGCGTCACGCCCCACACCTTGATCGCCTGGCCCGCGATGTAGGCCGACCCGCCGAGGAAGGCCGCGTGGCCGAAGGACAGCAGCCCCGTGTAGCCCAGCAGCAGGTTGAAGGCCGAGGCGAACAGCGCGAAGCACATCAGCTTCATCACGAACACCGGATAGGCGCCGGCGAAAGGCGCGACGATCAGCGCCAGCAGGAGCAGCGCATAAGCGATAGGAGTTATTTTCTTCATGTGGCTCTGTTCGTGGAGGCCGGGGCGGGCTTCATTTCTCTTTTCCGAACAGGCCGGCGGGGCGGATGAGCAGCACGATGACCATGATCACGAACACGACCGTGGACGAAGCCTCCGGATAGAACACCTTGGTCAGCCCCTCGATCACGCCGAGGCCGAGCCCGGTGAGGATCGCGCCCATGATCGAGCCCATGCCGCCGATCACCACCACCGCGAACACCACGATGATGAGGTTCTGGCCCATGAGCGGAGAGACCTGGATCACGGGTGCGGCGAGCACGCCGGCGAAGGCGGCCAAGGCCACGCCGAATCCGTAGGTGAGCGTGATCATCAGCGGCACGTTGACGCCGAAGGCCTCCACCAGCCGAGGGTTCTCGGTGCCTGCGCGCAGGTAGGCGCCGATGCGCGTCTTCTCGATCACGAACCAGGTCGCGAAGCACACCACGAGCGAGGCCACGACGACCCACGCACGGTAGTTGGGCAGGATCATGAAGCCGAGATCGGTCGCGCTCGCGAGGACGTCAGGCGTGTCGTAGGGCAGGCCCGAGACGCCATAGATCGAGCGGAACACGCCTTCGATCAGCAGCGTGAGACCGAGCGTGAGCAGCAGGCCGTAGAGATGATCGAGCTTGTAGATCCAGCGCAGCAGCAGCCGCTCGATGAGGATGCCGAACAGGCCGACGAGCACCGGCGCGACGATCAACATCACCCAGTAGTCGACGTTGAAGTAGTTCATCGCCATCCAGGTCGACACCGCGCCCAGCATGAACAGCGCGCCATGCGCGAAGTTGATGACGTTGAGCAGGCCGAAGATGACCGCGAGCCCGAGGCTCAGGATGGCGTAGAACGACCCGTTGACCAGCCCCAGCAGAAGCTGGCTCAACAGGGCAGGAAGAGAAATGCTCATAGGGGAACTCGACAGCCGCGCGCTTCCCTATGCCAGGGGGCCGCCGCGCCCAGCCGCCCGAAGCGGCCGGCCCGCCCCCCTTGCAGAGGGGGGTTGGCGAAGCGACACGAAGTGCTCGAAAACTGGGGGGTTATTTCCATAGTGCGCACTTGGACTCCGCCTTCGTCGTGAAGACCTCCTCGCCCGGCAACTTGGCCACGACCTTGTAGTAGTCCCATGGCTGGCTCGATTCGGACGGCGACTTCACCTGCACGAGATACATGTCGTGCACGAAGCGACCGTCTGCGCGAACCTGGCCCTTGGCGTAGAAGTCATTGACCGGCGTCTTCTTGATCTCGGCCATCACCTTGTCCGCGTCGGTACTCTTGGCCGCCTGCACCGCCTTCAGGTAGGTCATCGTGGCCGAGTAGTCCGCCGCCTGGATGTCGGTGGGCATGCGCTTGGTCTTGTCGAAGAACTTCTTGCCGAAGGCACGCGTCTGGTCGTTCAGGTTCCAATCCCAGCTCGTGGTGAGCAGCAGGCCTTCGGTGTTCTTCAGGCCCAGGCTGTGAATGTCGGTGATGAAGACCAGCAGGCCGGCCATCTTCATGGTCTTGTTGATGCCGAATTCCTTCGCGGCCTTGATCGCGTTGATCGTGTCGCCGCCCGCATTCGCGAGGCCGAGGATCTGCGCCTTGGAGTTCTGCGCCTGCAAGAGGAACGAAGAGAAGTCCGATGCATTGAGCGGATGCTTGACGCTGCCGACCACCGTGCCGCCCTTTTCCTTCACGACCTTGGCGGTGTCGGCTTCGAGCGCCGCGCCGAAGGCGTAGTCGGCGGTCAGGAAGAACCAGCTCTTGCCGCCGTTGGCGACGACCGCGCCGCCGGTGCCCTTGGCGAGCGCGACGGTGTCATAGGCGTAGTGCACTGTGTAGGGGCTGCACTGCTCGTTGGTCAGCGCCGAGGTGCCGGCGCCGTTGACCATGAAGACGCGCTTCTTCTCCTGCGCGACCTTCGCCATCGCGAGGCCGGTACCGGAGTTGGTGCCGCCGAAGAGCATCGTGAGGTTCTCGGTGTCGATCCACTCGCGCGCCTTCGAGGCGGCGATGTCGGCCTTGTTCTGGTGATCGGCGGTGATGAGCTCGATCGGCATGCCGTTGACCTTGCCGCCGAAGTCGTCGATCGCCATCTGGATCGCGGTCGCGCCGCTCTTGCCCTCGACGTCCGCGTAGAGGCTGGACATGTCGGTGATGAAGCCGATCTTGACCTTGTCCTCGGCCTGAGCGGCGCCTGCCGCGAGCGCGATGGCGAGAGAGACGGCGGAAAGTGCGAGGGTCTTTTTCATGTTCTGGGTGAGTTGTTGGGCAAAGAAAAGGGGCGGTGTCATTTCCAGAGGGCGCACTTCGAATCGGCCTTCGCCGTGAAGACCTGGTCGCCCGGCAGCTTGGTGATGACCTTCAGGTAATCCCACGGCTGCTTCGATTCGGCCGGCGTCTTCACTTCGACGAGGTACATGTCGTGCACGAAGCGGCCGTCGGCGCGGATCTGGCCCTTGGCGTAGAAGTCGTCGATCGGCATCTTCCTGAGCTCCGCCATCACCTTGTCGGCATCGGTGGTCTTGGCCGCCTGCACCGCCTTCAGGTAGGTCATCGTGGCCGAGTAGTCCGCGGCCTGGATGTCGGTGGGCATGCGCTTGGTCTTGTCGAAGAACTTCTTGCCGAAGGCGCGCGTCTGGTCGTTGAGGTCCCAGTACCAGCTCGTGGTGTGCAGCAGGCCTTCGGTGTTCTTCAGGCCCAGGCTGTGGATGTCGCTCAGGAAGATCAGCAGCCCGGCGAGCTTCATGTTCTTGCCGATGCCGAATTCCTTGGCGGCCTTGATCGAGTTGATCGTGTCGCCGCCCGCGTTCGCGAGGCCCAGGATCTGCGCCTTGGAGTTCTGCGCCTGCAGGAGGAAGGACGAGAAGTCCGATGCATTGAGCGGATGCCGCACCGCGCCGACCACCGTGCCGCCCTTGGCCTTGACGACGGCGCTGGTATCCGCTTCGAGCGCGTGACCGAACGCATAGTCGGCAGTCAGGAAGAACCAGCTTTTGCCGCCGCGCTCTACGACCGCGCCGCCGGTGCCCTTGGCGAGCGCGACGGTGTCGTACGCATAGTGAACCGTGTAGGGGCTGCACTGCTCGTTGGTCAGTGCGGAGGTGGCCGCGCCGTTGTTGAAGTACACGCGCTTCTTCTCCTGCGCGACCTTCGCGGTCGCGAGAGCGGTGCCTGAATTGGTGCCGCCGAAGACCATCGTCACGCCTTCGGTGTCGATCCATTCGCGAGCCTTCGAGGCGGCGATGTCGGCCTTGTTCTGGTGGTCGGCGGTGAGCAGTTCGATCGGCTGCCCGAGCACCTTGCCGCCGAAGTCGTCGATGGCCATCTGGATCGCGAGCGCGCCGTTCTTGCCTTCGACGTCGGCATAGAGGCTCGACATGTCGGTCACGAAACCGATCTTCACTTTTTCCTGCGCATGAGCGCCGGACGCGAGAGCCAGTGCGGCCACAGCGAGGGAAAGTGCGGAGAGAGAGGTCTTCATGCTTGACTCCATCCAGTCGGAAAGGTTGAAGGATCAGACGCCGAGCAGCTCGTTGAGCACCGGCATCTTGGCGTCGAGTTCGGCCGCGCTGAAAGCCTCGACCATGCGGCCGTGTTCCATCACGTAGAAACGATCGGCGAGCGGCGCGGCGAAGCGGAAGTTCTGCTCCACCATCACCACGGTGTAACCCTTGCCGCGCAGGGTGTGGATCATCCTGGCCAGCGCCTGCACGATGACCGGCGCCAGCCCTTCGGAGATCTCGTCGAGCAGGAGCAGCCTGGCGCCCGTGCGCAGGATGCGACCCACGGCCAGCATCTGCTGCTCGCCGCCCGACAGGCGCGTGCCCTGGCTGTGCCGGCGCTCGGCAAGGTTGGGGAACATCGCGTAGATCTCGTCCACCGACATGCCCTTGTCGCTGCCCTTCAGCGGCGGCGGAAGCATCAGGTTCTCTTCGCACGAGAGGCTTGCGAAGATGCCTCGCTCCTCGGGGCAATAGCCGATGCCGTAGTGCGCGATGCGGTGCGTCGGCAGGTGGATCGTCTCCTGGCCGTTGACCTTGATGCTGCCCTTGCGTGCGCCGGTCAGCCCGAGGATCGCGCGCATCGTCGTGGTGCGGCCTGCGCCGTTGCGGCCGAGCAGCGTGACGACTTCGCCGGGCTGCACGACCATGTCGACGCCGTGCAGCACGTGCGACTCGCCGTACCAGGCCTGCAGGCCGCTGATTTCGAGTGCGGGAGCCGCCATCATGCCTGCCGCCGGGCCGCCCCAAGGGAGGGATGCGCCCCCCCGGGGGGTAGCGAGCTACACGAAGTGAGAAGCTCGGGGGTCATTCAGTGGGCTCCTTGGAGTTGGCCTTCGGTGGTGCCCATGTAGGCTTCCATGACCTGCGGGTTCTTCGAGACCACCGCATACGGACCTTCGGCGAGCACCGCGCCGCGCTGCAGCACGGTGATGGTGTCGGCGATGGTCGAGACCACGCTCATGTTGTGCTCGACCATCAGGATCGTGCGGCCGGCCGACACACGCTTGATGAGTTCGGCAACGCGGTGCACGTCCTCGTGGCCCATGCCCTGCGTGGGCTCGTCGAGCAGCATGAGTTCGGGCTCCATCGCGAGCGTGGTCGCGATCTCGAGCGCGCGCTTGCGCCCGTAGGGCAGGTTCACGGTGAGCTCATCGGCAAGATTTTCGAGGCCGACCTGCGCGAGCAGTTCGCGCGCGCGTGCATTGAGCGGCGTCAGCGATTTCTCGCTCTTCCAGAAGTGATACGAGGTGCCGAGCGAACGCTGCAGCCCGAGGCGCACGTTCTCGAGCAGCGTCAGGTGCGGAAACACGGCGGAGATCTGGAACGAGCGGATGATGCCGCGCCGCGCGATCTGCGCCGGCCGCTCGCTGGTGATGTCCGCGCCGTTGAACAGGATCGTGCCCGAGGTCGGCTCGAGGAACTTGGTGAGCAGGTTGAAACAGGTCGTCTTGCCCGCGCCGTTGGGCCCGATCAGCGCGTGGATCGACCCACGAACGACCGACAGATCAACCTTGCTGACTGCGGTAAAGCCCTTGAATTCCTTGGTGAGCTGGCGTGTTTCGAGAATGATGTCGGTCATCTCGCGCGGTCACCCATGAGCTGGCAGAAGAAGTCGGTCATGCGATCCATGTTTGTGCATGGCCACTATGGCCGTGCGGAACGCATTGTTCGCAGGCGTAACAAACCTGCCTACTGGGGCAAATGCCTATGCTGCGCTGCGGCACTCAACCCAGCCGCAAGCGGCTGGCCCCGCAAAGCGCGCCCCCTTCGCGAAACACCGCGGAACCGGCTCTGCCGGGCCGCTGGTGTTGCCCCCTGCAAGGGGGTTGGCGCAGCGACACGAAGTGCGCGAAGCCTGGGGGTGGGCTCTAATGCGCGCCTGCGGCGGCGTCGGACGAACCGCCTCCGCGCGCTGGGCGCGCAAGCCACACCAGCGGGATCAGCAGCAGGAACAGGATGGCGGAGCCGTAGAACACGTCGCTCGACGCCAGCATGAAGGCCTGCTGGTCGACGAGGCGATTGATCTGTCCGAGCACCTGTTCGGTGGAGAAGCCGGCGCCGCCGAGGTTGGCCATCGCGCCGCTCGCGGCCGAACTGCCCTGGTTGATCGCTTCGACCAATTGCGCGTGATGCAGCGTCGCCCTGTTCTCCCACAGCGTGGTGGCGGTCGAGGTGCCGATGGCACCCGCCGTGATGCGCAGGAAGTTCGACAGGCCCGACGCGGCCGGGATGCGGTCCGGCGTGAGGCCCGACAGCGTGATCGTCACCAGCGGGATGAAGAAGAACGCCATCGCCACGCCCTGGATGACCGTCGGGATCATGATCGTCCAGAAATCCGCCTGGGTGTTGAAGTTGGAGCGCATCCACAGCACCAGCGCGAAGACCAGGAACGAGAAGGTCGCATAGCGCCGCGGATCGACCCTCCCCACCGTCATGCCCACGATCGGCGAGAAGAAGATCGCCAGCAGGCCCACCGGCGCCATGATCATCCCGGCCTGCGTGGCGGTGTAGCCCATGTACTGCTGCAACCACAGCGGCAGGATCACCACGTTGCCGAAGAAGAGCCCGTAGGCCACCGCGGTCGCGAACGCACCCGACCAGAAGTTGCGACGCTTGAAGAGCGACAGGTCGACCACCGGATGCTTGTCGGTGAGTTCCCAGACCAGGAAGAAGGCGAAGCCCACCACCGCCACCACCGCGAGCGTCACGATCTGGGCCGAGTGGAACCAGTCGAGCTCCTTGCCCTTGTCGAGCATGAGCTGAAGCGATCCGACCCACAGCACCAGCAGCGCGAGCCCGATGCCGTCGATCGGCACCTTGCGCGTCTGACTCTCGCGCTTGTGGTAGATGCCCCAGGTGATCCCGGCCGCCAGAAGACCCACGGGGATGTTGATGTAGAAGATCCACGGCCAGGAGATGTTGTCGGTGATCCAGCCGCCGAGCAGCGGCCCCATCACCGGCGCGACCAGCGTGGTCATCGACCACATGGCCATCGCCAGGCCCGCCTTGGCGCGCGGATAGCTCGACAGCAGCAGCGTCTGCGACAACGGGATCATCGGCCCCGCGACGAAGCCCTGCAGTGCGCGGAAGGCAATCAGCATCGTCATGTTGGGCGCGAGACCGCACAACCACGAGCTGATGATGAACAGCAGCACGCTCGCCATGAACAGGCGCACCTGCCCGAAGCGCTGCGTGAGCCAGCCCGTGAGCGGCACCGCGATGGCGTTGGCCACCGCGAAGCTCGTGATGACCCACGTGCCCTGCGTCGAACTCACGCCGAGGTCGCCGGAGATCGCCGGCAGCGACACGTTCGCGATGGAGGTGTCGAGCACGTTCATGAAGGTCGCGGCCGACAGCGCGATGGTTCCCCACAGGCGTGCGGAACCTTCGAGAGGCGGAGGCGGCTGCAGTGCAGCGGCGTTCGACATGGCGCGAACCTCGCTCGATCAGCCCGGCTGGGCCACCGATGCGGACGGCGTCGCCGACTTGGTGCCGTTCGAAGCCGGCGCCTTCTGCGGGGCTTCGTGGCCGAGGTTCGCGGCGATGATGCGCTGCACTTCGGCATCGGCGCCGCGCTCGAGCTGGCTGTAGACCTGCGTCTGCGCCGCCGCTGCCTCGCCGCGCGGTGCGTCGGCGAGCATCTTGCCGCCCTTGTCGCGCACGTCGATCTCGGCGTCCATCGACAGGCCGACGCGCAGCGGGTTCGCCTTGAGCTGCTCGGAGTCGAGCGCAATACGGACCGGCACGCGCTGCACCACCTTGATCCAGTTGCCGGTCGCGTTCTGCGCGGGCAGCAGCGCAAAGGCCGCGCCGGTGCCGACGCCGAGGCCCTGCACATGGCCGGTGTACTCGACCTTCTTGCCGTACAGGTCTGCGGTGAGCTTCACCGGCTGGCCGATACGGATGTTGCGCAGCTGCACTTCCTTGAAGTTGGCGTCGACCCAGAGCTGGTTGAGCGGAACGATCGACATCATCGGCGTGCCGGCGGTGACGCGCTGGCCGAGCTGCACGGTGCGCTTGGCGACGTAGCCGTCGACCGGCGCGGGCATCCCGACGCGCTGCGTCGAGAGGAAGGCCTCGCGCACCTTGGCGGCGGCTGCCTGCACGCTCGGGTGCTGCTCGACGCTCGTGCCTTCGGTGAGCGACTGGTTGCTCGACAGTTGCTCCCTCGCGGCGAGCGCGCCTGCCTGCGCGGCAGCCAGCGCGCTCTTGGCGTTGGCCAACGCGGTTTCGGAATGGTTGAGCTCTTCCTTCGACACGGCGCCGCCGCCCGCGAGCGCCTGGCGGCGCTTCAGGTCGTCCTGGGCGCGGGCGATGTCGCTCTGCGCCCGGACGATGTCGGCCTGCTTCAGGGAGACCTGCGCCGCGAGCGAGGCGTTGTTGACGTACAGCGTGCGGACCTGCCGGACCGCCTGGGCCAGTGCCGCTTCCGCCTGGTCGAGCGCCACGCGGGCGTCGGACGGATCGAGTTGCACCAGCGGTTGGCCGGCCTTCACGAAATCCGTGTCATCGGCATTGATCGCCATCACGGTGCCGCCGATCTGCGGCGTGATCTGGATCACGTTGCCCTGCACATAGGCGTTGTCGGTCGACTCGTAGCGGCTGGCGACCAGCCATTCATACGCGCCCCACCCGCCGCCCACGACCACGACGGCAGCGGCCAGCGCGGTAAGCGCGCGGCGACGCTTGTTGTTGGAGCCCTGCGCTTCTGCTGCGGCTCCGGCCGGAGCGGCGGGGTTGGCGGCGTTGTTGTTTTCCATGACGATGTCTTTCGGGTACGAAACGTTTGTTCAGTTGTGCGCGGTGGCGGAGCCGGCCGCAGCGGTCTTTGCGTCGTCAGGCTGCCAGCCGCCGCCCAGTGCACGGGCCAGGCCGACCTGCGAATCGAGGGCGCGCGCGGCGAGATCCACGCTGTCGCGGCGCTGTCCCAGCACGGTGACTTCGGCCGAGAGCACATCGAGGAAGTTGCCAAGGCCGGCGCCGTAGCGCTGCACCGCGATGTCGTAGGCCGCTTCGGCGGCATCCTGCGCCTCTCGCTGCTGCACCTGCTGTCGCGCGACCGACTGCACGCTGGAAATCTGGTCCGCAACGTCGCGGACGGCATCGATCACGGTCGCGTTGTAGCTTTCGATCGCGGCGTCGAGATCGGCCGACTTGCCCCGCAGATTGGCACGCAGACGGCCGCCCTCGAAGATCGGCAGGCGCACGGCGGGACCCACGCCCCATTGCTGGCTGCCGGACTTCAGCAGGTTGTCGAATCCGATGCTCTGGAAGCCGGCGAAGGCCACCAGGTTGACGTTGGGATAGAACAGGGTCTTGGCGTTCGCCACGTCGCTCGTGGCAGCCTCCACGCGCCAGCGCGCGGCCGCGATGTCGGCGCGGCGGCCCAGCAGATCGGCCGGGATCGTCGACTGCAGCGCGATCGGTTTCATGTTGGCGAGCACCGGCGCCGTCAGCCCCTGCGTCACGCCCGGCTTGGCAACCAGCGCATCGAGCGCATGCTGGGCGATCTCGATCTGTTCCTTGAGCGATTCGATCTGCTGGCGCGCCTCGGGCAGGCCGCCCTCGCTCTGCTTCAACTGCAGACGGGTGTCGAGGCCGGCGGAGACGCGGTCCCGCACGAGCTTGAAGGTCTCTTCGCGCTGCGCGAGCGTGCGGTTGGCCACCGCAAGGCGATCCTGCAGGCGTGCCCACTGCACGTAGCCGCGCGCGACATTGCTCGCGAGCAGCACACGCGACGCATCGGCATCCGCGGCGGCGGCGTTGGCGCTGCCGATGGCGGCCTCGATCGCGGTGCGGTTCTTGCCGAAGAAGTCGAGCTCCCAGCTTCCATTGAATTGCAAGGTTCCCGCTTCCTGGATCGAGCCACCCAGCGGAGACGGGTAGATGTAGTTGGCAGAGAACTTCTCGCGAGTGAGATCGAGCGCACCGTTGAGCTGCGGCTTGTCGTAGGACTGGGCCACCGAAACCGCGGACTGCGCACGCGCGAGGCGTGCACGGGCGACTTGCAGATTCGGATTTCCTTCCAGCGACTGTGCGATCAGCCCGTTGAGCTGGGCATCGCCGAAGGCCAGCCACCATTGACTGTCCAGAGCCGCCACGGCCGCGGCGGGCGCCGCAGCAGTCGTCGATGCCGGGGCCGTCAGACCGAGCGAATCGGCATCGCGCAGCTTGGCCTGCGACGAAATGCCGCCCATGTCGGCACAACCGGCCAGCGCCAGCGCGAACACGGCGGTCGCGACTGCGGTGGCTCGGCGCAAGGTGCCTTCAGGAAGAAGAGGAGTCATTTTTTTCTTTGCGGGCCGAGATGGCCTGTGCGTTATCAAGAATGCGCCGCAGATAGCTCTTGAGCTGCTCCCATTCCTCGTCGGAGAAACCGGCGAGGTGCTCGTTCTGCACGCGGCAGAGCAGATGCGGTACTTGTTTGGCGGCAGCACGGCCTTCGTCGGTGAGTTCGATGTTGACCACACGGCGGTCGGACACCGAGCGGACGCGTCGGCAGAGGCCCTTGGCCTCCAGACGATCCAGCAGGCGGGTCATGGCGCCGGTGTCGAGTTCGCACTCGCGCGCGAGTTCGGCCACGGTCGTGGCCTGACCCATGTGAAGCTTGTGCAGCGGCACCCATTGCGGGTAGGTGGGGCTGCCAGGTTCGCACATCAGCGATTCCACGGACTGGCCGACCGCCGTCATGATGCGCCGCATCAGGTAGCCGATGCTCTCCTCGGAACGGTAGTTCTCGGCCTTGTAGAACGCCTTGACGGCACGCGGTTCACCGGGAGGCGACTCAGCCAGCGTGTACTCGGAGCTCTTGGATTCGGGCATGTAGCGGATATTAGTTGCCGAGGCAATTATTGTCAAGGCGACCTTTGAGTGGGCAAGCGTTAGCTAGAATCGGGCCATGGCTTCCTCCGCTTCCAACCGGCCCGGCAAAGGCTCTCCGAAGTCCTTGTCCGGGCTGGCGCCCTTTCTTCGGCCCTACCGCACGCAGATCATCCTGGCCGGGGTTTTTCTGGTGCTTGCCGCCGTCACGACGCTGATCTTCCCGATCGCGCTGCGCAGCCTCATCGACGGAGGCCTCGTCTCCAGCGACAAGGGCGAACAGACGATGGCGTTGCGGGACCATTTCGTCGCCCTCTTCGGTGTCGCGGTGGCACTCGGGCTTTTCTCAGCGGCGCGCTTCTACACCGTCAGCTGGCTCGGCGAGCGCGTCACGGCGGACCTGCGCAACGCCGTCTACGCACACGTGCTGCGCCAGAGCCCGGTCTTCTTCGAAACCACGCAGACGGGCGAGGTGCTTTCGCGACTGACCGCCGACACGACGCTCGTCCAGACCGTCGTGGGCTCGTCGCTCAGCATGGGTCTGCGCAATGCGGTGATGGGCGTGGGGGCGCTCGCCATGCTGATCTGGACCAATCCCTATGTGATGGTCCAGGTGCTCGGCATCCTCGTGCTGGTGGTGCTGCCGAGCATGTGGTTCGGCCGGCGCGTGCGCAAGCTGTCGCGTGCCAGCCAGGATCGCGTGGCGGACTCGAGCGCCATCGCTGCCGAAGTGCTCAACGCCATCCCGGTCGTCCAGAGCTACACCGCGGAAGCGCGCGAATCGGCCCGCTTCGACGCGTCGACCGACAGCGCCTTCCACACCGCCGTGCGGCGCACGAAAGCGCGCTCGATCCTCGTCGCATTCATCATCATCGCCACCTCTGCGGCACTGCTCTGGGGGCTCTACCAGGGCACGCAGGCGGTGCTGCACGGCGACATCACGGCCGGCCACCTGGGACAGACCGTGGTCTACGTCATCATCCTTGCGAGTGCCGCGGCAGTGCTCGGCGAGGTCTACGGGGATCTGCTGCGCGCGGCCGGTGCGACCGAGAGGTTGATGGAACTGCTCCACGCCAGGTCGGTGATCGAATCGCCCGCCGCGCCCATCGATGCGCCTGTGCCCGCCGGGGGAAGCTCGGTCCGATTCGACTCGGTGACCTTCCACTACCCTTCCCGGCCCGGCGTTCCGGCGCTGCGCGATTTCGATCTCGCGATCACGCCGGGCGAAACCGTGGCGCTGGTCGGCTCGAGCGGGGCTGGCAAGAGCACGGTCTTCCAGTTGCTCTTGCGCTATTACGACCCGCAGTCGGGTGGCATCTCGCTCGACGATGCGCCGCTCGGCGCGGTGTCGCTGAACGCGCTGCGCGAGCGGATCGGTCTGGTCCCGCAGGACGCGATCATCTTCTCGGCGACCGCCTTCGAGAACATCCGCTACGGCCGGCCGGATGCAACGGCCGAAGAGGTCCGGGCCGCGGCCAGGGCCGCCTTCGCTGACGACTTCCTGCGCGCCCTGCCGGAGGGATACGACACCTTCCTGGGCGAGCGCGGCGTGCGCCTTTCCGGTGGCCAGCGCCAACGCATCGCGATCGCGCGCGCCATGCTGAAGAATCCACCGCTGCTGCTTCTCGATGAGGCCACCAGCGCACTCGACGCCGAGAGCGAGCGCATGGTGCAGGCGGCACTTGAATCGGCGATGTCCGGACGCACCACGATCGTGATCGCGCACCGTCTCGCGACAGTGCAGAAGGCCGACCGTATCGTGGTGCTCGACCACGGCGGCATCGTCGAGCAAGGGACGCATTCGAGCCTGGTGGCGCGCAACGGCGTCTACGCCCGCCTCGCGGCGCTGCAATTCGTGGCCTGAAGAGTGCGCAGGCGCGGGCGGCACCAGCCCGCGGGCGTCGTTACTGCAAGGTTTCCTTGAGCGCCGGCGGCAAGGGCAGCGAGAACACCGGGATGCCCTCGTCGACCAGGCTTTGAGCCTGCTCGCGCGTGGTCTGGCCGCGGATGCCGCGCTCTTGCGCCTCCCCGTAGTGCATCTTGCGCGCCTCGTCGGCGAAGCGATCGCCGACGTCTTCGGTTTGCGCGATCACCTTTCGCACGGCCTGAAGCCAACGGCCCTCCGGCGAATCGGCTTCAGCGGGCGGCGCTGGAGGCTCAGCCGGCTTGTTGCTGCCCAGATTCAGCCGAGGTGCGGCCAGCAGCTTCGTGATCTTGCTGTCTCCACACAGGGGGCACTCGACCAGCCCCCTCGAGAGCTGGCCCTCGAACTCCTCGTGGGATGCGAACCATCCCTCGAAGCCGTGCCCGTGTGCACATTGGAGATTGAGGACCTTCATGCACCCATTATCCCGCCGTGCCGAACGGCGCGGGCGATCGCCAGTCGAGCACCCATGCGCCGGAAAGGACGTTCTGCAGCCACAGCGAGCAGGTCTGCGACTTGGCGTCGGTCACGATCCCGTCGCGGCACCAGGCAAGCACCTCCTGCGGCGTCGCGGTGATCACGTCGAGGAACTCGCCGTGATCGAGCTGGCGGGTGCCAAGCGAAAGGCCGCGCGCGAAGTAGATGTGGATGATTTCCGTCGAATAGGCGACGGCGAGGTGCATGGCACCAGCGTACGCCCATTCGCGCGCGGTGTAGCCGGTCTCCTCGAGGAGTTCGCGCTGGCCGCACAACAGGGGATCCTCGCCGGCATCGAGCTTTCCGGCGGGGAATTCGGTCATCACATGGCCGATCGGGTAGCGGTACTGGCGCTCGAGCACGAGGCGCCCATCGTCCAGCAAAGGCACCACCACGACCGCGCCCGGGTGAACGATGTATTCGCGCGTCGCAGTGTGGCCATCCGGCAGCTTGACGGTATCCCGCTTGGCGCGAAGGAAGTTCCCCTGGAACAACAACTCGCTGGCCGTGCACTCTTCCCGCAGGTGCGTATCAACGCCGTCGGGGGTCTTGGAACTCATTGGATAACCTCCGTGCCTCGCACTGCGGAGCGACCGCCTTCGGGCGGCCGGGCGGCGTTCATTGCGATTTCCCTCACCGATGCTTCAGCAGGTAGCGCCACGTGAATCCCGGGAACGCCAGAACGACGAACAGCGCGGCCGTGACGGCGTAGAACTCCCATCCCTGCGGCGCAATCTGCCCGACGCGGCGCTCGAACAGCAAACCGATGCCGCCGACGACGAAGTACAGCAGCACCAGTTCACCGACACGGATCGCCAGCGACTTGGTCGCGCCGGGCGGCGCCACGAGCCCCAGTATGCGCTCCGTGAAGAACGGGAAGTTGGCTGCCAGCAGCGCAAGCAGCAGCACCACCCAGACCGAGGCGCTTTGCGACACGGAGCCGAATCAGCTCGCCAGCGTCGCCACGATCGCCTGCGCGCAAAGCGTCATCAGGCTGCCGGGCAGGATTCCCAGGATCAGGATCAGCGCGCCGTTGACGGTCAGCACGGCCCGGACATCGGGCGGTGCCGCCACGGTCGTCGCGGTCAGCGGCGCATCGAAGTACATGACCTTGACCACGCGCAGGTAGTAGAACGCGCCGATCAGCGACATCACCACCGCGAAAACGGCCAACGCGATGTGCATCGCCTGACCGGACGCGATCAGGGCCTGGAGCACCGCGAACTTGGCGTAGAAACCGACCAGCGGCGGCACGCCTGCCAGCGAGAACATGGCGATCGCCATCACGCCGGCGTACAGCGGGCTGCGCTGGTTGAGGCCTGCCAGGTCGGTGATTTCCTCGCTCTCGAAGCCCTCGCGCGCCAGCAGCAGGATGATCCCGAAGCTCGCGAGCGTGGTGAGCACATAGGTCACGATGTAGAACATCGCGGCGCTGTAGGCGAACTGCGCGTTGTACGTGTTGCCGTTCACCACGCCGGCGACCAGACCGAGCAGCATGAAGCCCATCTGCGCGATGGTCGAATAGGCCAGCATCCGCTTGAGGTTCGTCTGCGCGATGGCCGCGAGATTGCCGACCAGCAGCGACGCGATCGCCAACAGGGTCAGCATCTGCTGCCAGTCGATGGCGAGCGGAAGCAGTCCTTCCACCAGCAGGCGGATGATGATCGCGAAGGCCGCGAGTTCGGGGGCTGCGCCGATCAGCAAGGTGATCGCCGTCGGGGCGCCCTGGTAGACGTCCGGCACCCACATGTGGAACGGCGCCGCACCGACCTTGAACGCGAGGCCGGCGACGATGAAGACCAGGCCGAACACCAGCACCTGATGATTGACCTGGCGGCTCGCGATGGCCTTGAAGACTTCGTTGATGTCGAGCGAGCCGGTCGCACCGTACATCATCGAGAGGCCGTAGAGCAGGAAGCCGCTGGCCATCGCGCCGAGGACGAAATACTTCATCGCCGCTTCGCTCGCCAGGGCGTTGTCGCGGCGCAGCGCGACCAGCGCGTAGCTCGACAGCGTCAGCAGCTCGAGCCCGAGGTAGAGCACCAGGAAGTTGCTGCCCGACATCATCACGAACATACCGAGCAGGGCCAGCATGCTCATGGTGAACATCTCACCGCCCCGCAGCATCCCGCGATCGGCGGCGTAAGGCCGGCCATAGACCAGCGTGACCATCAGCGCCAGCGTGGCGAAGCACTTGAGCCAGTTGCCCATCGGATCGCTCACGACCATCCCGCCGAAGCCGTAGATGGTCTTGCCGGCGGCCGCATTGAATCCGGTGAGCACCGCGATCACGGCCAGCGTCAGCAGCGTCAGCACATAGGTGGCCGTACGGCGGGGACTGGTGGTGGACAGATCCAACAGCGCGATCACGCATGCCATGATGAGCAGCGCCGCCTCTGGGTAGATCGCCATCCAGCTGAGTTTGTCAATCATCTCGTTCTCTTGTTCAGCGTGGATTTAGGGCAGCTTGGAAACCGCCACATGGCGCAGCAACTCGGCCACGGACGTGTTCATCACATCGGTGAAAGGCTTGGGATAGATGCCCATCCAGAGCACCGCGATCGCCAGCAACGCCAGCATGAGGAATTCGCGCGAGCCGATGTCGCTCAGTTCCTTCACGTGGTCGTTGCCGGGCGCGCCGAGGTAGACGCGCTTGTACATCCACAGCGTGTAGGCAGCACCGAAGATCAGCGCGGTCGCAGCGCCAAGGCCGAGCCAGAAGTTCGACTTGACCGCGCCGATGATCACCATCCACTCGCCGACGAAGCCGGCCGTTCCGGGCAGGCCGCAGTTGGCCATCGCGAACAGCAGCGCGAACGCGGCGAACTTGGGCATCGTGTTGACCACGCCGCCGTAATCGGCGATCTCGCGGGAATGCACGCGGTCGTACAGCACGCCGATGCAAAGGAACATCGCGCCCGACACGAATCCGTGGGAAATCATCTGGACGATGCCGCCCGAGACACCGAGCTCGTTGAAGATGAAGAAGCCGAGCGTCACGAAGCCCATGTGGGCCACCGAAGAATAGGCGACCAGCTTCTTCATGTCCTGCTGGACCAGCGCGACCAGACCCACGTAGATCACGGCGATCAGCGACAACGCGATCATGAGCCAGGCCCACTCGTGAGAGGCATCGGGCGCGATCGGCATCGAGAAACGCAGGAAGCCGTAAGCACCGAGCTTCAGCATGATCGCCGCCAGCACCGCGGAACCACCCGTCGGCGCCTCGACGTGCACGTCCGGCAACCACGTGTGGACCGGCCACATCGGAACCTTCACCGCGAAGGCCGCGAGGAAGGCGAAGAACAGGAAGCTCTGCGTACTCCGCTCCAGGGGCAACTTGTGCCAGGTCAGGATGTCGAAGCTGCCACCGGACTTGTTGTACAGGTAGATCAGCGCGACCAGCGTCAGCAGCGAGCCGAGCAGCGTGTAGATGAAGAACTTGAAGGCCGCATAGATCTTGTTCGGACCGCCCCAGATACCGATGATCAGGTACATCGGGATCAGCGTGGCTTCGAAGAAGGTGTAGAAGAGGATCCCGTCGAGCGCGGAGAACGTGCCGATCATGAGGCCGGACAGGATCAGGAACGCGCCCATGTACTGGTTGACGCGCTCGGTGATCACCTCCCACGCCGAGATCACCACGACGACCGTGATGAACGCCGTCAGCAGCACCAGCCAGAACGAGATGCCGTCGAGGCCGATGTGGTAGTTGATGTTGAAGCGTTCGATCCAGCTCGTCTTCTCGACGAACTGCATTGCGGCGGTGCCGGTATCGAAGCGCGCGTAGAGCGGCAGCGTGACCAGGAAGCTCGCAATCGAACCGACGAGTGCGATCCAGCGCACCATCGGCGCCTGACTGTCACGACCGAAGGCCAGTAGCACGGCACCGATGATGATCGGCATCCAGATGGCAAGGCTCAACAGACCCATTTTTGTTTTTCTCCAGCGAGAGCCGCTTACCGTTTAAACCAGACGAAGTACGACATCAGCACGAAGATGCCCAGCAGCATCGCGAATGCGTAGTGATAGATGTAGCCCGACTGGACCCAGCGCACGGCACCGGCGATGCGGCCGACGAGCTTCCACGAGCCATTGACGATGGCACCGTCGATGAGGCCCTGGTCACCACCCTTCCAGAGACCGGTGCCCAAGGCACGGGTGGCGCGGGCGATGACGTTCTCGTTGAACCAGTCCATGTAGTACTTGTTGTCGAGCAGGCGGTAGATCGGGCCGCAGGCACGCTTGATCGCCGCCGGCAGGGCCGGGTTGACGAGATACATGTACCAGGACAACACCACGCCAGCGAGCGCGAGCCAGAACGGCGCGGCTGTCAGGCCGTGGATTGCCATTGCCACCGGGCCGTGGAATCCCTCGGCCAGCTCCTTCATGGCCTCGTGCTTGGCCTCGTCGATGAAGATCGCGCCGCTGAAGAAGTCGCCATACAGCATCGGCTGGATCGTCATGAAGCCGATGACGACAGACGGAATGGCCAGCAGCACCAGCGGCAGCCACACCACCCACGGAGATTCGTGCGGCGTGGAATGATCGTCGTGATGGCCGTGATCCGGCTCTGCATCGGCGGCGTGATGATGGGCGTCCGGGTTCTGGTCGAAGCGCTCCTTGCCGTGGAACACCAGGAAGTACATGCGGAACGAGTAGAAGGCCGTGACGAACACACCGGCGAGGACCGCGAAATACGCAAAGCCGGAGCCCCACAGGTGGCTTTCGTGGACCGCCTCGATGATGGTGTCCTTGGAATAGAAGCCCGCGAACAATGGCGTGCCGATCAGGGCAAGCGAACCGACGAGCGACGTGATCCAGGTGATCGGCATGTACTTGCGCACGCCGCCCATCCAACGGATGTCCTGGTTGTGATGCATGCCGATGATCACCGAGCCCGCACCGAGGAAGAGCAGCGCCTTGAAGAAGGCGTGCGTCATCAGATGGAACACGGCGGCGGAGTAGGCCGACGCGCCGAGCGCGACCGTCATGTATCCGAGCTGCGAGAGCGTCGAATAGGCCACCACGCGCTTGATGTCGTTCTGGATGATGCCGAGGAAGCCCATGAACAGCGCCGTGATCGCGCCGATCACGAGGATGAAGCTCAAGGCCGTGTCGCTCAGTTCGAACAGCGGCGACATCCGCGCCACCATGAAGATGCCGGCGGTCACCATCGTCGCCGCGTGAATCAGCGCGGAGATCGGGGTCGGGCCTTCCATCGAATCGGGCAGCCAGACGTGCAACGGGAACTGCGCGCTCTTGCCCATGGCGCCGATGAACAGGCAGATGCAGATCACCGTGATGAGCATCCACTCGGTCCCCGGGAAGGCGAGCTTCGCCAGTTCGTCGGCTTTGGCGAAGGTTTCGCCATAGTTCAGCGTTCCGGCATACGCGGCCAGCAGGCCGATGCCGAGGATGAAGCCGAAGTCGCCCACGCGGTTGACCAGGAAGGCCTTCATGTTCGCGAAGATCGCCGTCGGCCTGTTGAACCAGAACCCGATCAGCAGGTAGGACACCAGGCCCACCGCTTCCCACCCGAAGAAGAGCTGGAGCATGTTGTTGCTCATCACGAGCATCAACATCGAAAAGGTGAAGAGCGAAATGTAGGCGAAGAAGCGGTTGTAGCCTTCGTCCTCCTCCATGTAGCCGATGGTGTAGATGTGAACCATCAGCGACACGAAGGTCACGACGCACATCATCATGGCGGTGAGTCCGTCGATCAGGAAACCGATCTCCATCTTCAGGCCGCCGACCGTCATCCACTCGTAGATCGTCTCGTTGAAGCGGGCGCCGTCGGCGACCACGCTCTTGAGGGTCATTGCGGAGATGACGAAGGCCACCAGCACGCCGAGGATGGTCAGCGAATGCGTGACGCGGCGGCCGATATGGTTGCCGCCGAACTTCGTGCCGAAAAGGCCCGCGACGACGGCGCCAACCAGAGGAGCCAGCGGGACGGCCAGCAGCGAGGATGCAGAAAGTGTTGCGCTCATGATGATCCTTAACCCTTGAGCGCGTTGAGTTCGTCGACGTTGATGTTCGACCTGTTGCGGAACAGGAGGACGAGCAGCGCCAGACCGATCGCGGATTCGGCCGCGGCGACCGTCAGGATGAAGAACACGAAGATCTGGCCGTGCATGTCGCCGAGGAAATACGAGAAGGCGACGAAGTTCATGTTGACGGCCAGGAGCATGAGCTCGATGCACATCAGCAGAACAATGAGGTTCTTCCGGTTGAGGAAGATGCCGATCACGGAAAGCGCGAACAGCATCGCGCCCAGCGAGAGGAAGTGTCCGAGCGTGAGCGTCATGCCTTGGTCTCCGCAGCTGCCGCTTGTTCTTCGGCGACGGGTTGTGCGGCACGGGTCGCCGGCATCTGGACGATACGGACCCGGTCGCGCGCCTTCACCCGGACCTGGTCGGCCGGGTTGACGTACTTGCTGTCCTTGCGGGCGCGCAGCGTCAGCGCGATGGCCGCAAACATGGCGACGAGCAGGATGACCGCCGCGATTTCCAGCGGATAGAGGTAGTCTGTGTAGAGGAGCTTGCCGAGCTCGAGGGTGTTGGAGGTGTTGGGACCGGTCGCCAGGGGATTCTTGGGCGCAGCCAACCGGAAGCCGCCCATGAGGACTGCCGCCATTTCGAGGGCGATGAGCGCACCGACGCCGGCAGCCAGCGGGAAGTGTCGCCAGAAGCCCTCTCGGAGACTGTCGACGTTGATGTCCAGCATCATCACGACGAACAGGAACAGCACCATCACGGCGCCGACATAGACGAGCACGAGCGAGATCGCAAGGAACTCGGCACGCAGCAGCAGCCAGATCGCCGAGGCCTGGAAGAAGGCCAGCACCAGATAGAGCGCGGCATACACGGGGTTGCGCGCGGTGATCACGCGGAAGCCTGCGAACAGCAGCACCGCGGAAAACAGATAGAACAGACCGGTCTTGACGTCCATGGGTCGAATTCGTTGCGAGGTTCGGGCCAGACCGCTTAGCGGTACTTGGCGTCTGCCGCCTTGTTGGCAGCGATTTCTTTTTCGTAGCGGTCGCCCACGGCCAGGAGCATGTCCTTGGTGAAGTAGAGGTCGCCGCGCTTTTCCCCGTGGTATTCGAAGATGTGCGTTTCCACGATCGAGTCGACCGGGCAGCTTTCTTCACAGAAGCCGCAGAAGATGCACTTGGTCAGGTCGATGTCGTAGCGGGTGGTGCGGCGGGAGCCGTCGTCACGCACGTCGGATTCGATCGTGATGGCCAGCGCGGGGCACACGGCCTCGCACAGCTTGCAGGCGATGCAGCGCTCTTCGCCGTTTTCGTAGCGGCGAAGTGCGTGCAGCCCGCGAAAGCGCGGCGAAAGCGGCGTCTTCTCTTCCGGGAACTGGATAGTGATCTTCCGGCTGAAAGCGTACTTTCCGGTGATCGCCAAGCCCTTGAACAATTCGAACAGCATGAAGCTGCGCAGAAAGTCCTTGAGCGAGAACGGCTGCGCCGTCGTCGATGATGAGCGCGCAAGCGCGCTGGTGGTGTGCGCAGACATGGCGGTTACTTCCAGATGTTGAACGGGGTCTGCATCCACGCGCCGACCACCACCAGCCACACGAGCGTGACCGGAATGAAGATCTTCCAGCCCAGACGCATGATCTGGTCGTAGCGGAAGCGCGGGAAAGTCGAACGAACCCACAGGAACATCGTGACCACGCAGAAGGTCTTGATGCCCAGCCAGATCCACCCCGGGATGAACGAGAGGAACTCGAACGGCGGCAGCCAGCCTCCCAGGAACAGGACCACGCAAAGGATCGAGACCAGCCACATGTTGGCGTACTCGGCCAGGAAGAACATCGCGAAGCTCATGCCCGAGTACTCGATCATGTGGCCCGCGACGATCTCGGACTCGCCTTCGACAACGTCGAAGGGATGGCGGTTCGTCTCGGCCAGACCCGAGATGAAGTAGACGACGAAGATCGGCAGCAACGGCAGCCAGTTCCACGAGAGGAAACCGACGCCCATCGACGCGAAGTGGCCCTTGCCCTGCCCCATCACGATGTCGGTCATGTTGAGGCTGGCCGACACCATCAGCACCACAACGAAGCAGAAGCCCATCGCGATTTCGTAGCTGACCATCTGGGCCGAAGCACGCAGCGCGCCGAGGAAGGCGTACTTCGAATTCGACGCCCATCCCGCGATGATCACGCCGTAGACCTCGAGCGAGGTGATCGCCATGACGAAAAGCAGACCGGCGTTGATGTCGGCCAGCGCCACTTCGGGGCCGAACGGGATCACGGCCCATGCGGCCAGCGCCGGCATGATGGTCATGATCGGGCCCAGCAGGAACAGGCCCTTGTTCGCGACCGTCGGAAGAATGATTTCCTTCGTCAGCAGCTTGAGCGCGTCGGCGATGGGTTGCAGCAGGCCCAGGGGCCCGATCCGGTTGGGGCCGATGCGGATCTGCGTGAAGCCGATGGCCTTGCGTTCCCACAGCGTCAGATAGGCGACCGCACCCATCAGCGGCGCGACGACCACGACGATCTTGATCAGCGTCCAGATGATGGGCCAGAGGAGGCCGGTCCACCATCCGGCGGACACGAGCCCGGCGCCGAAGCCGTGCAGTGCGTCGATCATGCGAGCACCTCCTCTGCAACGGCAGCCTGTGCGAGCCGAGCGTCAGCCGTGAGCTGAAGCGACGGCGCACGACGGACGATCGAATCGAGTTGGTAGATGCTTGCCACCACAGGCGCGGCCTGCGTTGCCGCACCGGCCGTTACCGACGCCGGAGCGGCATTGCTCAGCTTGCCCACAATTGCTTCGGCAGACGCGCCGATGTCGGCAAGGACATCCGCCGACGATTCGAATGCAAATCCGGGCAAACCGAGCAGGTTGCCCAGGACGCGCAGGACCTTCCAGGCCGGACGTGCCTCGCCCAACGGCTTCACCACCGCGTGGAAGCTTTGCGCGCGCCCTTCGGCATTCACGAAGGTGCCCGCCGTTTCGGTGAACGGAGCGATCGGCAGCAGCACGTCGCTGAATTCGAGATTGGCCTTGAACGGGCTCAGCGTCACGACCATCTGTGCGTGAGCAAGACCTTCGACAGCGGACTCTCCCGCTGCCGAGTCGAACACCGGCTCGTTGTTGAGCAGCAGTGCGGCCTTGAGTCCGCCGGCCAGCATCTGGCCCGCATTCAGTCCGCCCGCCTTGGGCAGCGCGCCCACGACCTGCGCACCGACCGTGTTGGCCGCCTCGGTCAGGAATCCGACCGTTGCGCCGGTTTGCGCGCCGATCCAGTTCGCCAGCGACAGCAAGGTGCTTGCCTGTGCGTGGTGGGCTGCCGCGTTGCCCAGCAGGATGGCCTTGCGTTCGCCATCGAGCAGGGAAGCAGCGATGGCCTTTGCGGCATCGCTCGGAGAACCGTTTGCAGCGACGGGTGCGCCGGCACCCTTGGTTTCGGCGATGGCGGCGGCGACCTGCGCCAGCACATCGACCCAGCGATCGGACGGCACGCGAACAGCGTTGCCAACCGCCATCGCCCAAGCTTCATCGTCAGCAAAAAGCGCCTGCGACGTGACCGCGCTCAGGACGCCGCCCTTGCGAACCGCCTGGCGGATCCGCTGGGCGAACAACGGGTGATCCTTGCGAAGGTTGGAGCCGATCACGAGTGCGCGCTGCAGTTGCGACAGCGAGGCGATCGAGGTTCCGAGCCAGCGGACGCCTTCGGCGGCCGAGAACTCGGCATTGCGCAGGCGGTAGTCGATGTTGTCGCTGCCGAGGCCGTTCGTGAGCAGCTTGGCCAGATGCAGTTCCTCGAGCGTGCTGTGCGGGCTGACCAGCGTACCGATGGCCTGCGCGCCGTGATCGGCCTTGATCTGCTTGAGGCCGTTGGCGACGTATTCCAGTGCCGTCTGCCAGTCCACCTGCTGCCATTGGCCGCCCTGCTTCAGCATCGGCTGCGTCAGACGCTCGGGGCCGTTCAGTGCCTCATAGGAGAAGCGATCGCGGTCGGCGATCCAGCACTCGTTCACGTCTTCGTTTTCGAGCGGGACGACACGCATCACGCGGTTGTTCTTGACCTGGACGATGAGGTTGGCACCCGTCGAATCGTGCGGGCTCACCGACTTGCGGCGCGACAGCTCCCAGGTGCGGGCGCTGTAGCGGAAGGGCTTGCTCGTGAGCGCGCCCACCGGGCAGATGTCGATCATGTTGCCCGACAGCTCGGAATCCACCGAATCTCCGAGGAAGGTCTCGATCTCGGAGTGCTCGCCGCGATTCGACATGCCCAGTTCCATCACGCCGGCGACTTCCTGGCCGAAGCGGACGCAGCGCGTGCAGTGGATGCAGCGGCTCATTTCTTCCATGCTGATCAGCGGGCCGACGTCCTTATGGAAGACGACGCGCTTTTCTTCCTCGTAGCGCGAAGAAGAACCGCCATAGCCGACGGCGAGATCCTGCAGCTGGCACTCGCCGCCCTGGTCGCAGATCGGGCAATCCAGCGGGTGGTTGATGAGCAGGAATTCCATCACCGACTGCTGGGCCTTGATCGCCTTGTCGCTCTTGGTGCGGACGATCATGCCCTGCGTCACCGGCGTGGCGCAGGCGGGCATCGGCTTCGGCGCCTTCTCGACGTCGACCAGGCACATCCGGCAGTTGGCGGCGATGCTGAGCTTCTTGTGGTAGCAGAAGTGCGGGATGTAGGTGCCCGCCTTTTCGGCCGCATGCATGACCATGCTGCCTTCGGTCACTTCGACCTTCTTGCCGTCAAGTTCGATTTCAACCATATGTGTTGTGTTCTTCTTGCGCTCAGGCCTTGGCGGGAGCCTTCGGGACGTAGCCCGGAACCAGGGCTTCGAACTCGTGGCGGAAGTGCTTGATCATGGCCCGCACCGGCATGGCCGCTGCGTCGCCCAGCGCGCAGATGGTGCGGCCCTGGATGTTGTCGGCGACGGAATTCAGCAGGTCCATGTCGGTCGGCTTTCCGCGACCGTTGTGGATGCGATCCACCACGCGCCAAAGCCAGCCGGTGCCTTCGCGGCACGGCGTGCACTGGCCGCAGGACTCGTGCATGTAGAAGTACGAGAGGCGCTTGAGCGACTCGACCATCGAGCGGCTGTCGTCCATCACGATGACCGCGCCGGAACCGAGCATCGAGCCCGCCTTGGCGATCGAGTCGTAGTCCATCGTGCATTCCATCATGATGGAAGCCGGCAGCACGGGCGCCGAAGATCCGCCGGGGATCACCGCCTTGAGCTGGCGGCCCTTGCGGACACCGCCCGCAAGTTCAAGCAGCTTGGAGAACGGCGTGCCCATCGGCACTTCGTAGTTGCCCGGCAGTTCGACGTCGCCGCTGACCGAGTAGATCTTGGTGCCGCCGTTGTTCGGCTTGCCGCATTCGAGGTAGGCAACACCGCCGTTGTTGATGATCCACGGCACTGCCGCGAAGGTCTCGGTGTTGTTGATCGTGGTCGGCTTGCCGTAGAGGCCGAAGCTCGCCGGGAATGGCGGCTTGAAGCGGGGTTGACCTTTCTTGCCTTCGAGCGACTCCAGCAGCGCAGTCTCTTCGCCGCAGATGTAGGCGCCGAAGCCATGCGCAGCGTGCAGCTGGAAGTTGTAGGTGCTGCCCATGATCCCGTCGCCGAGATAGCCTGCCGCGCGCGCCTCTTCCAGTGCTTCCTCGAAGCGCTCGTAGGTCTGGAAGATCTCGCCGTGGATGTAGTTGTAGCCCACGCTGATGCCCATCGCGTAAGCGGCAATGGCCATGCCCTCGATCACGATGTGCGGATTGAATTGCAGGATGTCCCGGTCCTTGCACGTCCCGGGCTCGCCCTCGTCGGAGTTGCAGACGAGGTACTTCTGGCCCGGGAACTGCCGGGGCATGAAGCTCCACTTGAGGCCGGTCGGGAAGCCGGCGCCGCCGCGTCCGCGAAGGCCGGACGCCTTGACTTCGGCGATTACCTGGTCGGGCGTCATGCCTTCGGTGAGGATCTTGCGCAGTGCCTTGTAGCCACCGCGCGCCTCGTAGTCGGCCAGGCGCCAGTTGGTGCCATCCAGGCCGGCATAGATCTGCGGCGAGATGTGACGATCGTGGAAACAGGTCTGGACGCCAGTCGCCTGGAACTGCGACAGCACTTGTTCGGGCGACATCACTTCGCTCCCTTCGCAGAATTGCGCAGCCCGTCGATCAGCTGGTCGAGCTTCTCGTTGCTCATAAAGCTGCACATCGTGCGGTCGTTGACCAACATGACGGGGGAATCGGCGCAGGCGCCGAGGCATTCGCTCTGCTGCAGCGTGAACATGCCGTCGGGCGTCGTCTCGCCCATCTGGATGCCCAGCTTCTTCTCGAGATGCGCGAGCGCGACCGCGCCGTCTCGCAATTGGCAAGGCAGATTGGTGCAGACGTTGAGCTTGAACGCGCCCACCGGCCGCTGGTTGTACATGTTGTAGAAGGTGGTGACTTCGTGGACCGCAATCGGCGCCATGCCGAGGTAGTCCGCGATCTCACGCTCGCGCAATTCGCTGATGTAGCCGTCGTCCTGCTGCACGATCGCCAGGCAGGCCATCACGGCCGACTGCTTGCCGGCGGGCGGGTACTTGGCGACCTCGCGTGCAAAGCGGGCAAGCGTCGCTTCGGACAGCGGTGCCTGTTCGCGGTGGGTGGTGTCGGAAGTCATGAGTTCGCTTACCTGTCAATCTCGCCGAACACGATGTCCATCGTGCCGATCACGGCGACGGCGTCGGCAATCATGTGACCACGAGACATTTCGTCGAGTGCCGCCAGGTGCGGGAAGCCCGGGGCACGAATCTTGAGTCGATAGGGCTTGTTCGCGCCGTCGCTCACGAGATAGATGCCGAACTCGCCCTTCGGGTGCTCGACAGCGGCATACGCCTCGCCTTCCGGCACATGGAAACCTTCCGTGAAGAGCTTGAAATGGTGGATCAGCTCCTCCATGTTCGCTTTCATCGATTCGCGCGCCGGCGCGGCCACCTTGTGGTTGTCGGTGATCACCGGGCCCGGATTCGCCCGCAGCCATGCGGAACACTGCTGGATGATCCGGTTGGCCTGTCGCATCTCCTCGACGCGCACGAGGTAGCGGTCGTAGCAGTCGCCGGTGCGGCCGACGGGCACGTCGAATTCCATGCGGTCGTACACGTCGTACGGCTGCTTCTTGCGCAGATCCCATTCGACGCCCGAGCCGCGCAGCATCGGCCCCGTGAAGCCGAGATTGAGCGCACGCTCCGGGGAGACGACCCCGATGCCGACGGTGCGCTGCTTCCAGATCCGGTTGTCGGTGAGCAGCGTCTCGTACTCGTCGACCATCTTGGGAAAGCGCTTGCAGAAGTCGTCGACGAAATCGAGCATCGAGCCCTGACGGTTCTCGTTGAGCTTCTCGATCGCCTTCGCGTTCTTGATCTTGCTGGCCTTGTACTGCGGCATCGAATCCGGCAGATCGCGATAGACGCCGCCCGGACGGAAGTACGCCGCGTGCATGCGCGCACCGGACACCGCTTCGTACAGGTCGAACAGGTCTTCGCGCTCGCGGAAGCAGTAGATGAGCATGTTCATCGCACCGCAATCCAGACCGTGCGCGCCCAGCCACAGCAGGTGGTTCAGCAGGCGCGTGATTTCCGCAAACATGACGCGGATGTATTGCGCACGGATCGGCACCTCGAGGCCGAGCATCCGCTCGATCGCAAGGCAGTACGCATGCTCGTTGCTCATCATCGACACGTAGTCGAGACGATCCATGTAGGGCAGCGACTGGATGAAGGTTCGCGTTTCGGCAAGCTTTTCGGTTGCGCGGTGCAGAAGACCGATGTGGGGATCGGCACGCTGGATGACTTCGCCGTCCAGCTCGAGCACGAGGCGCAGCACACCATGGGCCGCTGGGTGCTGAGGCCCGAAGTTGAGCGTGTAGTTCTTGATTTCGGCCATCAGTGCAGTCCGCCGTAGTTGTCTTCGCGAATGACCCGCGGCGTGATCTCACGCGGCTCGATGGTCACCGGCTGGTAGATCACGCGCTTCTGCTCCGCGTCGTAGCGCATCTCGACGTGGCCGGAGACCGGGAAGTCCTTGCGGAACGGATGGCCGATGAACCCATAGTCCGTCAGGAGGCGGCGGAGGTCGTCATGCCCCTCGAAGACAATGCCGTAGAGATCAAAGGCCTCGCGCTCGAACCAGCCCGCACTGTTCCAGATGCCGGTGAGCGAATCGACGACCGGGAGATCCTCGTTGGGCACGAATACCTTGAGGCGCACGCGCTGGTTGAGGCTCACGGACAGCAGATGCGATACGACGCAGAAGCGCTCGCCATCCCATTCGCCGTCACGGTAGCTGGAGTAGTCCATGCCGCACAGGTCGATGAGCTGCTCGAAACGGCAGCCCGGGGCAT
This sequence comes from Variovorax ureilyticus, assembly GCF_037889935.1. Lineage (NCBI taxonomy): Bacteria > Pseudomonadati > Pseudomonadota > Betaproteobacteria > Burkholderiales > Comamonadaceae > Variovorax > Variovorax ureilyticus. Next base: position 180,881 of record NZ_JBBKZU010000006.1, read on the forward strand.
CACGCAGCAACGCGGCCGCGGCAAGGTAGTCAGACGCTCCAACAACCACCGTCACCTCGCCGAGCGAGACCGTGACGCTTTTCGCCTTGGAGCCAAGCGTTTCGGTGATCTGGGTCTGGAGCGCCTCTGGAGAAATGGCAAAGTCGGTCATCGTCTTGCTCTTCAGGCGCGCGCGATCGTATTGGTGCGCCGGATCTTCTGCTGGAGCTGGATCACCCCATACAGAAGGGCTTCGGCGGTCGGCGGGCAGCCCGGCACATAGACATCAACCGGCACGATGCGATCGCATCCGCGCACGACCGAATAGCTGTAGTGGTAGTAGCCACCACCATTGGCGCACGAGCCCATCGAGAGGACCCAGCGCGGCTCCGGCATCTGGTCGTACACCTTGCGCAGCGCCGGCGCCATCTTGTTGCACAGCGTGCCAGCCACGATCATCAGGTCGGACTGCCGTGGACTCGGCCGGAACAGCATGCCGAAGCGATCGATGTCGTAGCGGGCCGCACCCGCGTGCATCATTTCCACCGCGCAGCACGCCAGACCAAAGGTCATGGGCCACAGAGATCCGGTCTTGGCCCAATTCACCACCGAGTCGTAGGTCGTGGTGACGAAGCCTTCCTTCATGACGCCTTCAATGGCCATTTTTGGAATTCCTTGTCATTCCCAGTCGAGCGCGCCCTTTTTCCACTCGTAGACAAAGCCCACGACGAGGATGGCGAGAAAAATCATCATCGCCCAGAAGCCGACAGCACCAATCTCCTTGAGCGCGATCGCCCACGGGAAGAGAAAAGCGATTTCGAGATCGAAGAGGATGAAGAGGATGGCGACGAGGTAGTACCGGACGTCGAACTTCATCCGAGCGTCTTCGAAGGCCTCGAAGCCGCATTCGTAGGGGGAATTCTTTTGGGAATCAGGCCGATTGGGGCCGAGGATGTAACCCAGAACCTGAGGCGCGACACCGACGCCGACACCGACCAAGATGAACAACAGGACGGGGAGGTAGGAATCGAGGTTCATCAGGAGGCTCTATCACCGCTTGACACCGGCAGGAAGCGGGATTCCTGCCGGTGAGATTTGGTGCGGTCGGCGAGACTCGAACTCGCACAGCTTTCGCCACTACCCCCTCAAGATAGCGTGTCTACCAATTTCACCACGACCGCGGTTTTTTGCTGCCCGGATGGCATGAGGAACCTTCAGCAGGTTTTTGGCTTTCCGGAGCAGCTTTAGAGTTTACCCTGAAATACTGCCGTTTTCACTCGGCAAGCATAGTTTCGTCAGATTACTTGTTCGGAATCTGGTTGGCACCCCCGGCAGGCGCGGCTGGGGCCGGCGCGGGTGCGCTCGTGGCAGGAGCCGAAGGCGCGCTGCCCGCAGGAATTTCTGCAGAGCCGGCCGGAGCCGGACCCGTCGCAGGCGCAGGCACAGGCGCCCCCACCGCGGCGCGCTCCAGCAGGGTGCCGCCGCCCTGAGGACGGGCATGCCCGAAATAAGCCAATACCAGGGTGCAGGCAAAGAACACGACGGCGAGAACTGCCGTCGAGCGGGAAAGAAAATTCGCACTGCCGCTGGCGCCGAACAGGCTGCCCGCGCTGCCGCTGCCGAAGGCCGCGCCCATGTCGGCGCCCTTGCCGTGCTGGACCAGGATCAGGCCGATCATGGCAAGCGCGGCAAGCATCTGCACGCCGACCAGGATGTTGAGGACCAAGTTCATTCGTTCTAACTCCTAATTTGTCGACCGCGGCTCGTCAGCGAGCGGCGGCAATGATCTGCAGAAAGTCGGGGGCCTTCAGCGAAGCGCCGCCGATGAGCCCCCCATCGATATCGGGCTGGGCAAGCAACTCGGCCGCGTTGGACGCGTTCATGCTGCCGCCATACAGGATCCGGATGCCCGCCGCGTGCTCGTTGGCCGCGTGATGGAGCTGCGCCCTCAGCAAGGCATGCACGGCCTGCGCTTGATCCGGCGCGGCGGTCTTGCCAGTGCCGATGGCCCAGACGGGCTCGTAGGCCACGACGATCTCGCTGATGCAATGGCCGTTGACATGAATGACCGCGGCCAGCTGGCGCTTGACCACCTCCTCCGTCTGCCCGGCCTCGCGCTGCGCCAGGGTTTCGCCGATGCAGACGATCGGCGTCAGGCCGTTGGCGAGCGCCGCGGCGGTTTTCGCGGCGACCAGTTCATCGGTCTCGCCGTGGTATTGCCGGCGCTCCGAGTGCCCGACGATCACGTAGCGCACGCCGAAGTCCTTCAGCATGGCGGCCGACTGCTCGCCAGTGAAGGCACCCTGAGGTTGCGCAGAAACGTCTTGAGCGCCCACGGCGATCGACGTGCCGTCGACGAGCGACTGCACCTGCGCCAGGTAAGGCGCCGGAACGCACACCGCGACATCGCACGCGGGCGCCCCGATCCCCTGCAGCAACGCCTGGAGCAGCGCCTCGTTGGCCACGAGGCTGCCGTTCATCTTCCAGTTGCCTGCAATCAGTTTTTTCTTTTTCATTTCCGTCGTGTTCACCATGTCAGCACGATCTTCCCGATGTGCTGATTCGATTCCATCAGGGCATGCGCCTGCGCCGCGCCGCTGGGCTCCCCACCCGCAGCGAAGCTGTTGTGGATCACCGGCTTGACGGCACCGCTTTCGAGCAACGGCCAGACCTTCTCGCGAAGCGCCTTCGCGATCGCGCCCTTGAACTCGACGGGACGAGGACGCAGCGTCGAGCCGGTGATCGTCAGCCGCCGGCGCAGCACGAGACCCGCGTTGAATTCGCTCTTGACGCCGCCTTGCACCGCGATGATCACGAGGCGTCCGTCTTCGGCGAGGCATTCGATCTCTCGAGCCACATAGCCGCCGGCCACCATGTCGAGCACCGCATCCACCCCCTTGCCGCCGGTGAGGCGCTTGGCCTCTTCGACGAAATCGGCGGTCTTGTAGTTGATCGCATGGTCGGCACCGAGCTTGATGCAGGCGTTGCACTTCTCGTCGCTTCCGGCCGTCACGATCACCGTAGCGCCCAGCGCCTTGCCGAGCTGGATCGCCGTCACGCCGATGCCGCTCGAGCCGCCCTGGACTAGAAGGGTTTCACCCTTCTGCAGCCGGCCGCGTTCGAAGACATTGCTCCACACGGTGAAGAAGGTTTCGGGCAGCGTCGCAGCTTCGAGGTCGCTCCAGCCCTTGGGGACCGGCAGGCACTGTGCGACCGGCGCCACGCAGAGCTCCGCGTAGCCGCCACCGGCGATCAGCGCGCAAACGTGATCCCCGATCTTCAGGCCTGCCGCGGCGAGCGCCTTGTCGTCGCCGGCAACGATCTCGCCGGCCACCTCGAGCCCCGGCAGGTCCGAAGCGCCCGGAGGCACCGGGTAGTGGCCCATGCGCTGAAGCACGTCGGGACGATTCACGCCGCTCGCGGACACGCGGATCAGCAGTTCGCCCTCCCCCGCGACGGGCGCGGGGCGCTCCACCAAGCGCAGTACCTCGGGGGCACCGTACGATGAAATCTCAATGGCTTTCATGGACTTTCCGACTGGATTTGAAATGCGTGCCCTTCGGCAGATTCGCAATATCCGGAAGGACGGCGGCGTCGCCGCCGCCCTTCTTTCGATCAGGGCTGCTGATCGCCGCGGTTCGACTCTTGAAGCGGCAGTTGCTCCGCCACCTGCTCGGCAGGCTCGCCGCGTTCGGCGCTTTCAGCGCGCGGGGCGCGCTCGCCACGGGGCGGACGCTCGCGGCGCTCACCACGCTCTTCGCGCGGCGGGCGGTCGTTGCCTTCCATGCCGGCCGGGCGCTCGGCCAGCGCCTTCATCGACAGCTTCACGCGGCCCTTGTCGTCCGTCTCGAGCACCTTGACCTTCACGATCTGGCCTTCGCTCAGATAGTCGGTCACCTTCTCGACGCGCTCGTGCGCAATCTGGCTGATGTGCAGCAGGCCGTCCTTGCCGGGCAGCAGGTTGATGAGCGCGCCGAAGTCCAGGATCTTGGTGACCGGGCCTTCGTACACCTTGCCGATCTCGACTTCCGCCGTGATCTGCTCGATGCGCTTCTTGGCCTCTTCGGCCTTGGCCGGATCGGTCGATGCGATCGTGATGGTGCCGTCTTCGTCGATGTTGATCTGCGTGCCGGTTTCCTCGGTCAGCGCGCGGATCACCGAGCCGCCCTTGCCGATCACGTCGCGAATCTTCTCGGGGTTGATCTTCATCGTGAACAGGCGCGGCGCGAAGCTCGACACCTCGGACTTGGCCTCGCCCATCGCTTCCTGCATCTTGCCAAGGATGTGCATGCGCGCTTCCTTGGCCTGCGCCAGCGCGACCTGCATGATTTCCTTGGTGATGCCCTGGATCTTGATGTCCATCTGCAGCGCGGTGATGCCGTTCGTCGTGCCCGCGACCTTGAAGTCCATGTCGCCGAGATGGTCCTCGTCGCCCAGGATGTCGGTCAGCACCGCGAAGCGGTTGCCTTCCTTGATGAGGCCCATCGCGATACCCGCCACGTGCGCCTTCATCGGCACGCCGGCGTCCATCATCGAGAGGCAGCCGCCACAGACCGAGGCCATCGAGGAGGAACCGTTCGACTCGGTGATTTCCGAGACGACACGGATGGTGTAGGGGAATTCTTCCTTGCTCGGCAGGCAGGCAACCAGCGCGCGCTTGGCGAGGCGGCCGTGGCCGACTTCGCGGCGCTTGGTCGAGCCCATGCGGCCGACTTCGCCGGTCGCGAAGGGAGGCATGTTGTAGTGGAACAGGAAGCGGTCCTCGAACTCGCCGGCCAGCGCGTCGATGCGCTGTGCGTCGCGCTCGGTGCCCAGCGTGGTCACGACCAGCGCCTGCGTTTCGCCGCGGGTGAACAGCGCCGAGCCGTGGGTGCGCGGCAGCACGCTGTTGCGGATCTCGATCGGACGCACGGTGCGCGTGTCACGGCCGTCGATGCGGGGCTCGCCCGCGAGGATCTGGCTGCGCACGATCTGCGACTCGATCGAGAACAGCAGGTCGCCGACCTTGGCCGCGTCGAAAGGCTCGCCGCCTTCCTTGAGCGCTTCCATCACGCTCGCGTTGGCTTCGCGCAGGGCTTGCGTGCGCGCCTGCTTGCTGCGGATCTGGTAGACGGCGCGCAGCTTTTCTTCGGCCAGGCCCTTGACCTTGGCGACGAAAGCCTCGTCCTCGGCAGGCGCCTGCCAGTCCCACACCGGCTTGCCGGCGTCACGCACGAGTTCATGGATCGCGTTGATCGCGATATTGGACTGCTCGTGGCCGAACACCACGCCGCCGAGCATGATTTCCTCGCTCAGCTGCAGGGCCTCGGACTCGACCATCAGCACGGCCGCCTCGGTGCCGGCGACGACGAGATCCATTTGCGAATCCTTGCGCTCGCTCTGGCCGGGGTTCAACACGTACTGCCCGTTGATGTAGCCGACGCGCGCAGCGCCGATCGGGCCGCTGAACGGAATGCCCGAAACCGCCAGCGCGGCGCTGGTCGCGATCATGGCGGCGATGTCGGCATCGACTTCAGGGTTCAGCGACAGCGTGTGGATGACCACGTGCACTTCGTTCAGGAAGCCTTCGGGGAAGAGCGGACGGATCGGGCGGTCGATCAGGCGCGAGGTCAGCGTTTCGAGTTCGCTCGGCTTGGCTTCGCGCTTGAAGAAGCTACCGGGGATCTTGCCGGCGGCGTAGGTCTTCTCGATGTAGTCGACGGTCAGCGGGAAGAAGTCCTGGCCGGGCTTGGCCGACTTGGACGCCACCACGGTCGCGAGCACGACGGTGCCCTCGATATCGACGAGCACGGCACCGGTGGCCTGGCGCGCGATTTCGCCGGTTTCCATGACGACGGTCTTGCCGCCCCACTGGAAGGTCTTGGTGACTTTGTTGAAGAGGCTCATGTTTAGCTCCTGTTTTTGTTGACGACCCGGCTTGCGCTCATGGGTCGACGGGTAGCGGAGCGCTTGTCAGAACACGATGCCATTCCAGAGAAGCTCGATCACCGAACTTCGTTGGAATGACACAGCTTCGCTCTGTTCGGCACTCCAGAATCGATTCGCGAAGTAAAAAACGCCTGAGCTAGCGGACTAACCCAGGCGTTCTTGCATTGCGATTCGGTTTACTTGCGCAGACCCAGCTTGGCGATCAGCGCGGTGTAGCGGTCAGCGTCCTTGGACTTGAGGTAGTCCAGCAGCTTGCGACGGCGGCTCACGAGGCGCAGCAGACCGCGACGGCCGTGGTGATCCTTGGCGTGCGTCTTGAAGTGCGGGGTGAGTTCGTTGATGCGGGCGGTCAGCAGTGCGACTTGCACTTCGGGGCTGCCGGTGTCGTTGGCGGAGCGAGCGTTGTCCTTGACAACTTCGGCCTTGATGGAGGCTGCGATCATTTGATGTTTCCTGTTCCGGGATGTTTGACTTGCGATTGCGCGATGGAACTGCGCGCATCGTGTGCTTTGCGGGTGCAAAACCATGGGATTATAGCTGGAACCTGGCTCGCCCCCAGGCTGCGCGCACTTCGTGTCGCTCCGCCAACCCCCTTCCGGGGGCAACACCGGCGGACCGGCAAAGCCGGATCCGCGGTATTTCTGGCGTTTATTGCGCCGCCAGCCAGCGCTTCAGGCGATTGACGCCTTCTATCAGGCGCTGCTTGTCCTTGGAGGCGAAGCACCAGCGAAGCCAGCCCTGGGCTTCGGGGGCGAAGGCGTTGCCGGGGGCCAGGCCGAGGCCGGCTTCGGCGACCAGGCGCTTGGCGACCGCCAGCGAATCGTCGAAGCCGTCGAGCTTGAAGAAGGCGTACATGCCGCCCCGCGCCGGCGCGACCTGCACGCCGGGGATGTCGGCGAGCAAGGGCACGAGGGTGTCCCGACAGGACTTCAGGTGCGCGACGATGCGCGGCGTGATTTCCTCGGTGTGGGCCAGCGCCGCGATGCCGGCACGCTGCGTGAACACGCTCGCGCACGAAGTGTTGAACTCGATCAGCTTGCCCATGCCGTCCATCAGCGCGGGCGGAAGCACCAGCCAGCCGAGCCGCCAGCCGGTCATCAGGAAGCTCTTGGAGAAGCTGTGAGCGACCACCAACCGGTCGTCGGGGGTCGCCACGTCGAGGAAGCTGGGCGCACAGCGGTTGGGCGTGGGTTCGTAATAGAGCCGCTCGTAGACCTCGTCGGCGAGGATCCAGGTGCCCGTCCTGCGGCAATGGTCGAGGATGGCCTGCTGCTCGTCGCGCGTGAGCGTCCAGCCGGTCGGATTGTTGGGCGCGTTGACGATGAGCAGCTTGGTCTTCGAGGTCACCGCAGCGCGCAGGGCGTCGATGTCGAGCGTCCACTGCCCGCCCTGCGGCACCAGCGACACGCACCGCACGTCGGCGCCGAGGATCGCCGGCTGGGCCGTCAGGTTCGGCCAGACCGGCGTGACGGCCACGACCTCGTCGCCCGCATCCACCAGCGCCTGCACCGCGAGCATCAGCGCACTGACGCCGCCGGAGGTGATCGCGATCCGGGAGGCATCGACTTTCGGATGCAGGCCGCTCATGTAGGCCGCCACGGCTTCGCGGAGTTCGGGCAGGCCCAGGTTGTGCGCATAGAAGGTTTCGCCGCGCTGCAGCGAGTCGATGGCGGCCTCGCGAATGACGTCCGGGGTGACTTCGTCGCTTTCGCCGAACCAGAACGCGAGCACGTCGGAACGGCCGAGCCCGGCATTGGCGACCTCGCGGATCTTGGAGGCTTCGAGGTTGTGGATGGCTTCGCGCATCAAATTCTTTCTCATGGAACTCAGGGGCGCTGCATTCTGCAACTGGTCGGCATTTGTGCGCGCTCGGCGGGAATGGTCTTCACCACGCGGAAGCCGTAGCCCGAGCCCTCGACGTCGAACTTCACGCCGGGCGAGCCCTGCTTGTCCATGACGCCGACCACCAGCGTCTGCTGGAACTGGTGATCCTCTGCGCGCATGCGCCCTCGCTGGCCCGCGAGCATGACATCCGCCTGCTCGAGCGCGCGCGCGACGGCCACCGTATCGACGGCGCCCGCCTTTTCGATCGCCTGCGCGAGCGCCTCTACGAGCAACTGCATGCGCATGTGCACGTAGTCGTCGGAAGGCTTCGGAAAGCGCGCGCGGAATGATTGGTAGAAGGCCTCGGACTCCGGCGTCTGCACGTTGGGCAGCCAGTCGGCGACCGCGATGACACGGCCGATGCCCGCGTCGCCGATGGCCGCCGGCGCACCGAGCGCGTTGCCATAGAAGGTATAGAAGCTGCCATTGAACCCCGCCTCCCGCGCCGCCTTCACGAGCAGCGTGAGATCGTTGCCCCAGTTGCCGGTGACCACCGCCTGCGCGCCGCTGGCCATGATCTTGGTCGCATACGGCGAGAAGTCCTTCACGCGGCCCATCGGATGCAGTTCCTCGCCGACGATCTGGACGTCCGGGCGCAGTTCGGCCAACTGCCGCTTCGATTCGCGCAGCACCGACTGGCCGAAGCTGTAGTCCTGCCCGATGAGGTAGACGCGCTTGAGCGACTTGTCGCCCTTCATCATCTCCATGAGCGCGGCGACCCGCATGTCGGCATGCGCATCGAAGCGGAAGTGCCAGAAGCTGCAGCGCTCGTTGGTCAGGATCGGATCGACCGCCGAGTAGTTGAGGAACAGGACACGCCTTGCAGGATCGCGCTCGTTGTTCTTGTCGATCGCATCGATCAGGGCCGCAGCGGTCGCGGACGAATTGCCCTGCAGGACGATGCGTGCGCCGTCGTCCATCGCGGCGCGCAGCGCGGAGAGCGCCTCTTCGTTCTGCCCCTTGCTGTCGTAGCGGTCGAGCTGCAGGAAGCGCGCACCGCCCGGCAGCTTCACGCCGCCGCGGGCGTTGACCCGCTCGACGGCCCACAGCAGATTGCGGAAGACGGCTTCGCCGGTATTGGCGAACGGGCCGCTCATGCTTTCGATCAGCGCGAGCCGGATTGGCTTCGAGTCCTCTGCCTGCAGCGGCGCAATCGCACCCGCGCATAGCGCCAGAGCCGCGAATTTCAAGGCCCTGCGTCGCCAAATAAAGCTGGAAGCCATTCTCTTGAAACGCATTGCGCAATGCCTAGATGTGGAGGCATGCGGCACTTGTCTTGTTGAAACGCCGCGCAGTGTACGGGACACACATTCTTGTCCTTTTCATCACACCGAGGAGTTCTCACATGTTTTTCGCACCCGCCATCCGCACCGCCCGTTTCGCCCCGCGTTCGTTCGACCGCAGTCTGGAGCGCTTCTTCGACGAGGCCTTCACCGGCGCGCAACGCTCGGTCAACGTCGAGCAGGACGAGAAGACCTGGACCTTGACGCTCGACGTGCCAGGGCTCGCGCGCGACGACCTGACGATCGGCATCGAAGGCGCAGTGGTTCGCATCGAGAGCAAGGCGGAAGCCAAGCGCCAGATCAAGGCCGCGTACGAGTTGCCGCAGGAAATCGACGCTGCCGCCAGCGAAGCCAGGCTCGAAAACGGCGTTCTGACGCTGAAGCTGGGCAAGCGGGTGCCGGTCAGCAACGTCGCGCAACTTACCATCAACTGATGCGACAAAGCCCTCTTCGGCGGGCTTCAGGCGAGCAGGCTCGGGCAAATCAGGTGCCCGGACAGTTGTAAAACCCCCTCAAAACACGGGCCGGTAACTTTTGGTTGCCGGCCTTTTTCATTTCTAACTCACAATTCGTGCGACTTAAGTCACGTTCTGTGACGAGTTTTTCAAAGCTTTGTACCACCCCGTGCTCCGGGCGCGGCGAACTGCCGAAAGAGGCGACGCACCAGGAGCAATCGCACGAGCCCTCATGAAGACGCATTTGAAGCTTGCAGACGCCGGTACCCGCTCGGACACCCTGCTGGTGTTCCTCCCCGGAGCATTCCTGAAGCCTGAAGAATTCGAACGCGAGGGATTCATCGGTGCAGTGCACGAGCGCGAGTTCGCGGCCGACGCCCTGCTCGTCGATGCCGACGTTTCCTACTTCTACGACCAGACCTTCGTCGAACGGCTGCACGAAGACGTGATCGAGCCCCAGCGCGCGGCGGGTTACAGGAAACTCTGGCTCGTGGGCATTTCGATCGGCGGGTTCGGGGCGCTCATCCACGAACTGGCCAAGCCCGGCACGATCGACGGCATCGTGACGCTGGCGCCCTATCTCGGCCGCCGCCCGGTCGCTGCCGAGATCCAGAAGGCTGGCGGCCTTCGCACCTGGAAGGTGCCGGAGGGCCCGCCGCCGGACCAGGAAGTCGATCGCAAACTCTGGCCGTGGCTGCAGCAATACACCTCGCCGGAACGGGCTGCAAGCCTTCCCCCGCTCTATCTGGGCTACGGCCTCGCCGATCGCTTCGCGGCCAATCACCAATTGCTGGCGGATGCCCTGCCCGCCAGGCATGTGTTCACCACCGAAGGCGGTCATGACTGGCCGCAGTGGTCCCAGCTCTGGCGGCAGATGCTCGACGTGCTGCCGCTGCCGAAGAAGCCTGCCAAACGCCCCGTCAGGCCGGCTCCGGCTCTGCATTCAGCGAGGCCAGTGGCCATCGCGGCTTGACGTCGAAGGCATAGCGCTCGGTCGGGCGCTGGATGCCGGACTGCAGGCGCATTGCGCCGGCCATCGCGATCATGGCGCCGTTGTCGGTGCACAGGTGGAGTTCAGGATAGTGCACGCGCACCCCGCGCCTGGCGCAGGCAGCATCGAGCTGTTCGCGCAGCGACCGGTTCGCGCCGACGCCGCCGGCAACGACCAGCCGGTCCAACCCGGTCTGTTCGATCGCCCCGATCGATTTCTTCAGCAGCACTTCGACGATGGCGGCCTGGGTCGAGGCCGCCAGGTCGGACTTGCGTGATGCCAGTTCGTCGCCGAGCTTCTTCGCCTGGGTCAGCACAGCCGTCTTGAGGCCGGCGAAGGAAAAATCCAGGTCGCCGCTGTGCAGCAGCGGCCGCGGCAGCTTGAAGGCGGCGGGATCGCCCGCTTCCGCCAGCTTGGCGAGCCACGGGCCGCCCGGGTAAGGCAGGCCCAGCAGCTTGGCACTCTTGTCGAAGGCCTCGCCGGCCGCGTCGTCGATGGTTTCGCCGAGCAGTTCGTACCTGCCCACGCCATCGACCCGCATGAGCTGCGTGTGCCCCCCGGAGACCAGGAGCGCCACGAACGGGAACTCGGGCGGATCGGCACTCAGGAAGGGCGACAGCAGGTGCCCTTCGAGGTGGTGCACCCCGAGCACCGGCCTGCCCAGCGCGGCGCCCAGCGCGCAGGCCACCCCGGCACCCACGAGCAGCGCGCCCGCAAGCCCCGGCCCACGTGTGTAGGCGACCACGTCCACGTCGGAAAGCCGCTGCCCGGCCTGCGCGAAGACGGATTCGGCCAGCGGCAGGACGCGACGGATGTGGTCACGGCTCGCCAGTTCGGGCACGACGCCGCCATAGGCCTGGTGCATCGCGATCTGGCTGTGCAGCGCGTGCGCCGCCAGCCGTGGCAAGCCGCGTTCGCCGGCCTCCACCAGGGCGACGCCGGTTTCGTCGCAGGACGACTCGATTCCCAATACAAACATCCCGCGAGTGTAGGTGGCGGCCCGAATCGGGGCACGGTTGTTGCTGCAAGTCCCTCGAGATGAACGCGCACCCCCGATGAAATCAGGTCTCGGTTTTCTGATTGCCGCCCTGCGCTGCGAAATCGAAGGGCTGGAGCAGCTCGATCGCACCAGCGAGCTGGTCGGCACGATCGGGCGGCTGGTGCACGCGCTTCAGCGCGAGCGCGGGCTCTCCAACGTGCTGCTGGCTTCGCACGGCGCGCGCTTTGCCGAACAGCGCCGCGAGCAGATCGCGGAATGCCTGCGCATGGAAGCCGCCGTGCGCCAGAGCTTCGAAGAGCTGGCGGCTCAGCGCCGGATCGGCAACGGGGCGCGCCTTTTCAGCCGCATCGCCTGGGTGTTGCCGGGGCTCGACGCGCTGCCGGAACTGCGGCACAGCGTCGGCGCGCTGAAGATCGACGCGGCCGAGTCGACCGCCGCCTTCGTCAAGCTGATCGCCGGATTGCTCGCGGTCGTCTTCGAGGCGGCCGACGGCGCGACGGACCCCGAGATCTCGCGCGTGCTGGTGGCCCTGTTCAACTTCATGCAGGGCAAGGAATTCGCAGGCCAGGAACGTGCCTGCGGCGCCGCTGCCTTCGCCTCGGGCCGCAACGACGGCGCGCGCCAGCAGCAATGGCTGCACCTGATCGATTCGCAGGAGCGCTGCTTCAAGGTCTTCGTGAGCTTTTCGAGCGCCGCTCTCGCCGAGGTTTGGCGCACGAACCAGCCGCCCGGGCAGATCGCCGAACTCGAGCGCCTGCGCCGCATCGCGTGCGCCGCACCCGCCGGCGTATCGCTGGACCCCGAGCTGAGCCCGGTGTGGTTCGACTGCTGCACGCATCGCATCGACGCGATGCAAGCGGTCGAGGAGCAACTGGCCGCGCAACTGCGCAGCATCTGCAAGCAGAAGACGACCGAGGTGCGCGACGAACTCGCGGCGCACGAGGCACTGCTGCTGACGTTGGCGGACGCGTCCGAACCGCCCGGAGCAGCGTTCTTCGAGTCCCACGGCCTGGCGCAGCCGGCCGGCGACGCCGCGCCCTATGGGCGGCAACTCGAACGCTCGATTCTCGACATGGTCCAGGAACAGTCGCACCGCCTGCAGGCGATGAGCGACGAGCTCGACACCGTCCGCACCGCGCTGAACGAGCGCAAGGTGGTCGAGCGCGCCAAGGGACTCCTGATGGCCCATCGCCGCATCAGCGAACAGGAGGCGCACAAGATGCTGCGCCAGACCGCGATGAACCAGGGCCGCAGGCTGACCGAAGTCGCCGAATCGGTGCTCGCCATGGCCGAGCTTCTGCCCCGGAATGCGGCTCCTTGAGGCGCCGGCGATCCGGATTGGTGCAGCGCACAACGGCGGCGGGTCGAATGACTCGGCAAGTCGACTCCCCCTGAGTACCCAATTCCTCCGGCGCTTTGATGCTCTCTTCTCCATAGCGGCGAGCGCGCGCGAAGGGCTGGCACGCCGCTTGCAATCACCTTTCGCGTAGACCGACGAAGGTCTCAGGCGGGCGGCATCCAACGGCGGATGCGGCCCACCCACCGGACAAAGGCGTCCCCATCCGCAAGGGCTCGTTCTCGAGCAGCCCCTGCGCGGTGTGGACGCCTTTTTGTTTTTGCGTTTTGACCTTGCTGACTGGAGTTCGCCCCATGACCGATTCGCTCACCCACAAACTCAGTCGCCGCCGAGTGCTGCAGGCCGCGGCCGCCGGCGCGATCGGGCTGGACCCTGCCCTGCGCGCCGCCGTCTGGGCGCAGGGCTCGGACAAGCCCGAGAAGGAGGAAGTGAAGATCGGCTTCATCCCCCTCACCGATTGCGCCAGCGTCGTGATGGCCTCGGTGCTCGGCATCGACAAGAAGTACGGCGTGAAGATCGTGCCGAGCAAGGAAGCGAGCTGGGCCGGCGTGCGCGACAAGCTGGTCAACGGCGAACTGGACTTCGCCCATGTGCTCTACGGGCTGGTCTACGGGGTGCACCTCGGCATCGGCGGCCCGAAGAAGGACATGGCCGTGCTGATGACGCTCAACAACAACGGGCAGGCGATCACGCTGTCGAAGAAGCTTGCCGACAAGGGCGCGGTGGACGGCGCGTCGCTGGCCAAGGTCATGGCCGCTCACAAGGACGAATACACCTTCGCGCAGACCTTCCCGACCGGCACGCACGCCATGTGGCTCTACTACTGGATGGCGGCCAACGGCATCAATCCGCTCAAGGACGCGAAGGTCATCACCGTTCCGCCGCCGCAGATGGTCGCGAACATGCGCGTGGGCAACATGGACGGCTACTGCGTCGGCGAGCCCTGGGGCCAGCGAGCGATCATGGACGGCATCGGCATCACCGCCGTCACGACGCAGGACATCTGGAAGGACCACCCTGAGAAGGTGCTCGGCACCACCGGCGACTTCGTGAAGAAGTACCCCAACACCGCGCGCGCGGTGACCGCCGCGATCCTCGAAGCCGGCCAGTGGATCGACGCCGGCCTGCAGAACAAGAACAAGATGGCCGAGACCATCGCGGACAAGAGCTACGTCAACACCAGCGTCGATGCGATCAACCAGCGCATCCTGGGCCGCTACACCAATGGCCTCGGCAAGAACTGGGACGACCCCAACTACATGAAGTTCTACGGCGATGGGGCGGTGAACTTCCCCTACCTGTCGGACGGCATGTGGTTCCTCACGCAGCACAAGCGCTGGGGTCTGCTCAAGGACCATCCGGACTACCTGCAGGTGGCCACGCAGATCAACCGGATCGACATCTACAAGCAGGCCGCGGCCGCGACGAAGACCGCCGTGCCGAAGGACGCCATGCGCACCAGCAAGCTGATCGACGGCGTGGTGTGGGACGGCAAGAACCCGAAGCAGTACGCCGATTCGTTCAAGGTCCACGCCTGAGGAGCACGCCATGGTCAGTGCCGTCTTTCACTCCCCCATCGAGGCGATGCCTCCGGCGCAGAAGAGCGCGCCGCTCGCCGCGCCGAAGCCCGCACAGGAGCCCGCGCCCGTGGTTGCGAAGCCAGCGCCCCGCGCGCCGCGCGACTCCAGCGGCCTCTGGCTGCGCGTGCTTCCGCCGGTGCTCGGCATCGCGCTGCTGATCCTCGTCTGGGAACTGGTCGCGATAAGAAGCACCACCGGCTTCCCGACGCCGCTCGCCACCTGGCAGCAGGCGGTGCAGGTGTTCAGCGATCCCTTCTACAGCAAGGGGCCGAACGACCAGGGCGTGGGTTGGAACGTGCTCTCGTCGCTGCGGCGCGTGGCACTGGGCTTCGGCCTCGCGGCGCTGGTGGGCATTCCGGCGGGCTTCGCGATCGGGCGCTTCGAGTTCCTCTCGCGCATGTTCAACCCGTTGATCAGCCTGCTGCGTCCGGTCTCGCCGCTGGCGTGGCTGCCGATCGGCCTGCTGATCTTCAAGGGCGCGAACCCGGCGGCCATCTGGACCATCTTCATCTGCTCGATCTGGCCGATGATCATCAACACCGCAGTCGGCGTGCAGCGCGTGCCGAGCGACTACATGAACGTCGCCCGCGTGCTCAACCTGAGCGAATGGAAGATCTTCACCAAGATCCTCTTCCCCGCCGTGCTGCCCTACATGCTGACCGGCGTGCGCCTCGCGGTCGGCACCGCATGGCTCGTGATCGTCGCGGCCGAGATGCTGACCGGCGGCGTCGGCATCGGCTTCTGGGTGTGGGACGAGTGGAACAACCTCAACGTCGCCAACATCATCATCGCGATCTTCGTCATCGGCATCGTCGGCCTCGTGCTCGAGTTCGCGCTCGTCAAGGTGGCCACCGCATTCACGTTCGAAGAGGTGAAATCATGAATGACGACCGCAAGTACATCGACATCCACGGCGTCGAGCAACGCTTCAAGACACCGAAGGGCAGCTTCCTCGCGCTGCGCGACATCCACCTGCAGGTAGCCAAGGGCGAGTTCATCACGCTGATCGGGCATTCGGGCTGCGGCAAGTCGACGCTGTTGAACCTGATCGCCGGGCTCACCACGCCCACCCAGGGCGCGCTCCTGTGCGCCAACCGCGAGATCAAGGGTCCCGGCCCGGAACGGGCGGTGGTGTTCCAGAATCATTCGCTCTTGCCGTGGCTCACCTGCTACGAGAACGTGCATCTGGCGGTCGAGCGCGTCTTCGCGTCGACCGAAAACAGGGCGCAACTGAAGGCACGCACCGAAGCGGCGCTTGCGCTGGTCGGCCTCACCGCCGCCGCGCAGAAGCGTCCCGGCGAAATCTCCGGCGGCATGAAGCAGCGCGTGGGCATCGCACGCGCGCTGTCGATGGAACCCAAGGTGCTGCTCATGGACGAGCCTTTCGGCGCGCTCGACGCACTCACCCGCGCCAAGCTGCAGGACGAGCTGCTCGCGATCGTGCAGAAGACGCACAGCACGGTGGTGATGGTCACGCACGACGTGGACGAGGCAGTGCTGCTCTCCGACCGCATCGTGATGCTCACCAACGGGCCCGCCGCGACCATCGGCGAAGTGCTGTCGGTCGACCTTCCCCGTCCGCGCAACCGCGTGGAACTCGCGGAGGACCCGGTCTACGTGCATGCGCGCAAGGCGGTGATCGACTTCCTGTACACCCGCCAGGCGCACGTGGAGAAAGTCGCCGCCTGAGCGGACTCGCCGGAGGTCAGGACATGAGGACCTGCAGACTGTGCTCGTACGAGGCAGTGAGCTGGTCGAAGGTCTCGACCAGCGCATCGCTGGAACGCACCAGCGCGGCGCGTCCTTCGGCGCTGTCGATCTCGCGCACGCCGCGCACCAGCCGCAGCCACTCGTCGCGCGCGGAAGCGAGCGCGGCGCGGATGTCGGGCGAGCTGAGCGGCGCCTGTTCCAGTTCGAGCAGGGCGGATTCGAATTCGCCCATGGTCGGTGCAAGGCGCTCGCGCGAGGCGCTGGATGAAAGCGTCGAAGCCAGCAGCGCATCCTTCGCGAGCCGCTGTGCGCGCATGCGCTGGCGCCCGCAGATGTTGACGATGCGCAGCGCCCGACGTGCGCCCGAAATCTCCAGTGCGCCGGTCAGCGCTTCTGCGGCGAGCAGCAATGCATCCGCGCGCCCGTCGATCTCCGCCAGTGCCGGCGGCGCGATCCGCGCCCCGAGCGCCACGTCGAGCGCGTTCCATGCCGCTCGTGCCTCGGCCAGCGCGTGGGAGCCCGCCTCGTCGAGTTCGAGGGCAGCCAGATGAACGAAGTTGTCCTGCACGCGCTCGGTCGACTGGGTGCGAAGCACACGCGCGCGCTTGGCGTCGATGCCCGCCAGCGCCTGCGCCGAAAGCCGGACGAGCCGCTGCGAGAGCATGCGCAACTGCCCCGCACGGTTGATGGCATCCGCCCAACGCGAGGCCTCGACCACCGAGCGCGAGACCTCGCCGAGACGCAGGTTCGCGTGCATCGCCGCGCCGCGCAGCAGGCCGAAAGCCTCGTCTTCGCCGATGCCGCGCGCCGCCATCAGCAGGCCCTTCGCGCGATCGATCCACTTGCGTTCGTCGAAGCGGGTGCGCAGCGCGTCCAGTTCGGTGCGCAACGCCGATTCGCGCGCCCAGCGTGCGCGCGCACGGCTGAGCAGTGCCTCGAACGAAGGTGCATCCAGCGATTCGATCGGCATCCACGCATGGACGCCGAGCGCCGCCAGCTTCTCGTGGACATCGCGCTCCAGCGGGTCAGAGACGACGCTGAGCGGGCTCGACAGCACGCCGCCGCCTGCTTCCAGTGCATCGAGAAGGTCCTGCACGCCATCCTGCATAAAGGCAACGATCTCGCACGAGCCGAGCGCTGCGGCCTGCGACAGCATGGTCTCCGGCGTGGCGCGCGCAATGACCGAAAAATCAACGCCGTCGCCCAATACTCGTTGCAGGGCATCGGGCAGTCCGGCGGACTCGGAAGAAAGAACGACGAGCAAGGGGTTCACGGCAAACATCGAGATACGGATGGAAGCATAGGCCACGCCAGCACGCGTGGACTGGCATGCCTCTTGCGTGAAGGTGGGCACGGTGTAACGAAGCACCGCTTTGGTGAAGCTGCAGGGTCCTGCACGCCGAACCTCCATCACGCCGCCAGCGCCCGCTGCCGGCACTCCACGCCAACCCCGCCCGACGACACGGCCCGCCAACGGCCGCGCCGCGGCGTTTCGCATTGAAAGCCCATGTCCAGCTTCAAGTCCTTCTTGCGCGCAGGCCACGGCCCGACGTTGTTCGCGGCCTTCCTGTACTTCGCTTTCTCGTGCTGCATCTGGGTGCTCAATGGCGCGATGGCGCCGTTCATCGGCGAGACCTTCAACCTGTCGCCGGCGCAGAAGGGGCTGATGCTCTCGGTGCCGATCATTGCGGGCGCGCTGATGCGCTTTCCGCTCGGCGTGCTCGCGCAGTACATCGGCCGCAAGAAGGCCACGCTGGTCGAGATGGGCCTGATCGCGGTGGCGATGCTGTTCGGTTTCTTCATGGTGCACAGCTTCAACGACCTGCTCGCGATGGGCGTGTTGCTGGGCATCGCGGGTGCGAGCTTCGGCGTCGCGCTCTCGCTGGGCTCGGGCTGGTTCCCGCCGCAGCACAAGGGCCTCGCGATGGGACTCGTCGGCGCCGGCAACGTCGGCACCGCGGTGTCGGTGCTGGTCGCGCCGCCGCTGGCGCAATGGCTGGGCTGGCAGAGCGTCTACGGCATTGCGGCGGTCGCGATTCTGGTGCCTATGATCGTGATGATCGTCTACGCGAAGGAGCCGCCGGACGTCGACAGCCACGCAAGCTTCCGCGAGCACATCGCCTGCCTGTTCGAGAAGGACGGCTGGGTGTTCAGCCTGATCTACGGCGTGACCTTCGGCGGCTTCATCGGCCTCACGACCTTCCTGCCGTCCTACTACTACGACCAGTTCGGCGTGAGCAAGGTGCAGGCGGGCCAGCTCACGATGTTGGCGGCGTTCATGGGTGCGGCAGTGCGCGTGATCGGCGGCTGGATCTCCGATCGCTGGGGCGGCGTCAACACGCTCACGCTGGTGCTGCTGGTGGTGGCGGTGGGGCTGGTGCTGGTCGGCTTCTCGTCGGGCTCGCTCGCGATCACCACGCTGCTGCTGATCGTCTGCTTCGCGGCACTCGGCGCGGGCAACGGCGCCCTGTTCCAACTGGTGCCGCTGCGCTGGCCCGCGACCACCGCGGTGGCCGGCTCGATGATCGGCGAGATCGGCGCACTCGGCGGCGGCCTGGTGCCGAACGCGATGGGCCTGTCGAAGCAGTACCTCGGCAGCTACACCTGGGGTTTCGTCTTCTTCGCCGTGCTCTCGCTGGTGATGCTGGGCGTGATGCGCGTCATGCAGATCCGCTGGACGCGCACCTGGGCAGAGAAAGGCGGACGCGCCCGCGCTTCGGCGCATGCGGCCGCCCCCGCGCACGCCCCCAAGCGCGCTCCCAAGGCACGCAGCGCATGAACACCACGAATGTCACACCAGGGATACCGCGGAACCGGCTGCGCCGGGCCGCTGGTATCGCCCCCGGCAAGGGGGTGGAGAGCGACACGAAGTGCGCGAGCCTGGGGGTGAGCTCATTAGCGCGGCAGGAAGAGCAGCCAGAAGGCAAGCAAGGCGTTGAGCACGACCGAGATGGCGAGCGCGATCTTGTAGAGCGCAGCCGGGTCGCGGTGGATCAGCGGCGTCGCGCTGGGGGCGCTGACCGGTCTCGCGGCGCCTCGCTCCAGCGCGAGCAGCATCTCCTCGGCCGTCTCGAAGCGCTGCCGGGGATCGCGCGCGACCGCCTTGCAGACCAGATGGTCGAGCCAGATCGGCACATCGGGACGGATGCGCGACAAGGCGACCGGATCGCGCCGGTAGCGCGCGGACTGGTAGGGCTCGATTTCCCCGTACGGCAGGCGCCCGGCGAGCCACTGATAGAGCGTGACGCCGAGCGCGAACAGGTCGCTCGCTTCATCGGCGACCTGCCCCTCCCACTGCTCGGGGTTGATGTAGCTCGGCGTCCCGGCATGGAGTTCGCGCTGCGCCCCGCCTTCGCGACCGGAAAGCGCCACGCCCAGATCGAGGATGCGCCAACGCCCGTCGTCCCCCAGGTGCAGGTTGCCGGGCTTGATGTCGCGATGCACGACGCCATGACGGTGCAGGCGGCCCAACGCGCGGGCGACCTCGATGGCCGCGGCGACGACGTCGGCGACCGCGCCGCGCGGCTGCGCCTTGCGGATCTGCTCCAGCGTGCGCCCGCCGTGCCAGTCGAAGACGGTGTAGAGCGCACTCGCACCGGGCGCGCGTTCGTGCACCCGCACGAAGCCGCTGTCGGCCCGCGTGCTGACGCGCAGGCCCAGCCACGCTTCGTGCGCGAGCATCGCGCGCTCCTGCGGGTCGCCGGCGCGAGCGGGGTGCAGGGTCTTGAGCGCGACCAGCTTGCGCGTCCCCTGGTCGCGCGCCTGGTAGAGCAGATGAACACCGGTGTCGGCCACCACCGCGGTGACGACGTAGCCATCGATGACGTCGCCCACCTTCAGCACGGGCGGCGGAGCGAGCCGGCGAACGTCGCCGAGTTCGTCATCGAGCTGGCGCGCGTCCAGCCCGGTGACGCGGATCACCAGCGCGGTCGCGTTGTCGCGCGCACCGGCAGACAGCGCGGCGCGCACCAGCGCCTCGCTCGCCTCGGCCGCACTG
The DNA here is from genome assembly GCF_037889935.1 of Variovorax ureilyticus. Lineage (NCBI taxonomy): Bacteria > Pseudomonadati > Pseudomonadota > Betaproteobacteria > Burkholderiales > Comamonadaceae > Variovorax > Variovorax ureilyticus. The sequence continues at coordinate 201,045 of NZ_JBBKZU010000006.1, forward strand.
CCCTGCAGTGCCAGCGCGGCGAGATGCCGGGGCTTGAGCGCGCCATGCACGCCGTCGGAACTCAGCACGAAGCAGTCGCCGACGCGGACATCTCCCTGCACGTAGTCGACGCGCACCTGATCGTCCAGGCCGATCGCGCGCGTCAGCCGGCTGCGCAGATCGGGATGGTCGAAGGCATGGTCCTGCGTCAGCGGCGCAGCGGGTTCGCCGTCCTGCCGTACACGCCATGCACGGGTATCGCCGACATGCGCCAGTGTGTAGCTCTGCCCGTGCAGCACCAAAGCGGTGAGCGTGGTGAGCGCGGCGCCGCCGCCGTGGCGACGGCGGTTGTGATCGGCCAGCCAGGCGTTCTGCGCACCGATCAGGCGGTCCAGCGCGGCAGTCGGTTCCCAGGTTTCGGGCGTCGCGAAGTAGTCGCCCAGAAGGCCCATCACCGTGGTCTGCGCGGCTTCCAGGCCCCGGCCACCGGTGGACACGCCGTCCGCAATGGCGGCGATCAGCCCGCGTGCCTCCTCGCCCTTCGGCGCGCGCACCGCGCCCGCGAAGTCCTCGTTGACGTCGCGCGGTCCGCGCTCGCTGCTGTAGCCGATGTCCACCTCGAAACTCATGGCGCGATTCTCCACGCGCGCCATGGGCTCCCGATTGCTTGATTTCAGGAAAGGTTGAGCCCCATGAAGAAGATGAAACTCGTGATGATCGGCAACGGCATGGCCGGCGTGCGCACGATCGAAGAGCTGCTCAAGATCGAGCCCGAGCTCTACGACATCACCGTGTTCGGCGCGGAGCCGCATCCCAACTACAACCGCATCCTGCTGTCCCCTGTGCTCGCCGGCGAGCAGACGATCGACGAGATCGTCCTCAACAGCTGGGAGTGGTACGCCGAGAACAACATCACCCTGCATGCCGGCAAGAAGGTGGTCGAGATCGATCGCGTGAAACGCATCGTGCGCGCCGATGACGGCACCGAGGCCACTTACGACCGCCTGCTGATGTGCACCGGCTCCAACCCTTTCATGCTGCCGGTACCGGGCAAGGACCTGAAGGGCGTGATCGCCTATCGCGACATCGCCGACACCGACTACATGATCGAGACCGCGCGCACGCACAAGAATGCGGTGGTCATCGGAGGCGGCCTGCTGGGCCTGGAAGCGGCCAACGGCCTGATGCTGCGCGGGATGAATGTCACGGTCGTGCACGTCATGCCCTGGCTGATGGAGCGCCAGCTCGATGACGTCGCCGGCAAGATGCTGCAGAAGTCGCTCGAAGACCGCGGCCTCAAGTTCCTGATCGGCGCGCAGACGCAGGAACTGGTCGGCGGCGACGACGGCCGCGTGAAAGCCATCCGCTTCAAGGACGGCACCGAGGTCGCAGCCGATCTCGTGGTGATGGCGGTCGGCATCCGCCCCAACACCGAGCTGGCCGAGAAGATCCACCTGCACGTCAACCGCGGCATCGTGGTCACCGACACGATGCAGACCGTGACCGACCCGCGCATCTATTCGGTCGGCGAATGCGCGGCGCATCGCGGCATCGCCTATGGGCTGGTCGCGCCGCTGTTCGAGCAGGCGAAGGTCGCGGCGAACCACCTCGCCCATTTCGGCATCGGCCGCTACCAGGGCTCGCTGACCTCCACCAAGCTCAAGGTCACCGGCATCGACCTGTTCTCGGCCGGCGAGTTCATGGGCGGCGAAGGATGCGAGGAGATCGTGATGAGCGACCCCTTCGGCGGCGTCTACAAGAAGCTGGTGATCAAGGACGACAAGCTGGTCGGTGCCTGCCTCTACGGCGACACGGTGGACGGCAGCTGGTACTTCAAGCTGCTGCGCGACGGCCGCAGCGTGCACGACCTGCGCGACAAGCTCATGTTCGGCGAATCGAACATCGGCGACACCGGCCATGAAGGCCACAACAAGGCCGCGTCGATGCCCGACGAAGCGGAGGTCTGCGGCTGCAACGGCGTGAATAAAGGCGCCATCTGCAAGGCGATCAAGGAAAAGGGCCTCTTCACGCTCGAAGAGGTGAAGAAGCACACCAAAGCCAGCGCCTCGTGCGGCTCGTGCACGGGGCTCGTCGAACAGATCCTGATGTTCACCGCCGGCGGCGACTATTCGGCCGCGCCGAAGAAGAAGGCGATCTGCGGCTGCACCGACGTGAGCCACCAGGACGTGCGCGACGCGATCCGCAAGGAGCACTACCTCACGCACGACGAGGTCTATCGCAACCTCGGCTGGCGCACGCCCAACGGCTGCTCGAGCTGCCGGCCGGCCATCAACTACTACCTGATCTCGACCTGGCCCAAGGAGGCGAAGGACGATCCACAAAGCCGTTTCATCAACGAGCGCAGCCACGCCAACATCCAGAAGGACGGCACCTATTCGGTGATCCCGCGCATGTGGGGCGGCCACACCACGCCCGACGAGCTGCGCCGCATCGCCGATGCGGCGGACAAGTACAACATCCCGACGGTCAAGGTCACGGGCGGCCAGCGCATCGACCTGCTCGGCGTGAAGAAGGAAGACCTGGAGAACGTCTGGCGCGACATCGGCATGCCCTCGGGCTTTGCCTACGCCAAGTCGCTGCGCACGGTGAAGACCTGCGTGGGCAGCGAGTGGTGCCGCTTCGGCACGCAGGATTCCACGCAGATGGGCAAGGACCTGGAGCGCGCGCTGTGGGCGATGTACTCGCCGCACAAGGTCAAGCTCGCGGTGTCGGGCTGCCCGCGCAACTGCGCCGAATCGGGGATCAAGGATGTCGGCGTGATCGGCGTCGACTCGGGCTGGGAGATCTATGTCGGAGGCAACGGCGGCATCAAGACCGAGGTGGCGCACTTCCTGGTCAAGGCGAAAAGCTCCGAGGAGGTGATGGAGTACGCCGGCGCCTTCCTGCAGCTCTACCGCGAGGAAGGCTGGTACCTGGAGCGCACGGTGCACTACATCGGACGCGTCGGCCTCGACTACGTGAAGAAGAAGATCCTCGAAGACGCGGAAGGCCGCAAGGCGCTCTGGGAGCGGCTCCAGTTCGCGCTCGATGGCGAGCCGGATCCGTGGTTCGCGTCGGCGGAGGCTTCAGTCGACGTGCGGCAGTTCAAGCCCGTGGCCGTGATCCATCCCGCCGCACAACCCGCCTGAAGCGGCCTGAAAGGAACCACGATGAGTGAATGGAAACCGATCTGCCGCGTCGACGACATCCCGGTGCTCGGGGCGCGGCGCGTGAACCGCCCAGTGGGCGCGGACGTGGCGGTATTCCGCAATTCCGAGAACGAGGTCTTCGCGCTGCTCGACCGCTGCCCGCACAAGGGCGGCCCGCTGAGCCAGGGCATCGTCTTCGGCACCAGCGTCGCGTGCCCGCTGCACAACTGGTCGATCGGCCTCGACGACGGCTGCGCGAAGGCACCCGACGAAGGGTGTACGCCGCGCTTCGCGGTGAAGGTGGAGGGCGATGTGGTGCACCTCGACGCGCACGAACTCGAATCGCACGCGATCGATCTGCCGAAGCCGGTCGCCGGCCCGAAACGCATCATCGAAGTCTGAGGGCCGACCCATGAAGCAAACACGCTCGACCTGCCCTTACTGCGGCGTGGGCTGTGGCGTGATCATCGAATCCGATGGCGCGCAGATCACCGGCGTGCGCGGAGATCCCGAGCATCCCGCCAACTTCGGCCGGCTGTGCACCAAGGGATCGACGCTGCACCTCACCGCCAGCGCCGCGGTCACGATGCAGACGCGCCTGCTGCGACCCATGCAGCGCGCCACGCGCGGCTCGATGCCGGAGCCGATCAGCTGGGACGGCGCGCTGGACCTCGCAGTCGAGAAGTTCGCACAGGTCATCCGCGACCACGGGCCGGACGCGGTCGGCTTCTATGTGTCCGGCCAGCTGCTGACCGAGGACTACTACGTCTTCAACAAGCTCGCCAAGGGCCTCGTCGGCACCAACAACATCGACACCAACTCGCGCCTGTGCATGAGCAGCGCGGTCGCGGGCTACAAGAAGACGTTGGGCGCCGATGCGCCGCCCGCCTGCTACGACGACCTGAAGCACGCGCAGTGCCTCTTCATCGTGGGGAGCAACACCGCATGGGCGCACCCGATCCTGTTCCGCCGCATCGAGGATGCGAAGGCGGCGAATCCGGCGATGAAGATCGTCGTGGCCGATCCGCGCCGCACCGACACGGTGGAGATCGCCGACCTGTTCCTGCCGATCCAGCCCGGCACCGACGTGATGCTCTTCAACGGCATGCTGCACCTGATGCTGTGGGAAGGCTGGACCGATGCGCGCTACATCGCCGAGCACACCAGCGGCTTCGATGCGCTCAAGGCCACGGTGCGGGACTGCACGCCGGACCGCGTCGCGCAGGTCTGCGGCATCTCGAAGGAGGACCTGCTCGAAGCGGCGCGCCTCTTCGCGACGTCGCCCGCGACGCTGAGCCTCTACTGCCAGGGCCTCAACCAGTCGTCGTCGGGCACGATCAAGAACGCGGCGCTGATCAACCTGCACCTGGCGACCGCGCAGATCGGCAAGCCCGGCGCGGGTCCGTTCTCGCTCACCGGTCAGCCCAACGCGATGGGCGGGCGCGAAGTGGGCGGGCTCGCGAACCTGCTGTCGGCGCATCGCGATCTCGCGGATCCGCAGCATCGCGCCGAAGTCGCGGCGCTCTGGGGCATCGCCGATGTACCGCAGAAGCCCGGCAAGACCGCCGTCGAGATGTTCCAGGCGGCGGCCGACGGCGAGATCCGCGCGCTGTGGATCGCCTGCACCAATCCGGCCCAATCGATGCCCGACCAGGCGACCGTGCGCCGCGCGCTCGAACGTTGCGAGTTCGTGGTGGTTCAGGAAGCCTTCTCGACCACCGCGACCTGCGCCTTCGCCGACCTGCTGCTCCCGGCCACCACCTGGGGCGAGAAGGACGGCACCGTCACCAACAGCGAGCGGCGCATCTCGCGCGTGCGGTCGGCCGTCTCCGCGCCCGGCGAAGCGCGCAACGACTGGGCGATCGGCGTGGACTTCGCGCGCCGGCTGGAAGATCGCCTGGGCCGCACGCAGACACTGTTCCCCTACGACACGCCCGAATCGGTGTGGAACGAGCACCGCGAATCCACCCAGGGCCGCGACCTCGACATCACCGGCATGAGCTACACGATGCTTGAAGCCGCGCCGCAGCAATGGCCGCTGCGCAAGGGCGAGGCCACGGGCCGCGCCCGGCTCTACGAAGACAGCATCTTCCCGACGCCGGACGGCCGCGCCCGCTTCGTCGACACGCCCTACAAGCCCGTGGCCGAGGCACGCGAGGCGCGCTACCCGTTCTCGCTGAACACCGGGCGCCTGCGCGACCAGTGGCACGGCATGAGCCGCACCGGCACGCTGGGCCGCCTCTTCGGCCATGCGGCGGAACCCACCCTGCAGATGCATCCGCAGGACATGGCACGCCGCCAGATCGCCGAGGGCGATCTCGTCCACGTCACCTCGCGGCGCGGCTCGATCGTGGTGCCGGTCGCCGGCAGCACCGAGGTCGGGCTGAGCCAGGCGTTCATCGCGATGCACTGGGGCGGCGAGTACCTGAGCGGGTCGTCGAGCACCGGCACACCGCTCGCGGGCGTGAACGCGCTGACCACGTCGACTTACTGCCCCGATTCGAAGCAGCCGGAGCTCAAGCACGCGGCGGTGAAGATCCTCAAGGCCGAGCTGCCATGGTCGCTGCTCGCGGCCGCGTGGCTGCCGCAGGGAACGGCGCTGGAGGTGGCGGCCGCGCTGCGCGAGCTGATGCGGTCTTTCCCCTTTGCGAGCTGCGTGCCCTTCGGCACCGGCGCGGCGCTCGGCGGCGATGGCCAGGAGCGCGCCGGCGTGCTTTTCCGGGCAGCGGCGTACGAGGCGCCGCCGGATGCGCTGCTCGCGCAGACTGAAGCGCTGTTGTCCCTGAACGGCGCGGAAACGCTCCGCTACGCCGACGCACGACGCGGCCAGCGCCGCGCGGTCCGGCTGGTGCGCAGCGGTGCCGATGCGTACCTGGAAGGATTCCTGCTCGGCGGCGACACGCGGGCCGAAGCGTGGATCAAGGCCCTCCTGCAGGACCGCCTGCCGGCACAGGCCTATGGCCGCCAGCTCCTGCGCCCCGGCGCGGCGGCACCGGGCAATGTGGCCTCCAAGGGCAAGATCATCTGCAGTTGCTTCGGCGTGACGGAGAAGGCGATTGCAGGGCAGCTCGCCGCATCGGGCGGATCGGAGGACGAGCGCTTGGCCGCGCTCCAGGGGTCGCTCAAGTGCGGCACCAACTGCGGTTCGTGCGTGCCCGAACTCAAGCGAATGGTCCGCGCCGGCGCGTCGCCGGCCGTCGCGGTGGCGCCATGAACAGTCCCGCCGCGCTCGCGGACGCAGACCTTCCTGCGCAGCGGGGCATAAGGACGCCCGCTTTGCGGCATAAGCCTTGCGGGACAATCGGCACTCCCATGGGAATCAGCCACTACATCAAGGAAATCGGCCGCGGCGCGCGCGGTGCCAAGCCGCTCGAGCGCGAGCAGGCACGCGACCTGTTCGGCCAGGTGCTGGACGGCACGGTGACCGACCTCGAGGTCGGCGCCTTCTGCCTCGCGATGCGCATCAAGGGCGAGACGCCGGAGGAACTCGCGGGCTTTCTCGATGCGACGCATGCACGGCTGAACCGCTTTCCCGCCACACATCGACCGCTGGTCGTGCTGCCCAGCTACAACGGCGCGCGACGCCTGCCCGTGCTGACGCCGCTTCTGGCCCTGCTGCTGGCGCGCGAAGGGCTGCCGGTGCTGGTGCATGGCACGGCCACCGAATCGACGCGCGTGCTGGCGTCCAACGTGCTTGCGGGGCTCGGTGTGCCGGCCCTCAAGGCGATTCGCGCGATCGACGATGGCGAAGTCGTCTTCGCGCCGACCGAACTGCTCTTGCCCGGACTCAAGCGCCTGCTCGACGTGCGGCGCGTGGTCGGCCTGCGCAACCCGGGCCACAGCGTGGTCAAGCTGATGCAGCCGAGCGCCGGCGAATCCGTGGTGATCGGCAGCTACACCCACCCCGAATACGCCAGGTCGATGGCCGCCACCTTCGAACTGATGGGCATGACCGCCCTGCTCTCGCGCGGGCTCGAAGGCGAGAGCGCCGCCGATCCGCGTCGGACTGCGCAGACCGATGGCTTCGTGCACGGACGGCACGTTCCCCTGCAGGAACAGCAGCCGGGCACGCAGAGCGACGTGCCAGGGCTTCCGAAGGACATCGACGTCGACACCACGGTGGACTACACGCGCCGCGTGCTGGCCGGCGAGACACCCGCGCCCGATGCCATCGCGCAGCAGGTCGCGCAGATCGTCCAGCTCGCCAACCTCGCCCAACAGACCCAGCCGCAAGAGACGGAGACCCGATGAACACCACCTCCCCCCAAGGCACCTGCACCCTGGTCGGCGCCGGGCCCGGCGATCCTGAACTGCTGACGATCAAGGCCGTCAAGGCGATCCAGGCGGCCACTGTGCTGCTGGTCGACGACCTGGTCAACGACGAGATCCTCGCCTACGCGCGGCCGGACGCACGCGTCATCCACGTGGGCAAGCGCGGCGGCTGCCGCAGCACGCCGCAGGCCTTCATCGAGCGGCTCATGATCACCGCGGTGCAGGAAGGCGAGACCGTGGTTCGCCTGAAGGGCGGCGACCCGTTCATCTTCGGCCGCGGCGGCGAGGAGGTCGAGCACCTGCGCGAAGCCGGCATCGAATGCACCGTGGTCAACGGCATCACCGCCGGGCTCGCCGCGGTCACCGCGCTGGGCGTGCCGCTGACGCATCGCGACCATGCGCAGGGCGTGGTGTTCGTCACCGGCCACGCCAAGACCGGGCACTCGGCCGCCGAGAACCCCACCGACTGGCAGCAGCTCGCCGCGACGGCGCGCGATGCGCGGCTGACGCTGGTGATCTACATGGGCGTATCGGGCGTCGCGCACATCCAGAACCAACTGCTGCGCGGGCTGCCCGGCGATACGCCGGTGGCCGTGATCCAGCATGCGAGTCTGCCCCACCAGCGGCATATCACGAGCACGCTCGCGTGCCTGCGCACGGACCTCACCGCTGCCGGACTCGGAAGCCCGTCGGTGATCGTCGTGGGCGACGTTCTGCAAGGGCTGGCGGCTGCGGGCGTATCGGTCACCCGTTTCGGCACCTGATGTCGGACGGTCAGAAGTCGTTCGACGCCATCGTCATCGGCGCAGGCGCCGCAGGGCTCTTCTGCGCCGCGCAGGCGGGGCAGCGCGGCGTGAAGGTGCTGCTGGTCGACCACAACGAGCGCATCGCCGAGAAGATCCGGATTTCCGGCGGCGGACGCGCCAATTTCACCAATCGCGACCTGGACGTGCGCGCGCCGCAGCGGCACTTCATCGGCGACAACCCGCACTTCTGCCGCTCGGCGCTGTCGCGCTATGCGCCGCAGCAGTTCATCGACATGGTGCAGCGGCACGGCATCGCCTACCACGAGAAGCACAAGGGGCAGCTTTTCTGCGACGGCTCGTCGCAGCAGATCATCGACATGCTGCTGGCCGAATGCCGGGCCGGCGGCGTCGAGCACTGGCAGCCTTGCAGCGTGGGCGCGATCGGCTGGTCGGACGGCGGCGGCTATCGGGTCGAGACCCCCCGCGGTGCGGTCCGCGCTCCCCAACTGGTGATTGCCACCGGTGGTCTTTCGATCCCCCAGATCGGCGCGAGCGACTTCGGCTACCGGATGGCCGAGCAGTTCGGGCTGCGCGTGGTCACGCCGCGCCCGGCGCTGGTGCCGCTGACCTTCGGCGGCGAGGGCTGGGCCCCGTATGCCGGGTTGGCGGGCCTTTCGCTGCCGGTGCAGATCGAAACCGGCAGCAAGAAGGAGCGGATGCACTTTCTCGAAGACCTGCTCTTCACGCATCGGGGGCTGTCCGGCCCGGCGGTACTGCAGATTTCGACCTACTGGCGGCCCGGCGCGCCGCTCACCATCGACTTCGCCCCCGGCACGGACGTCGCCGAAGCGCTCGGCGAGGCCAAGCGGCAGTCCCGCAAACGCATCGCCAACGAACTGGCCGCGCTGGTGCCGTCGCGGCTCGCCGATGCCTGGGCGGGCGAGGATGCGGCGCTGCAGCGGCCGATCAACGAAGCCGCCGATCGTGCACTGGCCGCCCTGGCGGAGCGGATCGCCCGGTGGCAGATCACGCCGAGCGGCACCGAGGGCTACAAGAAGGCCGAGGTGACCGCGGGTGGCGTCGATACGCGCGACCTGTCCTCGCAGACGATGGAATCGAAGCAGCCGGGCCTCTATTTCATCGGCGAGGTGGTCGACGTCACCGGCTGGCTCGGCGGTTACAACTTCCAGTGGGCGTGGGCGAGCGCACATGCTTGTGCGGAGGCGCTGTCGCTCAAGAGCAAAGCTCAGGCTATAATGCCGGGCTAACTTTGGCCTCCCCTCAACGGCCGCACCCCTTTTTTCAGTTGAGGAACCCCGGCTTGGGTGCCGATCTTGCCCGCGCCAAATTCAACCGATTCAATCAATGACCACCATCCGCGTAAAAGAAAACGAGCCCTTCGACGTCGCACTGCGCCGTTTCAAGCGCACCATCGAAAAGCTCGGCCTGCTGACCGACCTGCGTGCCCGCGAGTTCTACGAAAAGCCGACCGCCGAGCGCAAGCGCAAGAAGGCAGCTGCCGTCAAGCGTCATTACAAGCGCGTGCGCAGCATGCAGCTCCCCAAGAAGCTGTACTGATCGCCCGCTGCGCTGGCCCGGCGCCAGTGCCCGGTTCAGCTTCAGCTCCTTCCCAGAGCCGCGCCAGGACTTCCCTGCCGCGGCTTTTTGTTTTCCGCCAGACAGAAAGCCCGCCATGAGCCTCAAGGACCAGATCAACGAAGACATGAAGACCGCGATGCGCGCCAAGGACTCCGAGCGCCTGGGCACCATCCGCCTGCTGCTCGCCGCCATGAAGCAGAAGGAAGTCGACGAGCGTGTGGTGCTGGACGACGCCATGATCGTTGCGATCGTCGACAAGCTGGTGAAGCAGCGCAAGGACTCGGTCGCCGCGTTCACGCAGGGCGGCCGCATGGATCTCGCGGACAAGGAAGCCGCCGAGATCAAGGTGCTGGAGGTCTACCTGCCGCAGCGCATGAGCGCCGACGAAGTCGCTGTCGAGGTGAAAGCCATCGTGGCCGAGCTCGGCGCCAAGGGCCCCGGCGACATGGGCAAGGTCATGGGCGTCGTGAAGACGCGCCTCGCCGGCAAGGCCGACATGGGCCAGGTCAGCGCCGCGGTCAAGGCGGCGCTGTCGGGCGCCTCGGCATGACGAAGCGCCCGGTCCTCAAGGCCTGCGCCTGCCTGGTGGACGATCGGGGCCGCCTCCTGGTCTTCCATCACCCCGAGGACCGGGGCATGCAGTTGCCGAAGGGCACCATCGAGCCCGGCGAAGCCCCGGAAGATGCGGTGCGCCGCGAGCTGCTGGAGGAATCCGGCATCGACTACACCGGCGAACTCGTGCCCCTGGGCACCATGGATCGCTATTGCGAAGCCGGCGTGGAAGGCAACATGCACCGGCACCCGCAGCTCTGGCACCTGTTCCTGATGCGCTCGCCAACGACGGTGCCCGAGACCTTCGACCACGTCGCGATGGGCAGCCCCGAAGAGGACGGCCTCGTCTTCAGCTTCAGCTGGCTGACGCACGACGCGCCGCTCGACGCGTTCGCGGAGCCCTATGTGCGGGTGATCACCCGGGTGCGGCAGCTTCTGCGGGCCGAACCGCCACCCGCCTGGACGTGACAACGGGCCCTTGGCACGGCGCGCACGTCGTCTTCGACCAGCTCGAAGGTGCCTGGGACCTCGACCGGAACATCGAGAACCAGGCCACGATGACCGGCACCGCCGTGTTCGAGCGGCGGCAGCCCGATGTGATGGCCTACCGCGAAGAAGGCCGTGTCCGGCTGGCCGGCGGCAAGGAGCTCGACGCGTTCCGCGAGTACCGCTTCGAGCGCGCCCCCCGCGGCTTCACGGTGTTCTTCAACGAAGCGCCGCCCCGCGTCTTCCACCACATCGAACTCGAGCGCGACGGCGATGCGTTCGCCGGCCTGGCCACGCACCTGTGCTCGCCCGACGTCTACGACAGCAGCTACCGCTTTCTGGCCGACGGGACTTTCGTCGTCTGTCACACCGTGCGCGGCCCGCGCAAGGACTACGTTTCAGCGACGCTGTTCAAGCGCCGCAAGGCGCGCTAGCCGCGCCGATCGATTCAGTCGCGGCCGAGTCGCCAGCTGGGCAGGCCGCGCATCACGGTCTGCACGACCACGGCGCAGATGCCGCACTTGACGAGGTCGCCTGGAATGAAGATCAGCATGGCGAGCGCAGCCTGCGACAGCGACATGTGGGCCACGAGCGACAGCCCGGCGATCCCGAACGCATAGACGACCACGATCCCGCCGACCACCGAAGAAACGAAACTGGTCGCCAGCAACCCCTTGCCCGTGGTGTCGCCGAGGCGAGGCACCAGCAGCCGCATCAGCAGGCCGCAGGCGAAGGCGCCGAACATCCAGCCGAACAGGAAGCCCGAGGTCGCGCCGACGAACACACCGAGTCCGCCGCGCCCGCCGGACAGCAAAGGCAGGCCCAGCGCCACCGCGAGCAGAAAGAGCGCGATCGCGAGAAAGCCACGGCGCGGCCCCAGCAGGCAGCCCGCCAGCATCACGCCGAGCGATTGCAGCGTGATGGGCACACCGAAGGGCAGGTCGATCTTGGGAATCAGTCCAAGCACCGCCATCAACGCCGCGAACAGCGCGATGTGAGCGAGAGACTGTGAAGACGAGGCGCCGGCAGGAGGGTTTGCGGACATGGGAGCAGCATTCAAGGAAGGGGTTGAAGAAGTCATCGGCCGAGCCGTGCAGCCAGTGCGTCGGCCACACGGTCGGCGGTCTGAAGGGTACGGATCGTCATCGGCGCCAGCAGTCGCATTCCGCCGCCCCGGCCCGCGCGCGCCCGGTACGCGTCGTCGAGGCGATTCCATTGCGCATGGAAGTTCTCAGCGAAGCGCAGCATGAGGCCCAGTGCGAGCGCAACGCGCCCCGTCGGCACGCCGATGCGCTGCAAGGGACGCATGACGGCTTCGAGCACGGCCAGCAGGTCTTCGAAGCGGGTGGTCAGTGTGAGCATCAGCGCGAGCGTTGCCGCGCTCCCGAGCCGCAAGGCGCTCGCGACGCCTTGCACGGTGGTGCCCATCACCCAGTGAAAGAGGACGATCAGCCCGCCCGCGATGGCCACCCCGCCCAGCATCCGGATGCTGCGCCATGCGGGTGCGCCCAGCGACATGAAGATCGACAGCGCCAGAACGCACGCAGCGATCAGGTACGCAGGCCGCTCGACCCACAGCAGGACCGTGCCGCAGACCGACAACAACGCGAGCTTGATCCAGGCCGGAACGCCGTGCATCCATGTTGGCTGCGCCGAATAGAGACTACGCATAACCACCTCGTCCTGCCTCTGCCCGCGCGCGCTCGCGCACGTCGTCGGCATAGGCTCCGCAGACCGTGCGGCCCGGGCCGTCGGCCCGCACACGGCCCTCGTCCAGCCACAACACGCGCTCGAAGTCATGCACGTGGTCGAGCAGATGGGTCGACAGGATGATCTGCTGCCCGGACGCATCGATCTGAGCGGCGAGCCGGGCCTGGCTCGGCAGATCGAGGCTCGCGTAGGGTTCGTCGAGAAGCAGCGTCTGAGGCTCGCTGATCTGCAGCGCCATCAGGCAGACCTGCTGGCGCTGGCCCTGGCTCAATTCGCCGACGGAGCGGCCAGCCCAGGCGGACAAGCCGCGCCCGGCCAGGAAGTCGAGCGCCCGCTCCTGCGCGGCCTGGCGCGCCTCGCCACGGGCCGTGAGGCTGAAGACCAACTCCTCGGCCACGGTCGGGAAAATGATCTGGTCGTCGGGGTTCTGGAACATCAGCCCGACGCCGGAAGCGATGACACGACCCTGCTGCGGCTTGTCGAGCCCGCAGATCAGGCGGAACAGGCTGCTCTTGCCCGCGCCGTTGTCGCCGATCAGCCCGATCCTCGATTCCGAGAGGTGCAGCGTCAGTCCCTCGAAGATTCGCTGGTGGCCCCGCACCAGCGTGACGTCCTCGAGGCGGACACCGGTGCCGGCGTCATCCTCCCGCGGAATGGGTTGCCGCGCCGGCCAGGCGCCGCCGCGCGCCAAGCTCAGCTCCCCGCGACCTTCATCCGGTTCACGAGCAGGGAACCCGTCGTCTTCGCGCCATAGTTGTAGGCATCGGCGCCCACGGCCTCGATGCCCAGCAGCATGTCCTTGAGATTGCCGGCGATGGTGATCTCCTGCACCGGATAGGCGATCTTCCCGTTCTCGACCCAGAAGCCGCTCGCGCCGCGCGAATAGTCGCCAGTCACGTAGTTCACGCCCTGCCCCATCAGCTCGATCACGAACAGGCCCGTGCCGAGCTTGGCCAGCATCGCGTCCAGGTCGTCGCCCGGCTGCGTGAGGCGCGACGTGAGCGTCAGGTTGTGCGAGCCGCCGGCATTGCCGGTGGTCTTCATCCCGAGCTTGCGCGCCGAATAAGTGCTCAGGAAATACCCTTCGAGCCGGCCGCCGTCCACCAGCTTGCGCTTGCGCGTGACCACGCCCTCGTCGTCGAAGGGCGAGCTGCCCTTGCCGCGGCGCAGGTGCGGGTCCTCCGTCACGTCGACATGCGAGGGCAGCACCTGCTTGCCGAGCGAGTCGAGCAGGAAGGTGCTGCGGCGATAGAGCGCCCCGCCGCTGGTCGCCTGCACCAGCCCGCCCAGCAGGCCGGCCGCGAGCGGCGATTCGAACAGCACCGGGCATTCCGTGGTCTTGATCTTGCGGGACTTCAGCCGGCTCAGCGCGCGCTCGGCCGCATAGCGCCCGACGGCCTGCGGACTCGCGAGCTCATCGGCGGAACGCATCGAGCTGTACCACGCATCGCGCTGCATGTCGTCGCCCTTGCCGGCGATCGGCGCCACCGAGATCGAATGGCGCGAACTCGCGTAGCCACCGCGGAAGCCGCGCGTGTGGGCGCTGAAGAAGTGGCTCTGCTGGGCCGAGACGCCCGCGCCTTCGCTGTTGGTGATTCGCTTATCCGTGGACATCGCGGCGGACTCGCACGCCAGCGCGAGCTCGGCCGCCTGCTCGCTGGTGATGTCCCAGGGATGGAAGAGATCGAGATCCGGGTGGTCCTTCGCGATGTCTTCCTCGTCGGGCAGGCCGCTGACCGGATCCTCGGCCGTGAAGCGCGCGATGTCGTAGGCCGCCTGCACGGTCTGCGCGACCGCCGCTTCCGAGAAATCGGAAGTGCTCGCGTTGCCGCGCCGATGGCCGATGTAGACCGTCACGCCCAGCGACTTGTCGCGATTGCGTTCGACGTTCTCGAGCTCGCCCTTGCGCACCGACACGCTCAGGCCGCAGCCTTCGGACGCCTCGGCGCCCACGTCGGTGGCGCCGAGCTTCCTGGCATGGGCCAAGGCTGAGTCGACCAGGTTTTCGAAGAAGGAACGGCTGTAGGCGAAGCCGGATTCGGCGCGCGAGGATGGTGTGCTCATGTGGTTGACTATGATACTTGCCCCTCCTTGTGCGACACGCCCGGTGCGCCCGGAGGGGTCTACGATTGTCTCTATGTCCCGCAAACCCAAAAAAGGCTACTTCGTCCGCGGCCAATTCGTCGCCGAAGGCAGCGAACTCGACCTCGAGCTCAAGCGCGAGCTCAAGGGCACCGACGCGGCGAGCAAGACCGATCTCAAGCGCGAGAGCGCGGAGCTGCAGGCGCTCGGCGAAGCCCTGCTGACGCTCAGGCCTGGTCTCTTCGACAAACTCGACCTCGGCGACAAGTTGCGCGAAGCCATCGCCGACGCCCGGCGCATCACCAACTTCGAAGGCAAGCGCCGGCAGATGCAGTTCGTCGGCAAGCTGATGCGCGGGCTGGATGAATCGGTCGTCGAGACGGTGCGCGTCGCATTGGCCGAACAGAACCGAGGACCGGCCCAGGAAGCGGCCGCGCTGCACGAGGCGGAGCGCTGGCGCGACCGCCTCATCGCCGACGACGACGCGCTCGGCGGCTGGATCGAAACCCACCCCGGCACCGATGCCCAGCAGCTGCGCGCACTGGTGCGCCAGGCGCGCAGGGACATGAAGTCCGGGCCGCCCGGCGAAGCGCCGCGCCAGGGCAAGGCGTATCGCGAAGTGTTCCAGCTCGTGCGCGAGCAGTTGCGCGTGCATGGCACCGAAGATCACGCGGCCGAGGCCGCAGAGCAATCCCGCGAGGACGACGCATGACAGACATTGCCTTCGATGCCATCCGCATCGGCATCGTCTCCATCAGCGACCGCGCATCGAGCGGCGTCTACGAAGACAAGGGCCTGCCGGCCCTGCAGGAATGGCTGCAGCGTGCGTTGCGCAATCCGATCACCTTCGCTTCGCGGTTGATCCCCGATGACAAGGAAGGCATCAGCGCCGCGCTGATCGAACTGGTCGACGCCGGCTGTTCGCTGGTGCTGACCACCGGCGGCACGGGCCCGGCACTGCGCGACGTGACCCCTGAAGCCACGCTGGCCGTGGCCCACAAGGAAATGCCGGGTTTCGGCGAGCAGATGCGGCAGATCAGCCTGCGCTTCGTGCCGACCGCGATCCTGTCGCGTCAGGTGGCGGTGATCCGCAACAAGAGCCTCATCATCAATCTTCCCGGCCAACCCAAGTCGATCGCCGAGACGCTCGAAGGGCTGAAGAACCCGGACGGCACGCAGGTCGTGCCGGGCATCTTCGCCGCGGTGCCCTATTGCATCGACCTGATCGGCGGGCCGTACCTCGAGACCGACGATTCGGTCTGCAAGGCGTTCCGGCCCAAGTCGGCGATCCGCGCGCCGAAATAGGCCGGGGTTCGGGCCGTCAGGCCAGCGTGTAGGCGGTCTTCACCGTGGTGAAGAACTCCTGCGCATAGCGGCCCTGCTCGCGCGGCCCGTAGCTCGATCCCTTGCGGCCGCCGAAGGGCACGTGGTAATCCACGCCGGCGGTCGGCAGGTTCACCATCACCATGCCGGCCTGGCTGTGGCGCTTGAAGTGCGTGGCGTACTTCAGGCTGGTCGTGGCGATGCCGGCCGACAGGCCGAACTCGGTGTCGTTCGCGGTCGCGAGCGCTTCCTCGTAGTTCTTCACCCGGATGACGCTGGCCACCGGCCCGAAGATCTCTTCCTTGTTGATGCGCATCGCCGCCACCGATTCGCTGAAGAGCGCCGGCGACATGTAGAAGCCGTCCGTGTCGAGCTTGAGCCGCTCGCCGCCCGCGGCCAGCGTCGCGCCTTCCTTCTTGCCGATCTCCACGTATTCCAGGTCCTGCTGAAGCTGGCTGCCGCTGGAGACCGGACCGACGTCGGTGCCCTGCGCGAGCGCATCGCCGACCTTGATCTTGGCCATGCGGGCCTTCATCGCCTCGATGAACTTCGGATAGATGCCTTCAGTGACGATCAGCCGGCTCGATGCGGTGCAGCGCTGGCCGGTCGAATAGAACGCGCTCTGCACGCTCAGCTCCACGGCCTGATTGAGATCGGCATCGTCCAGCACCACCTGCGGGTTCTTGCCGCCCATCTCCAGCTGCACCTTCTTGCCGCGGGTGGCGCACTGCACCGCGATGTCGCGGCCCACGCCCACCGAGCCTGTGAAGCTCACCGCATGGATGCCCGGGTGCTGGACCATTGCATTGCCGATCACGCTGCCGCGGCCCATCACGAGGTTGAAGACGCCCGCGGGAATGCCCGAGCGGCTGATGATTTCAGCCAATGCCCAGGCGCAGCCGGGCACCAGGTCCGCGGGCTTCAGGACCACGCAGTTGCCGAAGGCCAGTGCCGGCGCGATCTTCCAGGCGGGGATCGCGATGGGGAAGTTCCACGGCGTGATCAGGCCCACGACGCCCACGGGCTCGCGCGTGATCTCGACGCCGATGCCGGGGCGAACCGAGGGGAGAACCTCGCCCGACAGGCGCAGGCATTCGCCGGCGAAGAACTTGAAGATCTGGCCGGCGCGCGTGGCTTCGCCGATGCCTTCGGCCTTCGTCTTGCCCTCTTCGCGAGCGAGCAGCGTGCCCAGCTCTTCCTTGCGCGCAAGGATCTCGTTGCCGATCTTGTCCAGCGCCTCGGAGCGCGCCTGCACGCCGCCGGTGGCCCAGGCGGGGAACGCGGCCGTGGCGGCTGCGACAGCGGCATCGACCTGCGTCGCGTCGCCCTGGGCGTATTCGCCCAGCACGTCCGCGAGGTTGCTCGGATTGGTGTTCGCGCTATAGCTGGCGCCGGCGATCCATTCGCCGTTGATGAGGTTGTCAAATTTCTGCATGGCGGTGTCCTTGGGAATCGATCAAGAAGAAAAAGGCGGCCCGGCTCAGAAGGAGCCGGCCGCCGCCCTGGCTGACAGACGGGTCTGGCAGCTTACTGCGGACCGAGCTTTGCGATCAGCGTCGCAAGCGCTTCGTATTCGTCGCCCTTGAGGTCTGTCAGCGGCGTGCGCACCGGGCCCGCGTCGTGGCCGACGATCTTGGCGCCGGCCTTCACGATGCTCACCGCGTAGCCCTGCCCCTGGTTGCGGATCGCAAGGTAGGGCATGAAGAAGTCCCTGAGCAGGCGGTGCTGCGTGGCGGTGTCGTCGGTGGCGACGGCGCGGTAAAACTCCATCGCGGTCTTCGGGATGAAGTTGAAGACGGCCGACGAATACACCGGCGTGCCGAGCGCCTTGTAGGCCGCGGCATAGACCTCCGCGGTCGGCAGGCCGCCGAGGTAGGCGAAGCGGTCGCCCATCTTCAGGTAGATGGAACTCATCAGTTCGATATCGCCGATGCCATCCTTGAAGCCGACGAGGTTCGGGCAGCGCTCGGCCAGCTTGGCGAGCGTTTCGGGATAGAGCTTGCTCTGGCCGCGGTTGTAGACGATGACGCCGAACTTCACGCTCTTGCACACCGCTTCGACGTGCGCAGCGAGGCCTTCCTGGCCCGCTTCGGTGAGGTAGTGCGGCAGCAGCAGGATGCCGTGCGCGCCGGCCTTCTCGGCCGCTTGCGCGCACTGAATCGCGAAGCGGGTCGGCCCGCCGGCGCCCGCGATGATCGGCACCTTGCCGCGGCAGGTCTCGACCGCGGTCTGGATGATCTCGGGGTACTCGTCGCCGGTCAGCGAGAAGAACTCACCCGTGCCACCTGCCGCGAACAGTGCGCTCGCGCCATAGGGTGCCAGCCATTCGAGGCGCTCGATGTAGCCCTTCTTGTTGAAGTCGCCGTTCGCGTCAAAGTCGGTCAGCGGGAACGACAGCAGGCCGGAGCCCATGATGGATTTGAGTTCTTGAGGATTCATGGTCAGCAGTGATATGTAGTGGTCAGTGGAAAAAAACGGGTGCAGCCCAACCGAGGAATCCCGCGGAGCCGGCTTTGCCGCGCCGCCGGGATGGCCCCCTCGAGGGGACGCACAGCCACACGAAGTGGGCGAGGCTGGGGGTCAGTCCAGCTTGATTTGCGCGGCGGAGACGACCTTCGCCCAGCGGGCGCGTTCCTTCTCGAAGAACTGGTCCTGCTCGGGCGGCGTCATCGTCACGACTTCGGCGCCCTGCCCGGCGAGGCGCGAACGCACATCGGCCGAGCGGATGATCGCGATCAGCTCCTTGTTCAGGCGCTGCACCAGCGCCTCGGGCGTGCCGCGCGGCACCAGCACGCCTTGCCAGGTGCCGGACTCGAAGCCAGCCACGCCCTGCTCCGCAATGGTCGGCACCTCGCCGAGCAGCGGCATGCGCGTCGGCTTGGAAACGCCGAGCACCTTGAGCTTGCCGCTCTGCACGTGGGGCCAGGTCGCGAGCATGCCGTTCATGAGCACCTGGGTCTGGCCGGCGACGGTGTCCTGCACCGCCTGCACGCCGCCCTTGTAGGGCACGTACTGCCAGCGCGCGCCGCTTGCGCGTTCGAGTGCAACGCCGGCGAGATGCGGTGCGCTGCCGGTGGCGGTCACCGCGAAATTGAGATCGGACTTCTTCGACAGCGCGATCAGTTCCTTGAGATTGCCGGCCTGCACCGACGGGTGCACCACCAGCAGGTGCGGCGAATAGGCCAGCATGGTCACGCCGCGCAGATCCTTCGACGGATCGAACGAGAGCTTGGTGTAGACCGAGGGGCTGATCGCCAGCGCGCCCACGTCGCACAGGAGCACCGTGTAGCCGTCGGCCGGCGCCTTCGCCACGTAGTCGGCCCCGAGATTGCCGTTGGCGCCCGCCTTGTTCTCGACGATTACCGACTGCTTGAGCGCTTCCGACAACTGCACGCTGATGATCCGCGCGATGATGTCTGACGACCCGCCGGGCGGGTACGGCACCACGATGCGAATCGGCTTCGCAGGCCAGGCATCGGCGGCACGGGCCGAGCCGGTGGTCATCAGGCCTGCGCCGAGCGCGCCGAACATGAGTTCACGGCGATTCAAGGTCATGGGTGTTGTCTCCAGATGCGAAGGAATGAATGGCGATCGACTTGACAGTTCGTTGTCGTCAGTCATCGTACAACTAGTTCGACCTGATGTCCAGCACTTGCGACATCGGTTTCAGGCCGCAGGGCCGGACGTCGGCGTTGCGTCCGAAGCCGGTGCAGCCGTGCCGGCGCTACGCGCGGCCTCCTGCGCGATGCGCAGGCGCTCGCGGCTGTTCGTCAGGTGGATGCGCATCGCCGCGCGCGCGGAGTCCGGATCGCGCCGCGCGATCGCCGCATAGATTTCTTCGTGCTCGCGATTCACGCGCATCAGGTACTCGACGCGCCGGTCGTAGTTGCGGATGGCGTTGATGCGCGTGCGCGGAATGATCGTCGTGCCGAGGTGGCTCATGATGTCGGCGAAATAGGGGTTGCCGGTCGCCTGCGCGATCTCCAGGTGAAAGCGGAAATCAGGCGCAACCGTGTCCCCCGCCACTTCCACATTGCGCTCGAACTCGTCAAGCGCTTCGCGCATCGCCGCGAGTTGCTCTTCGGTGCGGCGCGTGGCGGCCAATCCGGCGGATTCGGTCTCGAGGCTGATGCGCAACTCGAGCACCGCAAGCACGTCGACCGAGGCCGCGAGTTCCGAAGCGTCGAGCCGGAACATCCCCGCGACCTTGGGCTGCAGCACGAAAGTGCCGATGCCGTGGTGCGTTTCCACCAGCCCCGCGGCCTGCAGCTTGGAAAGCGCCTCGCGCACCACGGTGCGGCTGACGCCGTAGGCCTGCATGATGGCCGACTCGGTCGGCAGCTTGTCGCCCGGCCGCAGTTGCTGGCTGCGAATTTTTTCGCCGAGATCATCGACGAGCCCATGCGCCAGCCCGCGGCCTCTTCGACGCAGCGCGGCGCCGAAAGCGGGTTGATCTGCGGTTGAGGTTGACCCCGTTGACAGGTTCGACATGGCGTGATGATAATCGCCGCGCTGTTGTACGACAACCGATAACTTACGACGAGAGATCCGGAAATTCCATGAGCGAGACAACCTCTTCCCAACGCGTTCCCCGCCTGCTGCTCACCGGTGCCGCCGGCGGCCTCGGCAAAGTGCTTCGCGAACGCCTGCGCCCCTATGCAGACGTCCTGCGTCTTTCCGACATCGCCTCGCTCGCCCCGGCCGCGGGCCCCCACGAAGAATTCGTCCCCTGCGACCTCTCCGACAAGAAGGCCGTCGATGCGCTGGTGGCCGGCTGCGACGCCATCGTGCACCTGGGCGGCGTTTCGGTCGAGCGCCCTTTCGAGGAAATCCTCGAAGGCAACATCAAAGGCGTTTTCCACATCTACGAGGCAGCGCGACGCCACGGCGTGAAGCGCGTGGTGTTCGCCAGCTCCAACCATGTGATCGGCTTCTACAAGCAGACCGAGCACCTCGACGCGCACGTGCTGCGCCGGCCCGATAGCTACTACGGCCTGTCGAAGTCCTTCGGCGAAGACGTCGCGCAGTTCTATTTCGACCGCTGGGGCATCGAGACGGTGAGCATCCGCATCGGCTCCTCGTTCCCGGAGCCGGCGAACCGCCGGATGATGAGCACCTGGCTCAGCTACGACGACCTGACCTCGCTCATCGAGAAGTCGCTCTTCACGCCGAACGTCAAGCACACCGTCGTCTACGGCGCGTCCGCCAACAAGGACGTGTGGTGGGACAACAGCGCGGCCGCGCACCTGGGCTATGCCCCGAAGGACACCTCCGAGGTCTTCCGCGCGAAGGTCGAGGCCCAACCGCCGGTCGCGCCCACCGATCCGAATGCCATCTACCAGGGCGGCGGATTCACCGCGCAAGGCCCCTTCGGAGATTGAGCGCCATGCCGACGAAGGCCGAACTCGTCGTGGATGCGCGCTGCGGCACGGGCGAGAGTCCGGTCTGGTCGATCGCCGAAGAAGCGCTGTACTGGGTCGACATTCCAGGTCGCGCATTGCACCGCTGGTCCGCGGCGGGCCACGTCCTGTGGGTTACCGATGAAATGCCCGCCTGCATCGCCCCGCGCGCCGACGCGCCCGGGAGCTGGCTCGCGGGCATGGAAAGCGGTCTGTTCACCATCACCCCGCAGGGCGACGGGCTCGTCGAATCAAAGCGGCTCGCCGAAGTGAATCACGCCATGCCCGCCATGCGCTTCAACGATGGCCGCTGCGACCGGCAGGGCCGCTTCTGGGCCGGCACGATGCTGATGGACATGGCAGCCGGCGCGCGCGTCGGCCGCGTGTATCGCTTCGACAAGAACGGGGCCGCGCCTTCGGTGCAGTTGCAGGACTTCATCGTCCCGAACGGCCTCGGGTTCAGTCCCGACGGCCGCGCGATGTACCTGTCCGACTCGCATCCGAGCGTGCAGACCATCTGGGCCTTCGACTACGACACGGAGACCGGCACCGCGTCCAACCGCCGGGTGTTCGTCGACATGAACCCGCTGCCGGGCCGACCCGACGGCGCGGCGGTCGATGCCGACGGCTGCTACTGGATCTGCGGCAACGACGCCGGGCTGGTGCACCGCTTCACGCCGCAGGGCAAGCTGGACCGCTCGCTCGAAGTGCCGGTCAGGAAGCCGGCGATGTGCGCCTTCGGCGGCCCCAAGCTCGACATACTCTTCGTCACATCGATCCGCCCTGGCGGCGATCTGTCCGACCAGCCGCTCGCCGGTGGCCTCTTCGCGCTTCGCCCTGGCGTGCAGGGCATTCCAGAACCCCTGTTCGGCGGCTGACGCCGGACTCTCATCCGTTTCATGACAACCACCAATAGAGGAAGACAAATGAAGCTCCACAAGCACGCACTCATCGTTGCCATCGCGGCGGGCATGACCGCGATGGCCGCACAGGCCGTCGAATTCCGGTCGGCCGACATTCACCCCGACGACTACCCGACCGTGACCGCAGTCAAGTTCATGAGCGAACGTCTCAAGCAGCTCTCGGGTGGCAAGGACACGATCAAGGTCTTCAACAACAGCGCGCTGGGGAGCGAAAAGGACACCATCGAGCAAGCCAAGATCGGCGCGCTGCAGATGGTCCGCGTGAACATCGCCCCGATGAACAACATCTGCCCCGAGACGCAGGTCCCGACGATGCCCTTCCTGTTCCGCTCGGTCGAGCACATGCACAAGGTGCTCGACGGCCCGATCGGCGAGGAGATCCTCAAGTCGTGCGAGAAGCAGGGCTTCGTGGGCCTGGCCTACTACGACAGCGGCGCGCGCTCGATGTTCACTGCCAAAAAGCCTGTGCGCAACTTCACCGACATGAAGGGTCTGAAGGTCCGCGTGCAGCAGTCCGACCTGTGGGTGGCGATGATCGAAGCGATGGGCGCGAATGCCACCCCGATGCCGATGGGCGAGGTCTACACCGGCCTGAAGACCGGCCTGATCGACGCCGCCGAGAACAACTACCCCACCTACGAAAGCGCCCGTGCCTTCGAAGTGGCCAAGTACTACACCAAGACCGAGCACTCGATGGCTCCCGAGATGCTGCTTTTCTCCAAGCGCGCATGGGACAAGCTGTCCCCCGAGGAACAAGGCTGGATCCGCCAGGCCGCCAAGGAGTCGGTGCCCTACATGCGCAAGCAGTGGGAAGAGCGTGAAGTGAAGTCGCTCGCGACCGTGAAGGCCGGCGGCGCCGAGATCATCGAAGTCGACAAGACGCCGTTCCAGGCCGCGATGAAGCCGGTCTACGAGAAGTTCATCGCCGATCCGAAGCTCAAGGACCTCGTCAAGCGCGTGCAGGACACGAAGTAAGTCCGCCACTCTCCGACTCTTCTTCTTTCAGGAGACCGCCCTTCCCGCGCGCCGGGAGGGCTCCCCATCATGTACACCAAAATCTGCCGCACGCTGGCTCGCGCCTGCATGCGGTTGGGCATCCTCGGCCTCGTCGCGGTGATCTGCGCCGTGAGCTGGCAGGTGTTCGGCCGCTACGTCCTCAACAACACGCCCACCTGGGCGGAAAGCCTGGCGCTTCTGCTGGTGCTCTACGTGACCATGCTCGGGGTCGCGGTCGGCGTCCGCGATGCGGGCCACATCGGCCTCGAGTCCTTGCTCGTGCTCGCGCCCGACTCGCTCCGGCTGAAGATGGAGTACCTGATCCACTTCCTGATCCTGCTCTTCGGCGCCGCGATGGCCTGGAATTGCGCCTCGCTCGCCGAATCGGTGTGGACCTATCGCCTCCCCACGCTGTGGATCTCCGAAGGCTGGAAATACGTGCCGGCAGCCGTGTCCGGCTTGCTGATCGTGATGTTCTCGATCGAACACATCGTCGCGCTCGCCCAAGGCCGCGAAGTCGAACCCTCGTGGGGCTGAGCCATGACCATTCCACTGCTGATTCTCTGTATCTCGTTCACGCTGTTGCTGCTGCTTGGCGTTCCGGTGGCGTTCTCCATCGGCTTGTCGGCGCTCTCCACTCTGCTCTATGAAGGCCTGCCGCTGGAAGTCGGCTTCCAGCAGATGACCTCGGGCATGGGGATCTTCTCGTTCCTCGCGATTCCGTTCTTCATCTTCGCCGGCGAGCTGATGCTTTACGGCGGCATTGCGGACCGCATCGTCAACCTCGCACGCGACCTCGTGGGCCATGTGCGCGGCGGCCTCGGCATGTCGAACGTGGTGGCCTGCACGCTGTTCGGCGGCGTGTCGGGCTCGCCGGTGGCCGATGTCTCGGCCATGGGCGCCGTGATGATCCCGATGATGAAGAAGGAGGGCTACCACGCCGATTACGCCGTCAACGTGACGACGCACGCGGCGCTCGTCGGCGCGCTGATGCCGACGAGCCACAACCTCATCATCTATTCGCTCGCAGCGGGCGGCAAGGTGTCGATCGCGGCGCTGATCCTTGCGGCCTTGCTGCCCGCGGCGGTGCTCACGATTTCCAACCTCGCGGCGGCCTACTTCGTCGCCGTGAAGCGCGGCTATCCCGCCGGCAGCTTCCCGGGCTGGCAGATCGTGGGCCGCTCGTTCGCAGCGGCCCTGCCCGGCCTGTTCGTCGTGGTGCTGATCCTCGGTGGCATCCTGTCGGGCATCTTCACCGCGACCGAATCGGCTGCCGTGGCGGTGCTGTATGCGCTGGCGCTGACGATCTTCGTCTACCGCACCCTGAAGTGGGAGCACTTCGTCAAAGCGGCATCGAAGGCGGTGCGCACCACCGGCGTGATCCTGCTGCTGATCGGCATCTCCAGCACCTTCGGCTATCTCATCAGCCTCTACGGCGTGGCCGAACTCACCGGGCAGATGCTGTCGCAGGTCACGAGCACCCCGTGGGTCATCTTCCTGCTGATCAACATCATCCTGTTCGTGCTCGGCACCTTCCTTGACATGGCCGCGACGATCCTGCTGTGCACGCCGATCTTCCTGCCGATCGCCCAGCAGTACGGCATGACCTCGGTGCAGTTCGGCATCGTGATGCTGATCAATTGCGCGCTGGGCCTGAACACGCCGCCCGTGGGCACGACGCAGTTCGTCGGGTGCGCGATCGGTGGAGTCTCCGTCGGCACGGTGATGAAGACGATCTGGCCTTTCTACGGCGCACTCATCTTCGCGCTGGCGGTGGTGACTTTCGTGCCTGCCTTCTCGACGTGGTTGCCGAGCTTGTATATGGTCGTCAAATGACGCACTGAAACCCCTTATGACGGAATCCGCCAAGCCGCCCCTGTACATCACCATGCACGAGCGCGACAACGTCGCGATCGTGGCCAACGACGGCGGCTTGCCCGCGGGCACCGTCTTCCCCTCGGGCCTGACCCTGCGCGAGAAGGTGCCGCAGGCCCACAAGGTGTCATTGGTCGACATCCCCGAAGGCGGCGAAGTGCGCCGCTACAACGTCGCCATCGGCTACGCGCTCAAGGACATCCCCGCCGGCAGCTGGGTGCACGAGCGCCTGCTGAAGATGCCCGCCGCGCGCGAGCTCGAAGGCCTGCCGATCGCCACCGTCAAGCCGCCCGAGATGCCGCCGCTGGAGGGCTTCACCTTCGAGGGCTTCCGCAACCCGGACGGCTCGGTGGGCACGCGCAACATCCTCGCGATCACCCAGACCGTGCAGTGCGTGGCCGGCGTGACCGACTTCGCGGTGCAGCGCATCAAGAAGGAACTGCTGCCCCGGTTCCCCCACGTCGACGACGTGGTGGCGCTGGAGCACACCTACGGCTGCGGCGTGGCCATCGACGCGCCCGACGCGGTCGTGCCGATCCGCACGCTGCGCAACATCAGCCTGAACCCCAACTTCGGCGGCGAGGTGATGGTCGTCAGCCTGGGCTGCGAGAAGCTGCAGCCCGAGCGGCTGCTGCCGCCGGGGAGCATCCCGCTGGTCGACGAGCGCAACGTGGCCGATGTGGGCGACAGCGCCGACAGCAAGCTCGACGTGGTGTGCCTGCAGGACGACGCGCATGTGGGCTTCATGTCGATGATCGAGTCGATCATGCGGCAGGCCGAGGAGCACCTGGAGCGCCTGAACGCGCGGCAACGCGAGACCGTGCCTGCGAGCGAACTGGTGGTGGGCGTGCAGTGCGGCGGCAGCGATGCGTTCTCGGGGGTCACGGCCAATCCGGCGGTGGGCTTTTGCACCGACCTGCTGGTGCGCGCGGGCGCCACCGTGATGTTCTCGGAGGTCACGGAGGTGCGCGACGGCATCGACCAGCTCACCTCACGCGCGACCACGCCGGAGGTGGCAGACGCCATGATCCGCGAGATGGCCTGGTACGACGCGTACCTGGACAAGGGCCGGGTGGACCGCAGCGCCAACACGACGCCGGGCAACAAGAAGGGCGGGCTCTCGAACATCGTGGAGAAGGCGATGGGCTCGATCGTGAAGTCCGGAAGCGCCCCGATCTCGGGGGTGATCTCGCCGGGCGAGAAGGCCAGGCAGAAGGGCCTGATCTACGCGGCGACGCCGGCGAGCGATTTCATCTGCGGCACGCTGCAGGTGGCCGCGGGCATCAACCTGCATGTGTTCACGACCGGGCGCGGGACGCCCTACGGCCTTGCCGAAGTGCCGGTGATCAAGGTCGCCACGCGCAGCGATCTGGCGCGGCGCTGGCACGACCTGATGGATGTGAACGCGGGCCGCATCGCTGATGGCGAGGTGACCATCGAGGAGGTGGGCTGGGAGCTGTTCCGTCTCATGCTCGACGTGGCCAGCGGCAGGAAGAAGACCTGGGCCGAGCAGTGGAAGCTGCACAACGCGCTGGTGCTGTTCAATCCGGCGCCGGTGACCTGAAGGAGAAAGCAAGCATGGAAGATCTCAAGGGCCGCAGCGTCCTCGTCACCGGCGCGAGCACCGGCATCGGCGCCGCAGTCGCCATTGGCTTCGCAGCACGCGGCATGCGCGTCGCGGTGCACTACAACAGTTCGGCCGATGCCGCGAACCAGGTCGTCGCGACCATCAAGTCGGCCGGCGGCGAGGCCTTCGCCTTGCAGGCCGACGTGCGAGACAGCGCCGCGATCACGCGCGTGGTGGAGGAAGCCAACGAACGCCTCGGCGGCATCGACGTGCTGGTCAACAACGCGGGCGGCCTGGTCAAGCGTATGCCGATCACGGAATTCGACGATCGCATCTTCGACGAGGTGTTGCACCTCAACGCGCGTTCGGTACTGGACTTCTGCCGCGAAGTGGTGCCGCTGATGCGCGCGCAAGGGCGTGGCGGCAGCATCATCAACGTGACCTCGGTCGCGGCGCGACACGGCGGCGGACCGGGCGCGTACCTGTATGCGGGTGCAAAGGGCTTTGTCAGCACCGCAACGCGCGGGCTCGCGAAGGAACTCGCCGGCGACAACATCCGCGTCAACGCGGTGGCGCCGGGCGTGATCCAGACGCCGTTCCACGATCGCTTCTCGACACCGCAGATGCTCGAATCCTTCAAGGCATCGATCCCGATGGCACGCATCGGCGAGCCCGACGAATGCGTCGGTGCTTTCCTCTATCTCGCCTCGCCGCAGCTCTCGGGCTACGTCACGGGCCAGATCCTCGAAGTGAACGGCGGGCAGTACATGCCCTGATCGCGTCACCCAACCCAACCATGAACAACAACGGAGACAGGACTTGAAATCGACATTGCTACGCAGCCTCGCCGCGGTTTCCGCCGCCGCCACCCTCGCTCTCGGTTTTGCAGCGCCCGCAGCCGCGGACGATTTCCCGAGCCGCACGATCGAACTCGTGGTGCCCTACCAACCCGGCGGTGGTACCGACGGACTTGCGCGCACCTTCGCGGACGCGAGCCGCAAGCACATGTCGCAGAGCATGGTGATCGTCAACCGTCCTGGCGCGGGTGGCGCGATCGGGTGGACCGAAGTGATCAACGCCAAGCCGGACGGCTACAAGCTCGCTGTGCTCACTGTCGAACTGCTGACGCTGCCGCACCTCGGCCTTGCCAAGTTCAACTACGACGACTTCCAGCCGATCGCGCAGCTCAACGCCGATCCGGCGGCCATCACGGTCAAGGCCGATGCGCCCTGGAACACCATCGAGGAATTCCTGGCGGCGGCCAAGAAGAACCCCGAGAACGTCCGCGTGGGCAATTCGGGCAACGGCTCGATCTGGCACCTTGCCGCCGCGGCGCTCGAAGACAAGACCGGCGCGAAGTTCGGGCACATCCCCTTCCAGGGCGCGGCACCGGCAGTGCTGGCGCTGCTGGGCGGGCACATCGAGGCCGTGGCGGTGAGCCCGGCCGAGGTATCGACGCACGTCCAGTCGGGCAAGCTCAAGATGCTGATGGTCATGGCTGACAAGCGCGTGAAGGGCTTCGAGAACGTGCCGACAGGCAAGGAGCGGGGCATCGACGTCTCCATCGGCACCTGGCGCGGGCTCGGTGCGCCGAAGAACACGCCGCCCGAAGTGATGGCCAAGCTGCGCGAGATCACCGCCAAGACCGCCGCCGAACCGATGATGCGCGAGGCCATGGACAAGCTCAATCTGGGCTACGTCTACACAGATGGCGCGGCGTTCAAGGAAACGCTGGCCAAGGACAACACCTACTACAAGAACCTCATCACCAAACTCAACATCAAGCCCTGAGGCCCACCGGGACACGCCCGGAGCGCCCCGAGGCCGCGCAGCGAATAGAACGACAACAACGGCGCGGCCCCTTTTCATCCTGGAGACATGTTCATGCAACGCCGCACCCTCTTGCACACCGCGCTCGCCTCGCTGGCCGGCGCCCTGCCCTCATTGGCCGCCTTCGCACAGGCCCAGTGGCCGAACGGCAAGACGATCACCTACATGGTCCCCTTCCCCGCCGGCGGCACGACAGACGTTCTGGCGCGGCTGATCTCGCAGAAGCTCGGCACCGCGCTCGGCGCCACCGTGGTGGTGGACAACAAGGGCGGCGCCGGCGGCAGCGTCGGATCGGAGATCGCCTCGCGCGCCGCGCCAGACGGGTTCACGCTGCTGGGCGGCACGATCAGCTCGCACGCGATCAACGTCAGCCTCTATCCGAGGATCGGCTACGACCCGCAGAAGTCTTTTGCGCCGGTCACGCTGATCGGCACCAATCCGGTGGTGCTGGTGGTCAACCAGGCGAGCCCGTACAAGACGCTGAAGGACGTGCTCGAAGCCAGCAAGGCGAAACCCGGCGGCCTGTCGTCGGCTTCCGCCGGCACCGGCACCTCGCAGCACCTCGCGCTCGAACTGCTGGCCTACAGGTCCGGCGTGAAGTTCACGCACATCCCGTACAAGGGCAGCGGTCCCGCGATCCAGGACGTGATCGGCGGCCAGGTGGACATGATGTTCGACACCACCGTCGTCGCCGGCCCGCACATCCAGAGCGGCAAGCTGCGTGCGATCGCGGTGACCTCGTCCAGGCGGCTGCCGTCGATGCCCGACGTGCCCACGGTCGCCGAATCGGGCATTCCGGGCCTCGAGAAATTCGAAGTGCTGTCCTGGCAGGCCATCTTCGTGCCCGCGGGCACGCCGGCACCGATCGTCGACCGCCTCCACAAGGAGATCCGCACCATCCTCGCGGAGCCCGAGATGCAGGAGAAGCTCAAGAGCTTCGGCATGCAGCCGGCCGACATGACGACCACGCAGATCGCCGCCTTCCAGAAGGCCGAGGTCGAGAAGTGGGCGCAGGTCATCAAGGCCGCGAACATCAAGCCCGAGTAACGGGGCACGGGCCGCCGCACGGACGGCCCGCCGTCCGACCCGGCCGGGCCCGGACCGGTCGATAGAATCGCCCACCGCTTTACCCGAGAACGCCCTTGTCCGATCGCTTCGCCGTCCTGCCGCAGTACCTGATCCCGAAGCAGGCATTGACCTCCTTTGCCGGGTGGGTCGCAGGCAAGGAGCGCGGCGCGGTGACGACCTGGATCATCCGGCGCTTCGTCGACAAGTACGGCGTGGACATGGGAGAGGCGCTGGACAGCGACATCGCGAGCTACCGGAGCTTCAACGAGTTCTTCACGCGCGCTCTCAAGCCCGGCGCGCGGCCGATCGCCGATGCCGATCTCGTCGCACCGGTGGACGGCGCGATCAGCCAGTTCGGCCCCATCGAGGGCGACCAGATCTTCCAGGCCAAGGGGCACCGCTACATGACCACCGCGCTGGTCGGCGGCGACGCGGCGCTCGCCGCGCGCTTCGAGCACGGCAGCTTCGCGACGCTCTACCTGAGCCCGCGGGACTACCACCGCATCCACATGCCGTGCGACGGACGGCTGCTGCGCATGACCTATGTGCCCGGCGACCTGTTCTCGGTCAACCCGGCGACGGCGCGCGGCGTACCGGGCCTTTTCGCCCGCAACGAGCGCGTGGTGTGCGTCTTCGAATCGGCACGCGGGCCGTTCGTGCTGGTTCTCGTCGGCGCGACCATCGTCGGCAGCATGGCGACCGTATGGCACGGCGTGGTGAATCCGCCGCGGCCCGGCGAGATCCGCGAATGGCGCTACGACGATCAGCAGGTCGTGCTGAAAAAAGGCGATGAGATGGGCCGCTTCCTGCTGGGATCGACGGTGGTCCTGCTGTTCCCGTCCCCGCCGGTGGCCTTCAATCCGGACTGGGCGCCTGCACGCCCCATCCGCCTTGGAGAAACCATGGCCAACTACGTGTCTGCCTGAACCCGCAAGCTCACAGCCCGCGACCCGCCTGCCTTCTCAGCTATTAAAGTTGTAGCAATCGACCTTCTGGGCTATAGTCGCCGCCCGGCTCGTGGGGTCACGGGCCTGTCACAAGAAGAAAGCAGCCACGCCGGCTGCCGTGTTCCCGAGGAGTCTGATGTCGATGAGTGGCAAGGAAAACGCGGCGATCAGCCAGTTGCTCGCGCTGCTGGAAGCCCGCTACGCCCTGCGCGTTCTCTGGGCCTTGCGCGACGGACACGCCCAGACCTTCCGCCTGCTGCAGGACAGCGTCGGCGGCATCACCCCGAACACGCTCAACACCCGCATCAAGGAACTGCGCGAAGCCGGCCTCGTCAGCCACGGCCATGAGGGATACAGCCTGACGCTGAGCGGGCAGGACCTGCTCAAGCGGCTGTCGGACCTGCAGGCGTTCGCCGCGAAGTGGCAGCAGGGCCAGGCCAAGAAGGCACCTGCGCCGTCACCGTAGGACGGGCCCACGGCGCCATGACCTGCAGGGCCGCCCTTGCGGCCTCGTTAAACTGCGCGGTTTCCTCCACATTCCACAGGAGCGCACCATGCCCACCACCCCCTCCGGCCTGCAGTACGAAGACACCACGGTCGGCGACGGCGCCGAAGCCAAGCCCGGCCACCACGTCCATGTGCACTACACCGGCTGGCTCTACAACGACGGCGTGCAAGGCGCCAAGTTCGACTCCAGCCGCGACCGCAACGACCCCTTCGCCTTCTCGCTCGGCGCCGGCCAGGTCATCAAGGGCTGGGACGAGGGCGTCGCCGGCATGAAGATCGGCGGCAAGCGCACCCTGATCATTCCGGCGTCGCTCGGCTACGGCGCCCGCGGTGCCGGCGGCGTGATTCCGCCGAACGCCACCCTCAAGTTCGACGTCGAGCTCCTGGACGCCCACTGACCGGCTCTCCGGAGCCGATGAAATGCGCCGTTTCCGGCGCATTTTTTTCTTGAAAACCCCGCGGCGGACCCCAGTTAGCTGCTTGTCGTTCGTTTTTCGTTGATTCCCGGCTTGGTTGCCGGCCTTTTGAGATGTCAGACCCGCAAAACACCCAACCGAATCCCGAGACCCTGCAAGGCGCCCCGAGCCCCGAAGAGCTGGAGGCAGCGCAGGCCGCCAACGAAGCCGATGCGATTGCCGCGGCCCAGGCCGAGATCGCCGCCCTGCAGGCCAAGAACGCCGAGCTCGCCGACCAGTTCCTTCGCGCCCAGGCCGACGTGCAGAACGCGCGCCGCCGCGCCGACGAGGAAGTCAGCAAGGGTCGCAAGTTCGCCATCGAAGGCTTCGCCGAAAGCCTGCTGCCCGTGCTGGACAGCCTCGAAGCCGGCCTCGCGGTGCAGGACGCCTCGGTCGAGCACCTGCGCGAAGGCACCGAAGCCACGCTGCGCCAGCTCAAGAGCGCGCTGGAGCGCAACAAGGTCATCGAGATCGCGCCGCCGGCCGGCAGCAAGTTCGATCCGCACCTGCATCAGGCCATCTCGATGGTCCCGGCGCCCGGCCAGGAAGCCAACACCATCGTCGGCGTGCTGCAGAAGGGCTACACGATCGCCGACCGCATCCTCCGCCCCGCCCTCGTGACCGTCAGCAGCCCGAGCTGAAAGCCAACAAGAAACCCACAGGAAAACCCCAACCGATCCCTTGAATCGCACGGGGTTATCCACAAGTTCACAACAACCTCATTTCAGATCCCTCAGGAGCAACAACATGGCCAAAATCATCGGCATCGACCTCGGCACCACGAACTCGTGCGTGGCGATCATGGAAGGCAACACGACGCGCGTGATCGAGAATTCCGAAGGCGCCCGTACGACGCCCTCGATCGTCGCGTACCAGGAAGACGGTGAAGTGCTGGTCGGCGCCTCGGCCAAGCGTCAGGCGGTCACGAACCCCAAGAACACGATCTACGCGGTCAAGCGCCTGATCGGCCGCAAGTTCGAAGAAAAAGAAGTCCAGAAGGACATCGACCTGATGCCCTACAGCATCACCAAGGCCGACAACGGCGACGCCTGGGTCGAAGTGCGCGGCAAGAAGCTCGCGCCGCAGCAGATCAGCGCCGAGATCCTGCGCAAGATGAAGAAGACCGCCGAAGACTATCTCGGCGAAACCGTGACCGAAGCGGTGATCACCGTGCCGGCCTACTTCAACGACAGCCAGCGCCAGGCCACCAAGGACGCCGGCCGCATCGCGGGCCTGGACGTCAAGCGCATCATCAACGAGCCGACGGCCGCAGCGCTTGCCTTCGGCCTGGACAAGCACGACAAGGCCGACCGCAAGATCGCGGTGTATGACCTCGGCGGCGGCACCTTCGACATCTCGATCATCGAGATCGCCGACGTGGACGGCGAGAAGCAGTTCGAAGTGCTGTCGACCAACGGCGACACCTTCCTGGGCGGCGAGGACTTCGACCAGCGCGTCATCGACTACATCATTTCCGAGTTCAAGAAGGAACAGGGCGTCGACCTCTCCAAGGACGTGCTCGCGCTGCAGCGCCTGAAGGAAGCGGCCGAGAAAGCCAAGATCGAGCTGTCGAACAGCGCCGCGACGGACATCAACCTGCCCTACATCACGGCCGATGCCTCGGGTCCGAAGCACCTGAACATCAAGCTCACCCGCGCCAAGCTCGAAAGCCTGGTGGACGACCTGATCGAGCGCACCATCGCGCCGTGCCGCACCGCCATCAAGGACGCCGGCGTCAGCGTGTCGGACATCAGCGACGTGATCCTGGTCGGCGGCCAGACCCGCATGCCCAAGGTGCAGGACAAGGTCAAGGAATTCTTCGGCAAGGATCCGCGCAAGGACGTGAACCCTGACGAGGCCGTGGCCGTCGGCGCCGCCATCCAGGGCCAGGTGCTCTCGGGCGACCGCAAGGACGTGCTGCTGCTGGACGTGACCCCGCTGTCGCTCGGCATCGAGACGATGGGCGGCGTGATGACCAAGATGATCACCAAGAACACCACGATCCCGACGAAGTTCGCACAGACCTTCTCGACCGCCGAGGACAACCAGCCGGCCGTCACGATCAAGGTGTTCCAGGGCGAGCGCGAAGTCGCCGCGGGCAACAAGCTGCTGGGCGAATTCAACCTCGAAGGCATTCCGCCGGCATCGCGCGGCACGCCGCAGATCGAGGTGAGTTTCGACATCGACGCCAACGGCATCCTGCACGTCGGCGCCAAGGACAAGGGCACCGGCAAGGAAAACAAGATCACCATCAAGGCGAACTCGGGCCTGTCGGAAGACGAGATCCAGAAGATGGTGAAGGACGCCGAGCTGAACGCAGCCGAGGACAAGAAGAAGGTCGAACTCGCCCAGGCGCGCAACCAGGGCGAGGCCATGGTCCACAGCGTGAAGAAGTCGCTGGGCGAACACGGCGGCAGCCTCGATGCCGGCGAAAAGGAAAAGATCGAAGCCGCGATGAAGGACGTCGAGGAAGCCGTGAAGGGCGAAGACAAGTCCGCCATCGAGGAAAAGACCAATGCGCTGATGGCCGCCAGCCAGAAGCTCGGCGAGAAGATGTACGCCGACGCACAGGCTGCCGCAGGCGCGGCCGGTGCCGCGGCTGGCGCGGGCCCGGAAGCTGCGAGCGCTCCGGCGGACGACAACGTGGTCGACGCCGAAGTCAAGGAAGTGAAGAAGGGCTGATTCCCGCGCCCTGATCCAAGGCTGGACCACCGCTCCAAGGTGGTCCAGCCTTTTCCGCTTCAAGCACCTGCTTCCGACGACCCCGCCCCGACCCCATCATGGCCACCAAACGCGACTACTACGAGATCCTCGGCGTCCCCAAGAACGCGAGCGAGGACGAAATCAAGAAGGCTTATCGCAAGCTCGCGATGAAGCACCACCCTGACCGCAACCACGGGGACTCCAGCAAGGAAGCGGAGGCCAAGTTCAAGGAGGTCAAGGAAGCCTACGAAATGCTGTCCGACGACCAGAAGCGCGCGGCCTACGACCAGTACGGCCACGCGGGTGTCGACCCGAACATGCGCGGCCCGGGCGCGGAGGGCTTCGGCGGCTTCGCGGAAGCCTTCGGCGACATCTTCGGCGACGTGTTCGGCGGGCGCGCAGGGGCACGCGGCGGACGCCAGGTCTACCGCGG
This sequence comes from Variovorax ureilyticus, assembly GCF_037889935.1. Taxonomy (NCBI): domain Bacteria; kingdom Pseudomonadati; phylum Pseudomonadota; class Betaproteobacteria; order Burkholderiales; family Comamonadaceae; genus Variovorax; species Variovorax ureilyticus. The sequence continues at coordinate 235,646 of NZ_JBBKZU010000006.1, forward strand.
CAGCGACCTGAGCTACGCGATGGAGATCACCCTCGAAGAAGCCGCGGACGGCAAGGACGCGCAGATCCGCATCCCGAGCTGGGACGAGTGCGGCACCTGCAAGGGCTCCGGCGCCAAGCCGGGCACCAAGCCGATCACATGCACGACCTGCCACGGCCAGGGCGCGGTCCAGATGCGCCAGGGCTTCTTCAGCGTGCAGCAGACCTGCCCGACCTGCCACGGCTCGGGCAAGATCATTCCGGAACCGTGCACCACCTGCCACGGCCAGGGCAAGATCAAGAACAACAAGACGCTGGAAGTGAAGATCCCGGCCGGCATCGACGACGGGATGCGCATCCGCAGCAGCGGCAACGGCGAGCCTGGCACCAACGGCGGGCCGCCGGGGGACCTCTATATAGAGATTCGCCTCAAGAAGCACGACATCTTCGAACGCGACGGCGACGACCTGCACTGCGTGGTGCCGGTGAGCATCACGACCGCGGCGCTGGGCGGCGAGATCAGCGTGCCCACGCTCAAGGGTCCGGCGGCGATCGACATCCCGGACGGCACGCAAAGCGGCAAGCAATTCCGCCTGCGCGGCAAGGGCATCAAGGGCGTGCGTTCGAGCTACCCCGGCGACCTGTACTGCCACGTGCGCGTGGAAACCCCGGTCAAGCTCACAGAGCACCAGCGCAAGCTGCTCAAGGAACTCGACGAATCCCTCAAGAAGGGCGGCGACAAGCACAGCCCGACCGACAAGGGCTGGTTCGACAAGGCCAAGGAGTTCTTCAGCTGATCTCGAAGCCGCCCTGCGCGCGCAGGCAGCGCGAGGTCGGCCCGGCGAGCAGCGCGACGAAGCGCTGGGCGAGCGCCGGATTGCGCGCGGTGGCGCTCACCGCCGCCGTGTAGACCGTCGCGAGCTCGAAAGCCTCGGGCAACGGCCCGGCCAGCGCGATGCCGGGCGTGTACTTGATTTCGGTGATCTGCGTGCAGCCGATCGCGCCGCGGCGCGGTTCCGCCGCCAGTTCGCGCATCGCGGTCGCGCCGTTCGGAAAGGTGCGAAGCCGCGCCGCCACATCGTTGGCAACGCCGAGCTTCGCCAGCACGGACGCGAAGTGGATGCCTGCGGTGGAACGCTGCGCATCGGGAAAGTAGATTGCGCTCGCGGCGAGCAGGCTGTCCCTCAGAGCCTCGGGCGTAGAAATCGCGGGCACCGGATCGCCCGCACGCACCGCGATGCCGGTGCGCACGCGTCCGAGCGGGGCCTCCGAGTCCACGATCAGCCGCCGCTCATCCTGCAGTTCGGCCACCATGGGCGCGGTGACGACCATCACGTCGCACGGCTCGCCGGCCAGCAGCGCTTCCTTCATCGCCCCCACCGCGCCGAAGCGCCCTTCGACCCTGGCGCCGGTCAGCTCCAGGAAAACGCCCTGCAATGCCTTGACCAGGCCCTGGGCCGCGCCCGCACAAAGAATGTTCATTGGTCTGCCTTCGCGCCAGAAATCTTGACGACGCGCGCCCACTTGGCGATGTCGTCGTTCATGTAGCGGGTGAAATCGGCGACGTTCATCGTCATCGGGGTTGCACCCTGTGCCTTCCAGGCGCGGATCACGTCGGGATTCGATGCGATCTTCACCACTTCGGCGTTGAGGCGTTCGACGATCGCGGGCGGAGTGCCCTTCGGCGCCATCAGCCCCAGCCAGATGGTCGCTTCGTACTTGGGCACGCCGGCCTGATCGACCGTGGGCACGTCGGGCATCACGGCGGAGCGGGCGAGGCCCGTGGTCGCCATCGCCTTCACCTTTCCGGCGCGCACGTGCTCGGTCATGGTCGGCACCGCGTCGAACATCATGTCCACCTGCCCGCCGAGCACGTCGGTGCGCGCGCCGGCGCTGCCGCGGTAGGGGATGTGCAGGATCGACACGCCCGCCATCGCCTTGAAGAGTTCGCCGGCCATGTGGTACGGGGTGCCCGGGCCGGACGAGGCATAGCTCAGCGCGCCGGGACGGGATTTCGCCATCGCGATGAGTTGCGCGAGGTCATCGACCGGCAGGCCGCTGCGGGTGACGAGCACCAGGTCGGAATAGTTGATCGCGGCGACCGGCGTGAAGTCGCGCATGAGTTGATAGGGCTTGTTCGGAATCAGCGACTCGTTGACCGTGTGCGCGTTGGACATCAGCAGCAGCGTGTAGCCGTCCGCAGGGCTCTTGGCGGCGGCATCGGTGCCGATCACCGAACCGGCGCCGGGACGGTTGTCCACCACGAAGCCCTGGCCGAGCACTTCCTGCAGCCGGTTGGCGACGAAGCGCGCATACACGTCCGCCGGGCCACCGGCCGCAAAGGGCACGATGACGCGGACCGGACGGGTGGGGTAGTCCTGCGCATCGGCCCATGGAGGCGCCACGACCAGTGCGGCGGCAAGCCAAACACGCGAAATCCCATGCCTCATTGCTTTGTCTCCGGATTTCAGGCGGGTGGCCCGCCCTGATTGGTATCGATTGGTATTTCAAGCCGCCAATCGAAAACCAATATAGCGAGCCCCCGGAAAGGGGTCAATGCAGGTCCGGGTTAGTCCGCAAGCCGATGTGGGGCGGGCGCCAATCAGAAGCCGAGCAGATTCCGGCGCACGTGGACCAGATGCCCGAGGCAGAGCTCCGCAGCCCGCGCGCTGTCGCGATCCTTCAGCGCCGCCACGAGGTCGCGATGCTCGCGCTGGTATTCGAGTCGGCGCTCGGGCGTGGCGCTGCGGCGCTTGAGCATGCCCCACTCGCTTTGCGCCCGGACCTCGTTCATGCGCTGGAACACGGCGGAAATGAAACTGTTGTGCGCGGCATTGGCGATCGCCTCGTGCAGCTTGCCGTCCCACCGCTCGAACTCCTCGATGGTCGCTGCCGCCTCGCCCTTGTCGCAGCACTGGTCCATCCTCTCGAAATCCGCGGCAGTGGCGTTGCCGATCACCATCGCGATGATCGCAGGCTCCAGCACGAGGCGGGCACTCATGAGTTCCGCCGGACTGGTGGCGAGCGGCGATTCGCCGCTGCTGATAGCCGCCAGCGCACGTCCGACTTCATGGCTGACATAGGTGCCGCTGCCGACCGTCTGCGTGATGAGGCCGCGGGTCTTCAGGTCGCCGAGCACCCGCCGCACCGTCGTCCGGCTCAGTCCGAATTGCCCGCAGAGTTCGCGCTCGGTGGGCAGCCGGTGGCCTGCACGCCAGGCGCGCGACTTCAGGTTCTCGAGGATCGCTTCCCGCAGGGTGAGGGCACTGTGCACGATGGCAGAACAGGATGAGTGGGGTGGGAGGCACCGATCGTATCAACGTCGTTGCAGGAGCCGGACGCTATTGTGCATTTGGTATCTGATTGGTAGCATTTGGTCGTCAAGAGGAGATCATTTTGCGCATAGCCACCTATCAATATCAAGGCCGCCGCCAGGTCGGCCTCGTCTCAGCCGACGGCCAGACGGTGTCACCATTCCAGATCGAAGCCCCACGCGCCCGCCGCGGCGCACTTTCGCTCATCGAGGCGCAGGCCGCCGGCGAATCCCGGCTGCCGGCCACCGGCGAGGCCGTGCCGCTCAGCGCCATCCGGCTCGAAGCACCGCTGCCCATGCAGCGCCGCAACATCTTCTGCGTGGGGCGCAACTACCACGCGCATGCGAAGGAATTGTCGGGATCCGTGTTCAAAAACAGCGCTGCCAAGGTCGATTCATGGCCGATCGTGTTCACCAAGGTGCCGGAATGCGTGATCGGCCCCAACGACGAGGTGCACCTCCCGGGCGAGGCGATCTCGGCTCAGATCGACTACGAGGCCGAACTGGCGGTGGTGATCGGCAAACCCGGCCGCAACATCACGCGCGCATCCGCGATGTCGCACGTGTACGGCTACACCATCGTCAACGACGTCACCGCCCGCGACGTGCAGATGCGCCACCAGCAGTGGGATCTGGGCAAGTCCTTCGACACCTTCTGTCCGATGGGCCCGTGGATCGTCACCGCCGACGAACTCGACGGGACCGATACCCGGGTGCGCTGCTGGGTCAACGGGGAAGCGCGGCAGGACGGCCAGACCACCGACCTGATCTTCGACATCCCGACGCTGATCGAAACCTGCTCGCGCGGCATCACGCTGAATGCGGGCGACGTGATCGCGACCGGAACGCCCGCTGGCGTCGGCATGGGCCTCACACCGCCGCAGTACCTCAAGTCAGGTGACGTGGTCCGTATCGAGATCGACGGCCTGGGCGTGCTGGAAAGCCGGTTCGTCTGAGCGCCGATCCAACACAACAAGACGGAGACAACATATATGAACGCATCACGACGCACGCTGCTGCAGACGGCGCTGCTCGCGGCCGCAGGAATCGGCGCCACGCCAGCCGGCCTGGCGCAGGGCGATTGGCCCCAGAAGCCGATCACCATGATCGTCCCCTTCCCGCCCGGCGGCGTGGCCGACACGGTAGCCAGGCCGGTGGCCGAGGCCCTGTCACGCGAACTCAGGCAGCCGGTGGTCGTCGACAACCGAGCGGGAGCCGGTGGCGCGGTGGGCATCGGTTTCGCCGCCCGGGCGCCGGCAGACGGTTACACAGTGCTGCTCAGCCTGTCGTCGATCTCGATCCTTCCGGAAGCCGACGCGATCCTGGAGCGCAAGCCCGCCTACCAGATGAACCAGTTCAGGCCGATCGCGCGCTTCACGGCCGATCCGACCGTGCTGGTGGTGCGCGCCGATGCACCATGGAAGAGCCTGGCGGAGTTCATCGCCGACGCACGCACCAAACCGGGCACTTACAACTACGGCAGTTCCGGCAATTACGGCACCATGCACGTGCCGATGGAGATGCTGAAGAACGCCGCCGGATTTCGCATGACGCACATTCCGTACACCGGCGCGGGGCCCGCGGTGATGGCCCTGCTCGCCGGCCAGGTGGATGCAGTGGCGAGCGGACCGGCTACCGTGGTGCAGCAAATCAACGCCGGCAAGCTGCGCGCGCTGGCGCATTGGGGCGATCAGCCGCTCGCGGCGTTGCCGGGCGTGCCCAGTCTGCAGCAGGCAGGATACGACGTGAAGTTCGCGCAGTGGTCGGGACTCTTCGTTCCGGCCGGGACGCCGGACGAAGTGGTTCGCAAGCTCCGGGCGGCTTCGGCCAAGGTTGCGGCAGATCCGGCGGTGGCACAGGTGATCGAAAAGGCGGGCAGCCCGCTCGCGTACCTCGACGCGCCCGCGTTCCAGACCTACTGGAATGCAGATGCAAGCACCATGACGGAAGCGGTCCGGAAGATCGGCAGGGTCGAGTGAGCGCGATCTTGGGCAGCGCCTTGAACCGCAAGAAAAAAAAGCCGGCCATCGGCCGCCTTTTTTGTTGCGCGCCGCCGTCTATGAATATGCAGAGCGATTGTCGCGCTATCCACGTTTATTCGTATGCCGCTGACTCACGACGCGCGTTCATTGAAATAGAGCGTCAGGAATATGGAAAGAACCGACAGGTGCACACGACGAATCCCGACACGGCCGGCCCCTCTGTGCGCACGACGATCACGACAACAAGCCCATCGTGCACAACTCAGTGAGTTCGCGATGCCCGCAACTTTTGCGCTGAACTTTCAAACTTCGTGTGGTTCTTATCCCAAAAGCAATTTGCTCGAAGCGCTCTTTGTTCTATGCTTTGGACAAGTACCTGCTTGAGGAGTTGATCCAGAGCGTGCACACATCACCTGGCACCATTCCTGCGAACGATGCAACGTGTGCAGCACGGAGACTCCGGGCAGCGCCCCGCTGACTCGATGGAGGTGTCTATGGATGTCATCAGTAACTTCGCGGCTCGTTACGAACGTACGCGCGAAGAGGTCCTGCCCTTGCAGGAGTACTTGGAGATCTGCAAGCGGGATCCGCTGGCGTACGCGACCGCGGCCGAGCGCATGCTCAAGGCCATCGGTGAGCCGGAGTTGGTAGATACGCGCAACGACCCCCGCCTGTCGCGGATCTTCGCCAACAAGGTCATCAAGATCTATCCCGCGTTCCGCGAGTTCTACGGCATGGAAGATGCCATCGAACAAGTGGTCTCGTACTTCCGCCACGGCGCGCAGGGACTCGAAGAGAAGAAGCAGATCCTCTATCTGCTGGGCCCCGTGGGCGGCGGCAAGAGTTCGATCGCCGAGCGACTCAAGCAACTCATGGAGCACGTGCCCTTCTACTCGATCAAGGGCTCTCCGGTGAACGAATCGCCGCTCGGCCTTTTCGACGCGGCCGAAGATGGCGAGATCCTCGAAAAAGAGTACGGCATCCCCCGGCGCTACCTGCAGCGCATCCTCTCGCCATGGGCGGTGAAGCGGCTCGAAGAGTACGGCGGCGACATCCGGCAGTTCCAGGTCGTCAAGCGCTATCCGTCGGTGCTGCGGCAGATCGCGGTTGCAAAGACCGAGCCCGGCGACGAGAACAACCAGGACATCTCCTCGTTGGTCGGCAAGATCGACATCCGCAAGCTCGAAGACTACGCACAGGACGACCCCGATGCCTACGCCTACTCCGGCGGCCTGTGTCTCGCGAATCAGGGCCTGCTCGAGTTCGTCGAAATGTTCAAGGCGCCGATCAAGGTGCTGCATCCGCTGCTGACCGCGACGCAGGAAGGCAACTTCAAGGGCACCGAGGGCTTCGGCGCGATTCCGTTCGACGGCATCGTGCTCGCGCACAGCAACGAGAGTGAGTGGAAAGCCTTCCGCAACAACAAGAACAACGAGGCGTTCCTCGACCGGATCTACATCGTCAAAGTGCCCTACTGCCTGCGGGTCTCGGAAGAAATCAAGATCTACGACAAGCTGGTGCGCAACTCGTCGCTCGCGCAGGCGCCCTGCGCGCCCGGCACCTTGCGCATGATGGCGCAGTTCTCGGTCCTCACGCGGCTCAAGGAGCCGGAGAACTCGAGCATCTTCAGCAAGATGCAGGTCTACGATGGCGACAACCTGAAGGACACCGACCCCAAGGCGAAGTCCATCCAGGAATATCGCGACTACGCGGGCGTCGACGAAGGCATGAGCGGCGTTTCGACGCGTTTCGCGTTCAAGATCATCTCGAAGGTCTTCAACTTCGACAGCAGCGAGATCGCGGCCAATCCGGTGCACCTGATGTACGTGCTCGAACAGCAGATCGAGCGCGAGCAGTTCGCGCCCGAATCCGAGCAGAAGTACCTGTCCTACATCAAGGAGCTGATGGCCCCGCGCTACGCGGAGTTCATCGGCAAGGAGATCCAGACCGCCTACCTCGAAAGCTACTCGGAGTATGGCCAGAACATCTTCGACCGCTACGTCACCTACGCCGACTACTGGATCCAGGACCAGGAATACCGCGACCAGGACACCGGCGAAGTCTTCGACCGCAGCTCGCTCAACGCCGAGCTCGAAAAGATCGAGAAGCCCGCGGGCATCAGCAACCCCAAGGACTTCCGGAACGAAATCGTCAACTTCGTGCTGCGCGCACGCGCCGGCAATGCAGGCAAGAACCCGCTGTGGACGAGCTACGAGAAGCTGCGCACCGTGATCGAGAAGAAGATGTTCTCGAACACCGAGGAGCTGCTGCCCGTCATCAGCTTCAACGCCAAGAGCAGCGCCGACGAGCTCAAGAAGCACGAGGATTTCGTCAACCGCATGGTGCAGAAGGGCTACACCGCCAAACAGGTGCGTCTGCTGTGCGAGTGGTATCTGCGCGTACGCAAGAGCTCATGATGAGCGAGTGAAGGAGGTCCGGCCGTGGCCATGCTGCAGCAGATCATCGACCGCCGGTTGTCAGGAAAGAACAAGTCCATCGGCAACCGCGAGCGTTTCCTGCGGCGCTATCGCGAGCAGATCGGGGAGGCCGTTCGCCGCGCGGTCAGTGGCCGGGGCATCCGCGATCTCGAGCAGGGCGAGGACATCACGCTGCCCAAGCGCGATGTCTCCGAGCCGGTCTTCGGACACGGACAGGGCGGCGACCGCGAATACGTGCATCCGGGCAACCGCGAGTACGTCAAGGGCGACCGCATCGAAAGACCGCAGGGCGGCGGCGCGGGTTCCGGCAGCGGATCGCAGGCCGGCGACGGCGAAGGCGGCGAGGACGATTTCGTCTTCCGCCTGACCAAGGAGGAGTTCATGCGGGTCTTCTTCGAGGACCTCGCCCTGCCCCACCTGATCCGCACGCAGCTGGCAGAAGTGCCTGAATGGAAGAGCCACCGTGCGGGCTTCGTCAGCGACGGCAACCCGAGCAATCTGCATGTGGTGCGCTCGATGCGCGGCGCACTGGCTCGGCGCATTGCGCTCGGCGGCGACTCCCGCAAGGAAATCCGCGAACTCGAGGCGCACCTCGTGCACCTGCGGCGCAGTCCGCGAGTGGCGGACGCGCTGGTGCAGCGGGAGATCCGAGAGACCGAGGAGAAGCTGGAGGAATTGCGCAGCAAGGGCAAGCACGTCCCCTTCCTAGATCCGATCGACCTGCGCTACCGCAACCGCGTGAAGGTGCCGGTGCCTTCGGCCAAGGCGGTCATGTTCTGCCTCATGGACGTCTCGGGCTCGATGGACGAAGCGCGCAAGGACATGTCCAAGCGCTTCTTCATGCTGCTGTATCTCTTCCTGACGAAGCACTACGAGAAGATCGACCTCGTCTTCATCCGCCACCACACGCAGGCGGCCGAAGTGTCTGAGGAGGAGTTCTTCCACGCCACCGAGACCGGCGGCACCGTGGTGTCGAGCGCGCTCACGCTGATGCTGGACATCATCCGGGCGCGCTACCCCAGCACCGACTGGAACATCTACGGCGCGCAGGCCAGCGACGGCGACAACTGGCACCAGGACAGCGGTCGCTGTCGCGAGCTGCTGGCCGATCACCTGCTGCCGCTGGTGCGCTACTACGCCTATGTGCAGGTCGCCGAGGCCGAGCAGAACATGTGGGAGGAATACACGGCGCTACTCGAATCGCACAAGAACTTCGCGATGCGCAAGGTCTCCGATGCGCAGGACATCTATCCGGTGTTCCGCGATCTGTTCAAGAAAGAGAAGGGAACGGTGTGACAGAAAAGACCCGGACGCCCCTGCCCAGCCCGTCCGACTGGACTTTCGAACTCATCGAGCAGTACCACGCCGAGATCGCGCGCGTGGCCAAGGGCTACAAGCTCGACACCTACGCCAACCAACTCGAGATCATCACGGCCGAGCAGATGATGGATGCGTACGCCTCCGTCGGAATGCCGGTGATCTATCGGCACTGGTCGTACGGGAAGCAGTTCATCCAGACAGAGAAGAACTATCGGCGCGGCCACATGGGCCTGGCCTACGAAATCGTCATCAATTCGGACCCCTGCATCGCCTACCTCATGGAAGAAAACACCATGGCGATGCAGGCGCTGGTGATCGCGCATGCCGCGTATGGGCACAACAGCTTCTTCAAGGGCAACTACCTTTTCAAGATGTGGACGGATGCGTCGTCCATCATCGACTACCTCGTCTACGCGCGGAACTACATCAGCGAATGCGAGGAGCGTCACGGCGTCTCGGCGGTCGAGGACCTGCTCGATTCCTGTCATGCGCTGATGAACCACGGCGTCGACCGCTATCGCCGGCCGCAGAGGTTGTCGCTCAGCCAGGAGCAGGCGCGCCGCGAGGAACGCGAGCATCATCTGCAGCAGCAGGTCAACGACCTGTGGCGCACCTTGCCGAAGCGCACCCGCAGCGCAGAGGAGGAGGAAGCCGCCAAGCGCTTCCCGGCCGAGCCGCAGGAAAACCTGCTCTACTTCATCGAGAAGAACGCACCATTGCTGGAACCCTGGCAGCGCGAAGTGGTGCGTATCGTGCGCAAAGTCGGGCAGTACTTCTATCCGCAGCGGCAGACGCAGGTGATGAACGAAGGCTGGGCCACGTTCTGGCACTACACGCTGCTCAACACGCTGTACGACGAAGGCCTGCTGGCCGACGGCTTCATGATGGAATGGCTGCAGTCGCACACCAACGTCGTGTTCCAGCCGCCGATCGGCCACCGCGCCTACAGCGGCATCAATCCCTACGCGCTGGGGTTCGCGATGTACACCGACCTGCGCCGCATCTGCGAAGAGCCGACGGAAGAAGACAAGCGTTGGTTCCCCGACCTCGCCGGCTCCGACTGGCTGACGTCGCTCGACTACGCCATGCGCAATTTCAAGGACGAGAGCTTCATCGGCCAGTTCCTGTCACCGAAGCTGATGCGCGATTTCCGATTTTTCGCGATCAGCGACAAGGAAAGCGAATCCGAACTCGAGGTCTCGGCCATTCACGACGACAGCGGCTACAGGCAATTGCGCGAGGCGCTGTCCCGGCAATACGACCTCAACCACCGCGAGCCCAACATCCAGGTCTGGAGCGTGAACCTGCGCGGCGACCGTTCGCTAACCCTGCGCCACACCCAGCACAACAACAGGCCGCTGCACGACGATTCGCAGGAAGTGCTCAAGCATGTGGCGCGGCTGTGGGGGTTCGACGTGCACCTCGAGAGCGTCGACAGCCAGGGCCGCATCAGCCACCGCAAGGTGTCCGGGTCGCAGACGACCTAGCGCGATTGAAAAGTCTCAGCGCGGCACTTTGAGCTTTGCGCGAGCAGCCAGCGCCATCTCGCGCGCGTGGCAACCTTCGACGTGGTCGTTGACCAGCCCCATTGCCTGCATGAAGGCGTAGACCGTGGTCGGCCCGACGAAGCTCCAACCCCGCTTTTTCAGGTCTTTCGACATCGCCAATGATTCGGGCGATGTGGTCATTGCCCGCAATGCCTCGTGCGTGAGCGCCTCGGGCCGCGAGGCCGGATCCGGTTCGTACCGCCATGCGTACGCGGCGAGCGAACCGAATTCGTCGCGCAGTTCGAGCACGCGCTTCGCGTTGTTGATGGTCGATTCGATCTTGCCCCGATGCCGCACGATGCCGGCATCGGCCAGCAACCGTTCGATGTCCTTCGCGCCGAAGCGCGCCACCTTTTCGGCCTCGAACTGCGCGAATCCCTTCCGGAAGGCCTCGCGCTTGTTGAGGATGGTGAGCCAGCTCAGCCCGGCCTGGAAGCCTTCGAGGCACAGCTTCTCGAAAAGCCGCCGGTCGTCGGTGACCGGGAAGCCCCATTCGCTGTCGTGATAGTGCTGGTAGGCCTGCGTCGACTCGCACCAGCGACAGCGCAAGGTGCCGTCAGCGGCCTCGAAAAGCCCCGCTTGTGCGCCCATCAGGCGGCTTCGCTCACACGGATCAGCGCTTCGATCGCGAGCGGATAGCCCTTCACACCGAAGCCGACGATGATCCCGCGCGCCGCCGGCGAGATGTAGGAGTGATGCCGGAACTCCTCGCGCGCATGCACGTTGGAGATGTGGAGCTCGATCAGCGGAACGCTCGCGCCCTTGATCGCGTCGTGCAGCGCGATCGAGGTGTGCGTGTAGGCGCCCGGGTTCATCACCACGCCGAGCATGCGGCCCGCGGCGACCTCGCGGCCGGCCTCGTGGATCCAGTCGATCAGCATGCCTTCGTGGTTGGACTGGCGGCATTCGATGTCCACGCCGAGCTTTGCGCCGGCTTCCGCGCACATGCGCTCGACGTCGGCGATGGTCTCGTAGCCATACTGCGCCGGTTCGCGCGTGCCGAGAAGGTTGAGATTGGGGCCGTTGAGGACGAGGATCTTTTTCATGGCCCGCTTTTTATCAGGTGTGGCCCCGCACCACCACGGAAGACACCGATCCGGAGTACAACAAGGCATGCCACAGACAAACGTCGTCCTCGACCGTTTCCAGGGCCCCCTGCGCCTCGGGCTGGGTGGAGCGCCGCTGGGCAACCTGTACGCCCCGCTGGGCGACGACGAGGCTCTGCAGACCATCGATACGGCCTGGCGACTCGGCGTACGCTATTTCGACACCGCGCCGCTCTATGGCCATGGGCTCAGCGAGGTGCGCCTCGGCCGGTTCCTGCAGGTCCAGCCTCGCGACAGCTTCATCCTCTCGACCAAGGTCGGACGGCTGCTCGTCCCCGACCCCGATCCGCCCGCCGAGCGCGACGGCTACGTGCGCGGCCTGCCCTTCGAGCCGCGCTTCGACTACAGCTTCGACGGTGCGCTGCGATCGATCGACGACAGCCTCCGACGACTGGGGGTCGACCGCATCGACATCGCCTTCATCCACGACATCGACCGGCATACGCACGGCGACGCGCAACCGGCGCGTTTCCGCGAAGCGATGGGCGGCGCCTACCGCGCGCTGCACCGGCTGCGGGGCGAAGGCGTGCTCGGCGCGATCGGCATCGGCGTCAACGAATGGCAGGCCTGCCGCGACGCGATCGTCGAGGGCGATTTCGACTGCCTGATGCTCGCCGGGCGCTACACGCTGCTCGACAACTCCGCCGCGGCCGAACTGGTGCCTCTGTGCATTGCAAGGGACGTCCGGCTCATCCTCGCCGGCGTGTTCAATTCGGGCATCCTGGCGATCGCCTCCGGCGTCGCGGCCGATGCGCGCTTCGACTACCGGCCCGCGGATCAGCAGGTTCGCGACAAGGCTGCGCACATCGCGCGCATCTGCAACGAGTTCGACGTCGCGCTGCCAGCCGCCGCCCTGCAGTTCGCGATGGCCTGCCGCTGCGCTGCAGCCGTGGTGGTCGGCGCCCGCAGCGCCGCCGAGATCGCGCAGAGCATCGCGCACCGCGACGCGCCGATCCCCGCGGCGTTGTGGGAAGCGCTCGTGGTCGAAGGGCTGCTGCCGGCCGGCCTGCCACCGGGGAGCTGGCCATGAGCATTGGCCGCATCGATGCCCATCAGCACTATTGGTCGCTGGCGCACCACGACTACGGCTGGCTGCAGGACACGCCCGAGCTGCACGCCATCCATCGCGACTTCGCGCCGGAAGACCTGGCGCCGCTCCTGGACGACGCCGACATCGACGCCACCGTGCTGGTCCAGGCCGCGCCGTCCGAAGCCGAGACCGCGCGGCTGCTCGGCATCGCGGCGGATCCCGCCAGCCGCGTCCGGGCAGTGGTCGGCTGGACGGACCTTGCCGCCGACGATGCGCCCCGACGCATCAGCCGCCTCGCGCAGGAGCCGCTGATCAAGGGCCTGCGCCCGATGCTGCAGGACCTGCCGGACCCGGAATGGATCCTCGATGCACGTCTCGAACCGGCCATCCGGACGATGACCGAACTGGGCCTTTGCCTCGACCTGCTGATCAAGCCGCACCAGATCGACGCCGCGACGAAATTCGCCTTGCGCCATCCCCTGTTGCCGATGGTGATCGACCACGGGGCCAAGCCCGACATCGCGCACGGCCGGTTCGAGCCGTGGGCGAGCCAGATCGCGATCCTTGCACAATGCACCCGCGTGAGCTGCAAGCTCTCGGGGCTTGCAACCGAGGCCGGCGCCGACTGGGATGCAGCCGCGCTGCGACCCTACGTCGACCATCTCATCGACCGCTTCGGGCCCTTGCGTCTCATGTGGGGCAGCGACTGGCCGGTGCTCAACCTTGCCGGCACCTATGGCCGATGGCAGGCGGCGTCACTTGAATTGCTGGCCGGACTTTCTCCGCTCGAGCAGGAGCAGATCCTGGGCACGAATGCGGCCACCTTCTATGGCATAAAGTGACGGCCGGCGGCGTTCGCCCCGCATCCAAGACTTCGATTCCAGATGAACACGCGCATGAGCCCGCTCCACACGATCCGCGCCGGCGTGCTCGACGTGTCGTACTTCGAGGTCGGCCCGCCCGCAGGCCCGCCCGTGCTGCTGATGCACGGCTTTCCGTACGACATCCACAGCTACGTCGATGTCGCGCCGATGCTCGCGGCCGCGGGCTGCCGCGTGATCGTTCCTTACCTGCGCGGCTACGGCGGCACGCGCTTCCTCCGCGACGCGACGCCGCGCTCGGGCGAACAGGCGGCGCTCGGCGCAGACCTGCTCGCGCTGCTCGACGCGCTCGCGATCCCGAAGGCAGTGCTCGCCGGCTACGACTGGGGCGGCCGCGCCGCGTGCGTCGTGGCGGCGCTCTGGCCCGAGCGGTGCGCGGGGCTGGTCTCGTACAACAGCTACAACGTCCAGGACATCGCCAAGGCGATGCAGCCGGACAGCGCCGAGAACGAACACCGGCTCTGGTACCAGTACTACTTCCACAGCGAGCGCGGACGTGCAGGACTCGCTGCCGACCGGCGCGGCATCACGCGACTCCTCTGGCAGCTCTGGTCGCCGACCTGGCGCTTCGAGGATGCGACTTTCGAGCGCAGCGCCCAGGCCTTCGATCACCCGGACTTCGTCGACGTGGTGATCCATTCGTACCGCCACCGCTTCGGCCTCGTGCCGGGCGATCCGGCCTATGCGGACATCGAAGCGAAGCTCGCCGGCCAGCCGGCGATCGCGGTGCCGACCATCACCTTCGACGGCGCCGACGACGGTGTCCGTTCGCCGGCCGATGCGTCGGCGCATGCGCACCGCTTTGCCGGACCGCGCTCGCACCGCGTGGTGCCCGGCGTCGGCCACAACATGCCGCAGGAAGTCCCGCGCGTGTTCGCCGACGCAGTGCTCGAACTCACCCCCCACCTCAAGACATGACAGACAGCCTGAAGACGCTTTCCGAACACCGTTGCTTTGGCGGCATCCAACGCTTCCACGAACACGCTTCGCGCGAGATCGGCCTGCCGATGCGCTTTTCGGTGTTCCTTCCCCCGCAGGCCGAGAGGGGCCCGGTGCCGGCCCTGTTGTACCTCGCAGGCCTCACCTGCAACGAAGAGACCTTCATGATCAAGGCCGGCGCGCAACGGCTCGCTGCCGAACTCGGACTGGCGCTCATCACGCCGGACACCAGTCCGCGCGGCGCCGGCCCGGAAGGCATCGAGGGCGCCACGGCGAGCTGGGATTTCGGCATCGGCGCAGGCTTCTATCTCGACGCCACCGTCGAACCCTGGGACCAGTTCTGGCGCATGGAAAGCTGGATCGTCAACGAGTTGCTGCCGCTGGTGACGCACGGCATGCCGATCGACGCCAGGCGCATCGGGATCTTCGGCCATTCGATGGGCGGCCACGGTGCGCTCACGCTGGCGCTGCGGCATCCGGGGCGGTTCCGGTCGCTGTCGGCGCTCGCGCCGATCTGTGCGCCGACGCAGTGCCCATGGGGCCAGAAGGCCTTCCGCGGCTACCTCGGCAAGGACGACGAAACCTGGCTGGCGCACGACGCCTGCGCGCTCATGCAGTCGCAGACCGCGCCGCCCTATCCGGCGGGCATCCTCGTCGACCAGGGGCTGGCCGACAAATTCCTCGCCGAGCAGCTGCACCCGCACCTGTTCGAAGCCGCCTGCCGCGCTGCCGGCCAGCCGCTCACGCTGCGCCGGCACGAGGGCTATGACCACGGCTATTACTTCATCCAGAGCTTCATCGGCGATCACCTCGCGCATCACGCCAAAGCGCTGAAGGCCTGAAATGAGCCGCCAACCCGCGCCCCTGCCCGAGCGCGAGCAGATCGCGGAACTGGAGCCCTTCGTGGGTCTCGGGCTGCCGGAGATCCACGTGGTCGAGACGCCGGAGGATGCCGAGGCCGCAACCGAAGCCCTGCACTCCGCCCGGGTGGTCGGCTTCGATACCGAATCGAAGCCCACTTTCGCGAAGTTCGAGGTGTCGACCGGCCCGCACGTGCTCCAGTTCGCGACGCCGGGCGCGGCATGGCTCTTCCAGTCGCACCGGGCCGCGTTCCACGACGCGCTGACGAACCTGCTCACCTCACCGGCACTGCTGAAGGTGGGCTTCGGCCTCTCCGGCGACCTGAACCTGATCCGCCAGCGCTTCGGCATCGAGCCGCAGGCGGTCTTTGATCTCGACGTCGAATTCCGCCGCCGCGGCTATCGCAAGTCCGTTGGCGTGAAGACCGCCGTGGCGCTGATGTTCGACCGCCGCTTCATCAAGTCGCGCAAGGCGACCACGTCGAACTGGGCCAGCCAACAGCTGACGCCGGCGCAACTGCGGTACGCAGGCAACGATGCCTATGCGGCGATCCGGGTGTTCGACGCGCTCGGGCTCAGGCCGCCCGGTTGACCGCCAGCCTTCAGGCCCAGTCCCGCACCTGCGCCGCGAGTCGTTCCAGCGGTGCCGTGGCATCCACCTCCAGCACGCCGGGCTCGCCGACCGGCGACTCCAGCGTCGCGAACTGGTTGGCGACGAGGCTGGCCGGAAACATGTGAACCGCGGCCCGCTCGGCGACGCGGCGCTGCGCCTCCTCGCGGGACAGCGCCATGAAGACGAAGCGCAGCCCCGGCCGCGCGGCGCGCAGCCGGTCGCGGTAGTCGCGCTTGAGCGCCGAGCAGGTCAGCACCGCACCCTTGTCGTGAGCGGCGAGTTCCTGGCCGAGCCGGGACAGCCAGCCCGCGCGATCCGCATCGGTCAGCGCGACCCCGGCGCGCATCTTGCGAATGCTTTCGGGCGCGTGGAAGTCGTCGCCTTCGATCAGCGGCAGGCCGAATTCCCGCGCGAGCGCCGCGCCGAGGCTCGATTTGCCGCATCCCGACACGCCCATGACCACCAGCCAGCGGGCTCCTGTTTCAGCCATGTAAAGCTCTTGCATCGCCGGCATTGTCTTTCGATCTCTGCCTATCATGGCGCCCTTCTACAACGAAAGTAACAGATCGTGTCGCTGGTACCACTGTCGTTGCGTCGCCCGTACACCTTCATCGTCATGGCGATGCTGATCGTGCTGGCGACCCCGTTCGTGCTGATGCGGATGGCCACCGACATCTTCCCGGAGATCAACATTCCGGTGATCAGCATCATCTGGAACTACGGCGGCCTGCCGGCGCAGGAGATGGGCCAGCGTATCGCCGGGCAGACCGAGCGCAGCCTCACCACGACGGTGAGCGACATCGAGCACATCGAATCGCAGTCGCTCTCGGGCGTGACGGTGATCAAGGTGTTCTTCCAGCCGACCGCCAGCATCGAAACCGCGATCGCGCAGGTGGTCGCCTCGATGCAGACGCAGGTGCGGCAACTGCCGCCTGGCATCACGCCGCCGCTGGTCATCAAGTATTCGGCATCGAGCATCCCGGTGATCCAGCTCGCGCTCTCGAGCCCGACACGGCCTGAAAACGCGCTGTTCGACGCCGCGATCAACCAACTGCGGCCGCAGCTCATCACGGTGCCCGGCACCGCGGTGCCCTTTCCCTATGGCGGCAAGAACCGGCTGATCTCGGTCGACCTCGACACGCAGGCGATGCAGGCGCGCGGGCTGTCGCCGGCGGACGTGGTCAACGCGATCAACGTGCAGAACCTGATCCTGCCCTCGGGCACCGCCAAGTTCGGCGCCACCGAGTACAGCGTGCGCATGAATGGCTCGCCCGAGGCCATCGCCGGGCTCAACGACCTGCCGGTGCGCACCGCCGGAGGCGCCACCACCTACCTGCGCGACGTGGCGTACGTGCGCGACGGCTTCTCCCCGCAGACCAACGTGGTGCGCCAGGACGGCGTGCGCGGCGTGCTGCTGTCGGTGCTCAAGAACGGCGGTGCCTCCACGCTGGACATCGTCTCGGACCTGCACAAGCTGCTGCCGGTGGCCGCGCAGAGCATGCCGCAGGACATCAAGATCACGCCGCTCTTCGACCAGTCGGTGTTCGTCAAGGCCGCGGTGCAGGGCGTGGTGTTCGAGGCGGTGATCGCCGCTGCGCTCACTGCGGCGATGGTCCTGCTCTTCCTGGGCAACTGGCGCAGCACGCTGATCATCGCGCTGACGATTCCGCTGTCGATCCTCGCGTCGATCCTGGCGCTCTACGCGCTCGGGCAGACGCTCAACCTCATGACGCTGGGCGGGCTCGCGCTGTCGGTCGGCATCCTGGTGGACCAGGCGATCGTGACCATCGAGAACATCGAGCGCCACCTGCACATGGGCACCGAGCTGAACGAGGCGATCCTGATCGGCGCCGGCGAGATCGGCAACGCCGCCTTCGTCTCCACGCTGTGCATCTGCATCGTGTTCGTGCCGATGTTCTTCCTCTCGGGCGTGGCGAAGTTCCTGTTCGTGCCGCTCGCGATGGCGGTGGTGTTCGCGATGGCCGCGTCGTACCTGCTGTCGCGCACGCTGGTGCCGACGCTGGTCATGCTGCTGATGGGCGGCGCGCATGCGAAGGCCGCCGCGGGTGCCAGGCCGAGCCTGCTGCAGCGCGCCTACCGCAACTTCGACCGCCGCTTCGAGCGCGTGCGGCGCGGCTACACGCTCGTGCTATCGGCGGTGCTGTCGCGGCGTGGACGCTTCATCGCGCTGTTCCTGGGCTTCTGCGTGCTGTCCTGCGCGCTCTTCCCGGTGCTGGGCCGCGACTTCTTCCCGAACGTGGATGCCGGCCAGATCCGCCTGCACATGCGCGCGCCGACCGGCACCCGCATCGAGGAAACGGCCCGGCTCGCGGACCAGGTCGAAGCCGCCATCCGCGAGCTCGTGCCGAAGGACCAGCTCGAAACCATCCTCGACAACCTCGGCGTGCCCAACAGCGGGATCAACCTCTCGTACAGCAACGCGGGCACCATCGGGACGCTGGACGGCGAAATCCTGCTGTCGCTGCGCGAAGGCCACCGGCCGACCGAGGAGTTCGTCTCGCTGCTGCGGGCGGAGTTGCCCAGGCGCTTCCCCGGCACCGAGTTCTTCTTCCAGCCGGCGGACATCGTCACGCAGATCCTCAACTTCGGCCTGCCCGCGGCGATCGACGTGCAGTTCAGCGGCAACGACGTCTACGCCAACGCGGCCCGCGCGGCCGAGCTGACCAAGAAGATCCGGCAGATTCCCGGCGCGGTCGATGCCCACGTGCACCAGCGGCTCGACGGCCCCGGCCTCAACCTGCAGATGGACCGCACGAGGCTGCAGCAGTTCGGCCTCACCGCATCGAACGTCGGGCAGAACGTGCTGATCGCGCTCTCGGGCAGCTCGCAGACCGCGCCGGCGTTCTGGCTGAATCCGCAAAACGGCGTGGTCTACAACATCGCGGTGCAGTCGCCGCAGTACGCCGTGGATTCACTCGACTCGCTGCTCAACATTCCGGTAGGCACCGGCGCGAACGCTGCGGTCGGCGGCGCGCCGCAGCTGCTCGGCAACCTGGTGGACGCGCAGGCGGGGCGGCAACAGGCCATCGTCTCGCGCTACAACATCCAGCCGGTGGTCGACGTCTATGTGAGCGTGCAGGGCACCGACCTTGCCAGCGTGGCTTCGAAAGTGCAGGCGCTGGTCGACGAGATGCGCCCGACGCTCCCGCGCGGCAGCCAGGTCGCGATCCGCGGGCAGGTGCAGACGATGCAGTCGTCCTTCATCGGCCTCGGCGTCGGGCTTGCCATGGCGATCGTGCTCGTCTATCTGTTGATCGTGGTCACCTTCCAGTCGTGGCTCGATGCCGCCATCATCATCACCGCGCTGCCCGCGGCGCTGGCCGGCATCGCGTGGATGCTGTTCATCACCGGCACCACGCTGAGCGTGCCGGCGCTGACCGGCGCGATCATGACGATGGGCGTCGCCACCGCGAACTCCATCCTGCTGGTGGCCTTCGCGCGCGAGCGGCTCGCGGCCGGCGCGCCGCCGCTGTCGGCCGCGCTCGAAGCGGGCGCAACGCGGATCCGCCCGGTGCTGATGACCGCGCTGGCGATGATCATCGGCATGATCCCGATGGCGCTGGGCCTCGGCGAAGGTGCCGAGCAGAACGCACCGCTGGGCCGCGCGGTCATCGGCGGGCTGCTGTTCGCGACGGTCTCGACCCTCTTCTTCGTACCGGCGGTCTTCGCCGACATCCACAGCCGCCGGGCCCACCGCCATGCAGGCAAGTCGGCCAGCGCCACCACGACATCTTCCTCGCTCGGGGCGCAGCCCCTGGAGACCTGACCCCATGACGGAGCAACGCCACGCGGCATTGGCCATCCATCCGATCGCCGTCGACAACGACGGTGAGCATCACGAACTGCTCAAGCGGCGGCAGATCGTGCGCCGCACGCGCATCGCCGTCTGGATCGTCCTTGCGGTGCTCGTCGCCGGCGGGGCGCGCACGGTGTTCGTGCGCATGACGAATGCGCGCGCGCTCGAAACCGGCACCGCCGAACGCGCCGTGCAGTACGTGAAGACCGCCCTGCCCCAGACGCCCGCCGCCGGCCAGACGCTCGCGCTGCCGGGCACGCTGCAGGGCTATGTGCAGTCACCGATCTCGGCGCGCGCGAGTGGCTACCTCAAGCGCTGGACCAAGGACATCGGCAGCCACGTCGAGAAGGGCGAACTGCTTGCCGAACTCGACACGCCGGAGATCGACCAGCAGCTCTCGCAGGCCATCGCGGCCCGGCAGCAGACCGCATCGAGCCTCGAACTCGCCAAGAGCACGGTCGCGCGCTGGGAAAACCTGCGCCAGAAGGACGTGGTCTCGCAGCAGGACCTCGACGAACGCCGCAGCGCGCTCGCGCAGGCCACCGCCAACCTCGCGGCCGCCGATGCCAACGTACAGCGGCTCAGGCAGACCGAAGGATTCAAGCGCGTGGTCGCGCCGTTCTCGGGCGTGATCACGCGCCGCAATGTCGATGTGGGCGACCTCATCGATGCCGGCAGCGGGCGTGCGCTGTTCCTGCTCGCACAGACCGATCCGCTGCGCGTGTATATCAACGTCCCGCAGGCCTATGCGCAGCTCGTGAAACCTGGGCAGCCGGTCGTGGTCACGCAATCCGAACTCCGCGGCCAGACCTTCAAGGGCGAGGTCGCGCGGACCTCCGGTGCGATCGACACCGCCACGCGAATGATGCAGGTCGAAGTCTCGCTGCCGAACAAGGAGGGCACGCTGCTGCCCGGCGCCTACGTGCAGGTGTCGCTGCCGATGGCCGCGAGCCAGTCGCTGACGATCCCGGCGAACGCGCTGCTGTTCCGCGCCGAAGGCACGCGCGTCGCAGTGGTGGATGCGCAAGGGAAAGTGAAGCTGCGCGGCGTCACGCTGGGCCGCAACTACGGCGAGACGGTCGAGGTGATCGACGGTCTCGGCCCGGCCGACCGGCTGGTACTCAATCCTTCCGATTCGCTCGCCGACGGCGACGTCGTGGTGATCGCGAAGGAGTCTGCTTGAAATGAGCCCACCCCCCGCCTCGCCCACTTCGTGTGGCTCTGACACCCCTCCGAGGGGGCACACCCAGCGGCCCGGCAAAGCCGGTTCCGCGGGTGCCTTGGCTTCGTGGGCCATGGCCGCGCTGCTGGCCGGCTGCGCCGCAGGGCCGGACTACAAGGCACCGCCCGTCGACATCCCGGTGAGCTGGCAGCTCGAGGCGCCCTGGCAGCAGGCCGCGCCGGGCGACGCCGACGACAAGGGCCCGTGGTGGCTGCGCTTCGGCGATCCGCAACTGGATGCGCTGCAGCAGAAGGCGCTCGCCAACAGCCCCACGCTGGACCTCGCGGGCGCCCGGCTCGCGCAGGCGCGCGCGACGCTCGCGGGCGCCAATGCCGGCCGCTATCCGCAAGTGGGCGTTGGCGCACGCGCGCAGCGTTTCGAGATCTCGGCGAACCGCCCGCTCACCAACTACGCGGCACCCAACTATTCGACGGTGCAGAACGACTTCGCGTTGAACCTCACCGCCGCGTATGAGCTCGACCTCGCCGGCCGCGTGCGGCGCTCCGTCGAAGCTGCAACCGCCTCTGCTGCGCAGTCGGCCGCCGACCTGGAAAACACGCGGCTGCTGCTGACGACCGACGTCGCCTCGGCGTACTTCAGCCTGCGCTCGAGCGACATCGAGCTCGACGTGCTCGCACGCTCCATCGAACTGCAGCGGCGCGCGCTCCAGTTCGTGACCGATCGACATGATCTCGGCGCGGTCTCCGGGCTCGACGTGGCGCAGCAGCAGGCGCTGCTCGACAACACGCTGGCGCAGGTCGACCTCCTCAGGAAGCAGCGCTCGCAGTACGAGCACGCGCTCGCGACGCTGACCGGCACGCCCGCGCCGTCGTTCACGGTCGCGGCCGACGTCAAGCCGCTCGTGCCGCCGGCAATTCCGATCGGCATTCCGTCTGAAGCGCTGGAGCGGCGGCCCGATGTGGCCTCCGCAGAGCGCGCGATGGCCGCCGCCAACGCACAGATCGGCGTGGCGAGCGCCGCTTTCTATCCGAGCGTCATGCTGCTCCCGTCGATCGGCGTGGACAGCCGCATGCTGTCCAGCCTGTTCGATTCGCAGAGCCTGCTGTGGTCGCTCGGCGTGACCGCCACGCAGACGATCTTCGATGGCGGCCGCATCCGCGCGAACGTGGACTTCACCAAGGCGGGCTACGACGCCACCGTGGCCAGCTACAAGCGCGTCGTCCTCACGGCCTTCCAGGAAGCGGAGGACGGCATCACGGGCCTCGCCTCGCTCGATCGCGCATCGGCGCAGGCGCAGACGGCGGTCGAGAGCTCGCGCCGCGTGCTCGAAATGGCGGCCGGCCGCTACCAGGGCGGCGCCTCGACCTTTCTCGACGTGATCACCGCGCAGCAGGCGCTGCTCACCACCGAGCGGCAGGCGGCGCAGATCAACGGCCAGCGCATGCAGACCTCGGTGTTCCTCGTCAAGGCGCTCGGCGGCGACTGGTGCGGCGCCCTGCCCCGCAGCACCGCCGCAGACGCTAGAACAGGCTGCCCTGCCCCACTGCGCCAGGTGGCCGGAACGCGCTGAGGTCCAGCGGCGTGCGGTCGTTCGAAAAGCCGATGCGCTTCGTCGCTTTCTCGAAGCGCTGGCGGATCAGGTCGGCCCAGACGCCGCTGCCCTTCATGCGCGTGGCGAAATCCGCGTCGTAGTCCTTGCCGCCCCGCATCTCTCGGATGCGCTCCATGATGCGGCCCGCGCGCTGCGGATAGTGCAGTTCGAGCCATTGCTTGAAGAGGGGCGCGACTTCCCACGGCAGGCGGATCACCGTGTAGAAGGCGCTGCGCGCGCCGGCGTCCCAGGCGGCTTCGAGCACCTGCTCCATGTCTTCGTTGACGAAGGGGATCTGCGGCCCGACGCTGACGCCGACCGGCACGCCCGCCTCGGCCAGCGTGCGCAATGTGCGCAGCCGGCGATGCGGTGCGGCGGCGCGCGGTTCGAGCTTGCGCGCGAGTTCGCCGTCCAGCGTGGTGATGGTCACGTACACCGCCGCGAGATGCTCGGCCGCCATCGGCGCGATCAGGTCGAGGTCGTGCTCGACCGCGCTGGACTTGGTGATGATGCCGAAGGGATGGCGTGCTTCCTTCAAGACTTCGATCACCGATCGTGTGAGTCGCAACTCGCGCTCGATCGGCTGGTAGCAGTCGGTCGCGGTGCCGATGATGATCGGGCTGGGCTTGTAGCTCTTGCGGCCCAGTTCGGCCCGCAACAGTTCCGCGACGTTGCGCTTGGCGATCAGCTTGGTCTCGAAATCGAGGCCGGGCGAGAGGTTGAGGTAGCTGTGCGTGGGTCGGGCAAAGCAGTAGATGCAGCCGTGTTCACAGCCCCTGTACGGGTTCAACGAGGTATCGAACGAGACGTCCGGCGAGTCGTTGTGGCTGAGCACCGATTTCGCGTCCTCGAAGCGGACCTCGGTGGGGAGCGGCGGCAGCCCGTCGGCTTCGGCCTCGCCTTCTTCGAGCGTGCCCCAGCCGTCATCGAAGGCGCTGCGGCTGTCGCGCTCGAATCGGTGCGCGAGACGCGTGGCGGCGCCCCGGCCTTTGAGCGCGTGGATGGGGATGAAGGCATCGGGCATGGCGGCGGGTCGATTACTGGATGAATACACAGTATTTCATCATTCCGCCCCGGCTGCAGCAACCGCTTGTTTCAGCCTCGCGGGCGTCTTCGCTGGAGGAACTCCGGCATGCGGGTCCTTGGCTCGGGGTCCGGTCGGCCCCGAAGAGGTCGACCTTGAGCTGCTTGAGCGTGCCGTTCATCCGCGGGATGATCGCCACGCCGCCCTTCTTTCCTGGACCCCCAGATGCCACGCCGCCCCGAAAACCTCTACCCGCAGTACCACGCCCACATCTACTTCGGCCCCGACACCGTCGCGCAGGCACGGCAGCTCGCGCAGGATGCGGGCCACAGCCTGCTCGTGGTGGTCGGCCGGGTGCATGAAAAGCTCGTCGGCCCGCATCCGCACTGGAGCTGCCAGATCGCCTTCGACGCGGCGGAGTTCGACGAGGTCATCGAATGGCTCGATGCGCGTCGCAACGGCCTCGACGTCTTCGTGCACGGCGTGACGGGCGACGACTACCTCGACCACACCGCGCACGCGATGTGGCTGGGCAACGAATCCACGCTCGACCTGAGCATGTTCCGCAAGCCGGCCTGAGCGGTTCAGAACTCGGCGTCGAGCTCGTCGATCTCGTCCGGCTCGGCCTTGGCGGACCTGATCCATTCCTGCATCGCGGGCAGTTCGAGGATGCGCTTGCAGTACGCGGTGCAGGCCTTGTCCAGCGACACGTCGTAGGTAACGAAGCGCGTGACGACCGGCGCGTACATGGCGTCCGCCAGGCAGGGCGTCTCGCCGAAAAGGAACGGCCCGCCGTAGGTCGACAGGCATTCGCGCCAGATCGCGACGATGCGGTCGATGTCCGCCTGCGCACGCGACCAGATCTTGAAGCCCGGGAAGCGCGCCTTGACGTTCATCGGCAGCGAGCCTCGCATCGACGAGAAGCCCGAATGCATCTCGCCGCAGATCGCCCGGCAGTGCGCGCGCGCCTTGGCGTCGGCGGGCAGCAGGCCGGCCTTGGGCTTGATCTCGCTCAGGTATTCGCCGATCGCGAGCGTGTCCCAGACCTTGATGCCGCCGTGTTGCAGCGACGGCACCAGCATGGATGCCGACAGCAGCAGCATCTCGGCCTTCATCGCCGGGTCGTCGGGCGGGATGATCTTCTCGCTGAATTCCAGGCCCGCGAGCTTGCACATCAGCCAGCCGCGCAGCGACCACGCGCCATAGTTCTTGCTGCTGATGGTGAGTACGGGTTTGGCCATGCATCGCTCCTGGTCCGCCGGATCGGCGCTGCGGTCGTGCAAGCCCTGTGCCAGAAAGGTGCGCCGGTGCGTCGCGGCCGCAGGCTTGGCCCGCAACTTGCCTGCGGCTCATCCATGCTGTACCGGGCTTATCAATCCCAAGCCGACCTCCTCTCGCCCTCGCGTCTCGCGGCGCAATACCTCGGCAAGGCGCTGTGGCGCGACAAGGCTGACCGCAGCCTGGCCCGCCGCTTCGCCTCGGCCATGGAGGTCTACTCGCGCATCCGGCTCACGCACACCCGGCCCCCCTACGGGATCGAAAGCGTGGGGGTCGACGGCGAGGAAGTCCCGGTGCATGAAGAAGCCGCCCTGGTGACCCCCTTCGGCACGCTGCTGCACTTCCGCAAAGAGTCCAATGCGGTGCATCCGCCGGTGCTGCTGGCTGCACCACTGTCGGGCCATTTCGCGACGCTGCTGCGCGAAACCGTGCGCACGCTCCTGCGCGACCACGACGTGTACGTGACCGACTGGCACAACGCGCGCGATGTGCCGATCTGGCACGGCGGCTTCGGCCTGGACGACTACACGCTGCGGATCATCGATTTCCTCGAGGCGATCGGCCCGGGCGTGCACATGGTGGCGGTCTGCCAGCCTTGCGTCGCGGCGCTGGCCGCCACCGCGCTGATGGCCGAGGACGACAACCCGGCCGCACCGAGAAGCCTCACGCTGATGGCGGGCCCGGTCGACTGCCGGGTCAATCCGACCACCGTGAACAAGCTGGCGACCGACCGTTCCATCGCCTGGTTCGAGCGCAACCTGATCAGCCATGTGCCGTGGCCGCATGCCGGCATGATGCGGCGCGTGTACCCGGGCTTCCTGCAGCTCGGCGCCTTCATGAGCATGAACCCCGACCGCCACAAGCAGCAGTTCGCCAAGCTCTACCGGCATCTGGTGGATGGCGAGATCGAACAGGCCGACACGATTCGCACCTTCTACGACGAGTACCTCGCGGTCAACGACCTCCCGGCCGAGTTCTATCTGGAGACCGTCGAGCGCGTGTTCCAGACCTACGACCTGCCGCGCGGCAAGCTCACCGTCGGCGCGCGGACGATCAACCCCGCTGCCATCCGACGCACCGCGTTGCTGACGGTCGAAGGCGAGCGCGACGACATCTGCTCGGTGGGACAGACGGTCGCCGCGCAGGATCTCTGCACCGGCGTGCGCCCCTATCTCAAGACTCATCACCTGCAGGCCGGCGTCGGTCACTACGGCGTGTTCAGCGGCAGCAAATGGAACGCGCAGATCTACCCGCGCGTGCGCGAAACCATCCACACCGCGGCCGAACTGCACTGAGTTCATTGGGTAACACCCGCGCAGCAGCGCTGCGGTATTCGCCTTCGGGCGGCCCGGCTGCTCATGCACCGCGCTTGCGCGGCGGACGGAAGCGCCGGGGCGCCAGGCTGTCGGCGGGCGACGGCAGGCTTTGCCGCAGGTGCGCGATCAGCGCTTCTGCCATCACATTGCGCATCGGCCCCGGAAGATGCACCAGTACCACCCGCCGCTCGATATGGGGCTTGCGAAGCGGCAGCACCACCAGTGCGTCGTCGCGCAGCGAAGAGGTGTAGAGCTTCGGCATCAGGCCCAGCGCGAGGCCGCCGCGCACCAGCGCGTAGAGCGTCTCCGAGTAGCTCACGCGATACGGTTCCGCGCCCTGCGCGAACTGGGCACGCGCCGGATCGCCGAGCGCGGGCATGCTGCCGCTTTCGAACAGCACGAGCCGCTCGCCGCCGATGGCCTCCCAGTCCGCCTCGCCCGCCTGCGCGAGCGCGTGGTCGCGCCGCACCACCAGCACCAGTGGATCGCGGAACAGGTCCACGCAGACGAGGCCGCCCGGCGGCTCGGTGATGGCGGCCACCGCCATGTCGAGCTGCCCGCTGCGCACCTCGGCCAGCAAGGTGTTCGACGGCGCGTCGCGCCAGGCGAATTCCACCTGGCGCGACGCGTCGCCCTGCAGGAAGTCGCCGACCGCCGCCGCGACCCGGCCGCTCGCGGACGGGATGACGCCGATGCGCACGAATGCCCGCCCTCGCTGCACCGTCTGCTCGATGTCGCGCAGCGCCACGTCGAAGGTATTGACCAGGAAATCCGTGCGCGCGAGCACCTCGGCGCCCAGCGGCGTGAGTTCGAGACGGTGCGTGGAACGCGTCAGCAGCTCGGCGCCGAGCAGCTTCTCCATCTGCTTGATCGCATTGCTGAGCGCGGGCTGCGTGATGGACAGCCGCTTCGCGGCGCGCCCGAACTGACCCTCTTCCACCAGCACCGAAAAGAACCGCAACTGGCGCAAGGTGAGCGCACGCAGGGAGGAGGAAAGCTGCGGATTAGCCATCATTTGGTTGAATCAAATTATAGAAATTCAAAATTTTCCTTATCGCGGCGTCATCCCTAGACTGCGCCCCATGACACAACCCGCAGCCAATTCGGCATCGCCCCTGGAATCGTTCCTCCACGCGATTCCGAAGGTCGAACTGCACTGCCACCTGTTCGGCACGGTGCGGAAGAACACCTTCATCGACCTCAACCGGCACGCCGGCCACCCGCTGCCGGACGACGAGATCGAAGCCTTCTACACGCGTGGCGAGAAGCCCGTCGGCGTGCTTCGCGTGCTGCGCGCGCTCGATGCGCAACTGGTGCGCAGCGCCGACGACCTCCATCGGCTCACCTTCGAATACCTGGAAGACGCGGCGGCCCACAACGTGCGCTACGCCGAGTTCTTCTGGAACCCGACCGGCACGGTGCACGAATCCGGCATCGACTATCGCCAGGCGCAGGATGCGATCGCGTGCGCGATCCACGACGCCGAACGGGCGCATGGCATCGCCGGCCGCCTGATCGCCGCGATCGACCGCGAAGCCAGTCCCGAGGCCGCCGTCGAGATGGTCCGTTGGGTGATCGACCACCGGCGCGATGAAGTCATCGGCATCGGCATCGACTACCGCGAGAACGACCGCCCGCCCGAACTCTTCCAGCAGGCCTACGCCGAAGCGCGCCGCGCCGGCCTCAAGACGACTGCGCATGCCGGCGAATTCGGCATGCCGTGGACCAACGTGCGCACCGCACTCGACCTGCTCCAGGTCGACCGCATCGACCATGGCTACACGGTGGTCGACCAGCCCGACTTCGCACGCGAATGCGCGGAGCGCGGCGTGATCTTCACCGTGGTGCCGACCAACTCCTACTACCTGCGCACGCTGCCGCCGGAGCGCTGGGCGCTCGACCACCCGATCCGCCGCATGCCCGGCCTCGGCCTGCGCATCCATCCGAACACCGACGACCCGACCCTGCACAAGGTCACGCCCACGCAGGCGTGGCACATGATGATCCGGGACTTCGGCTTCAGCCTAGACGACCTGCGCGGCTTCATGCACAACGGCCTCGACGGCGCCTGGATCGACGATTCGCTTCGCCGCCAGTGGCGCGCGCAATGGACGGGCGAATTCGAAGCACTGCGCGCGCGGCTCCCGCAAGACCTGACCTCTCCCACCCCATGAACAAGCTCATCCGCAAGCCCCTTCTCCTCGCCTCGATGCTGGTCGCTGCACTGCCCGGCGCAGCGCTCGCGCAGGCCGCCTGGCCGTCCGCGAAGCCGATCACGCTGATCGTTCCCTACTCGGCCGGCGGCAGCGTGGACTTCAATGCGCGTCTGGTGGCGACCAAGCTCGGCGAGCGGCTGAAGCAGACGATCGTCATCGAGAACGTCTCCGGCGCGGGCGGCGCGATCGGCGTGGCCAAGGCGGTCAACGCCGCGCCGGACGGCTACACGCTGGTCGCCGGCCCCGACAGCGCCATCGCGATCGGCCGGCTCATCAACCCCGGCGCCTTCAAGTTCGACCCGCTCAAGGACCTCGCCCCGGTGGGCATGCTGAACACCGCGCCGATGGTCCTGGTTGCGCGCCCCGGACTGCCGGTGAAGAATTTCGCCGACTTCGTCAAGCTCGCGAAGGCCTCGCCCGGCAAATACAACTACGCGACCTCCGGCGTGGGCACCGTCCTCCATCTCGCGATGGAACTGCTGAAGGAGCGTACCGGCATCTACGTGACCCACGTGCCCTACCGCGGCGGCGCACAGATCGCCACCGACGTGATCGGCAACCAGGTCGACCTCGCGATGCTGGTCAGCACCAGCGCCATTCCACACGTGGGCGCCAACCGTCTCAGGCCGCTCGGCGTCACGAGCGAAAAGCGCCTCGACGCCCTGCCGGACACCCCGACCTTCAACGAGATGCCCGGCCTCAAGGGCTATTCGATGGTGAGTTGGACCGGCATCTTCGCCCCGGCCGCGACGCCGCCGGCAATCGTCAGCCGGCTCAACCAGGATCTCAACGCCGTCCTCAAGGACCCCGAGATCCGCGCCAAGCTCCAGGAACAGGGCGCCGTCCCCGGCAGCGGCTCCGCCGAAGAACTGGGCCAGTTCGTGCGCACCGAATACGCCCGCAACCAGAAGATCGTCCAGTCCGCCAACATCAAGGAGTAGCCCCCGAAAAAACAAGGGCCCCGCAAAGCGAGGCCCGTTCGCGAAACACCGTGGAACCGGCTCCGCCGGGCCACTGGTGTTGCCCCCGGTAGGGGGTTGGCGGCTACACGAAGTGAGCAAGCCTGGGGGCGAGTCAAGTCTCTTCGGGCCAGTCGCGGATATAGGCCTTGAGCATCTTGTTCTCGAAGTTCTGGCTGTCGACCACCGCCTTCGCGACGTCGTAGAAGCTGATCACACCCATGAGCATGCGCTTGTCCATCACGGGCATGTAGCGCGCATGGCGCTCCAGCATGATGCGCCGGATCTCGTCGAGATCGGTCTCGAGCGTGCAGGTCACCGGATGGTCGTCCATGGCCTTGCGCACCAGCGTCCCGCCGACCTGACCGCCGTTGCCCACGATGGCAAGGATCACTTCGCGGAAGGTCAGCATGCCGACCAGGTCACCGTGCTCCATCACGACGAGCGAGCCGATGTCGTTGTCGGCCATGGTGCCGACCGCTTCGGCCAGGGGTTGATCGGGGGTGATCGTAAACAGCGTGTTTCCCTTGACTCGCAGGATGTCGCTGACCTTCATCGTGTTGCTCCTCTCTTGGTTGGCGGCGTGCCGATTTGAATATAGCCCACAATGGCCACCCATCCACAGGCCACGTCGGCATCGCAGGGATTGCGCGCGTAACGGGCCTTTGCAGACACGCTCATCCGAAAGGTCCTCATGCCCGGCTATTCCGACCCCGGCTTCGACACGCTGGCCCTGCACGCGGGCGCGGCGCCCGACCCCGCCACCGGCGCGCGCGCGGTGCCGATCCACCTGACCACCTCGTTCGTCTTCGAGTCGAGCGACCACGCGGCGGCGCTCTTCAACCTGGAACGCGCGGGGCACGTGTATTCGCGCATCAGCAATCCGACCAACGCGGTGCTGGAACAACGCGTGTCGGCGCTCGAAGGCGGCATCGGCGCGATCGCCACCGCAAGCGGGCAGGCCGCGCTGCACCTGTCGATCGCGACGCTGATGGGCGCGGGCTCGCACATCGTCGCCAGCACCGCGCTCTACGGCGGCTCGCAGAACCTGCTGCACTACACGATGCGGCGCTTCGGCATCGAGACCACCTTCGTCAAGCCGGGCGACCTCGACGGGTGGCGCGCCGCGATCCGGCCCGACACCAAGCTGCTGTTCGGCGAAACGGTGGGCAACCCGGGCCTCGACGTGCTCGACATCCCGGCGGTGAGCGAAATCGCGCATGCGGCCAGGGTGCCGCTGCTGGTCGATTCGACACTGACTTCGCCCTATCTCATCAAGCCCTTCGACTGGGGCGCCGACCTCGTCTATCACTCGGCCACCAAGTTCCTGTCGGGCCACGGCACCGTGATCGGCGGCATCGTGGTCGATTCGGGCAACTTCGACTGGGAGCGCTCCGGCAAGTTCGCGGAGCTGACCGAGGCCTACGACGGCTTCCACAACATGGTCTTCAGCGAGGAAAGCACCGTGGGCGCCTTCCTGCTGCGTGCACGGCGCGAGGGGCTGCGGGACTTCGGCGCATCGATGAGTCCGCACACCGCGTGGCTGATCCTGCAAGGCATCGAGACGCTGCCGCTGCGCATGGAGCGGCACATCGACAACACGCAGAAGGTGGTCGAGTTCCTCGCCAGCCATCCGTTCGTGGCGCACGTCGGCCATCCGCTGCTCGAATCGCATCCGAGCCATGCGCTCGCGAACCGGCTGCTCAGGCACGGCGCGAAGGGCGCGGGGTCGGTCTTCAGTTTCGATCTCAAGGGCAATCGCGAGCAGGGCAAGAAGTTCATCGAGGCGCTGCGGCTGTTCAGCCACCTCGCGAACGTCGGCGACTGCCGCAGCCTCGTGATTCACCCGGCGAGCACGACGCACTTCCGCATGAGCGACGAAGCGTTGGCGGGCGCAGGCATTTCGCAGGGCACGATCCGGCTGTCGATCGGGCTGGAAGACCCGGCCGACCTCATCGACGATCTCAAGCGAGCTCTCAAGGCCGCGGAAAAGGCAGGTGCGTGATGCTGCTCGACGTCAACGGCCACGCCACTTATTGCTACACCGGCGGCAAGACGCTCGACAGCGCCAAGCCGACCGTCGTCTTCATCCACGGCGTGCTGAACGACCACAGCGTATGGATCCTTCAAAGCCGATGGTTCGCCAACCATGGCTGGAACGTGCTCGCGGTGGACCTGCCCGGCCACTGCAAGAGCGAAGGCCCGCCGCCCGCGACGGTCGAAGAAGCAGCGGCATTCGTCGTTGCGCTGCTCGACGCAGCCGGCGTGCAGAAGGCGGCGCTGGTCGGGCATAGCTTCGGCTCGCTGATTGCGCTGGAGACCGCCGCGCGATCGCCGGAGCGCGTGACGCACCTCGCGCTGGTAGGCACCGCCTATCCGATGACGGTGTCGCCGGCGCTGCTCGACGGCGCGCTCAATGACCCGCAGCGCGCGATCTCGATGGTCAACACCTTCTCGCATTCGCTGCTGGCGCCGCCGCCCTCCTCCCTCGGGCCGGGCACCTGGCTCTATGGCGGCTCGCGCGCGCTCATGCGCCGCGTGCTCGCGAGCAATCTGAACGCGAACGTCTTCCACATCGGCTTCAAGGCGTGCAACGACTATGCGAACGGCGAGGCCGCGATGGCGAAGGTGCAGTGTCCGACGCTGTTCCTTCTCGGTGCGGCCGACCAGATGACGCCGCCCCGCGCAACCCGCACGCTGACCTCGAAGGCCGCGCACGCGAAGGTCGTGACGGTCGACGCCGGACACGCGCTGATGACCGAAGCGCCGGACGAGGTGCTCTTCGCACTCGGCGCATTCCTGAAGAGCTGATCAGCCGCCCAGCCTGTTGATGTCGGGCACCTCGACCAGCGGCATCGGTGCGCCGCGCTTGGCCGCCATGAGCATCGCGCGGCCGACCTTCACGCTGGTCGTGACCCGATCGGGCGCCCAGCGCTGAAGCAGACCGAAGACCGGCCTGGCGATCACGTAGGCCGCCTGATAGAGCGCCGTCTTGGACCGCACACCGTGCATCGGCTCGATGAAGCCGGGCCGGAACATGTACGCCGCCCTGAAGGGAAGTCGCATCAGCGCGTTCTCGGTCGCGCCCTTGACGCGCGCCCACATCACCGAGCCGCGCTCGGTGCTGTCGGTCCCGGAGCCCGAGACATAGATGAAGGTCATCTGCGGATTGACTCGCGCCAGTGCGCGTCCCGCCGCGAGCGTGAGGTCGTAGGTGACGCGGCGATAGTCGTCCTCCTTCATGCCGACCGACGACACGCCGAGGCAGAAGAAGCAGGCGTCGTAGTCCCTGAGCTGGTCCAGGGCCGCCGAGTAGTCGTAGAGATCGGACATCACCAGCTCGTGCAGCTTGGGATGCTGTTCGCCGCTGGGCCTTCGGCCCACGCAGAGCACCCGGGTCACATCGCCATCGACGAGGCACTCGCGCAGGACGCCCTGGCCCACCATGCCGGTTGCGCCGAAGAGAATGATCCTCATCGGCGCCTCACCTCAAGCGACCGCAAAGGTATCAGGCTCGCGCTCGAGCGCGGCGAGCAGGGTCCGCACCTCCGGCGCCGAAGCCTGCGCGGGCTGCAGCGCCGTCAGCATGCGCGACAGCGTCTCGGCGTGCGGCAGCAGCGGTCCGAGGAAACGCGTGCCGTCGCCGTTGGCGATCAGCATCGTCGGGAAGGTCTCGACATCGAAGTCGTCGGCCAGTTCGGCGTGGTCCTCGATGTCCACCCAGGCAAACCGGAACTGGGGATGCGACCGCGCCACCTGCTCGAAGAGCGGCCGATACTCGCGGCACGAGCCGCACCATTCGGCGCACAGGCAGACGACCCACAGCGGATCGTCGGCCGGAACAGGAGCTGCAGAGGTGGAGAAGTCGGTCAAGGCCAGGCCCGGTCGATGAAGAGGTTGGGATGGAAATCCGCCGCCATTATCGATAGACCAGCAGGTCCTGCAGCAGCAGCGTATCCAAAGGGCCTTTGCGCCAGAGGTTCTCCAGCGGCGGCGCCTGCGGCATGAGCAGTTCCTTCAGGAGCGGCTCGAGCGTGGTGGTCACCGGATCGGCGAGCAGCACGTAACGCGGATCCTCGTTGTCGGGCTCCTCGGCGATCGGCGCGATCCAGTCGATCGCGACCAGGGTTTCGAGCACCGGTGCGAGCTGGAGGGCATCCACCCGCATGTGCGCCACCAGCGCGCCGGCACCGAGCCCCTTGGCCGTCGTCGTCTTCGCAGCCGAAAGATGCTGCAACACTTCGACCGCCAGTTGCAGGGGCCAGCCTGCCGCGCCGCCCCGTCGCGCGACGCCGGTCAGCAGGCTGGGCAGATAGGCCGCGATCACCGCGCCGAACAGCACGATCAGCCACGCCACGTAGGTCCAGATCAGCAGGATCGGCACCGTCGCGAACGCGCCATACATCACCGAATAGGTCGGCACGAGGCTCAGGTAGTAGCCGAGCACCCGCTTCGAAATCTCGATCGCCGCGGCGACGAAGAACCCGCCGGTCCAGGCATGCGACCACTTGACGTGCGTATTCGGCACATAGTGATAGAGGCACGCCATGCCGCCGGCCAGCAGCACGAACTCGAAGCTGTCGAGCAGCAGCTTGACGATGGCGCCGCCGAACACTTCGCGCGAGGCGGCGAGGAAGGAGGCGGTGGTGCTCAGGCTCAGGGCCAGCACCAGCGGCCCGAGCGTGATTGCGGCCCAGTAGACCAGCACCCGCTGCGGGAACGGCCTGGGCGTGCGCACGCGCCAGATGTTGTTCAGCGTCTTGTCCATGGTCAGGATCAGCGCCACCGCCGTGACCAGCAGCACGACCAGGCCGGCCACGCCCAGCCCGCTGGCCTTGTTCGCGAACTGGTTCAGGTAGCCGAGCACCTGGCGCGCGATGTTGTCGGGGATCAGGCTTTCGATCAGCCAGCGCTGCAGCCGGCCCTGCATCTTGGAGAAGATCGGGAACACGGTGAACAGGGCCAGCGCCACCGTGAAGAACGGCACCATCGCGATGGTGGTCGTGAAGGTCAGGCTGCTTGCCGTCAGGCCGAGGCGGTCCTCGCGGAAGCGCTCGCGGAGCACCACGGCCGTGTTCCGCCAGGGAAAGTGCGAAAGGTCCCTCCAGAGCTGCCGGCGATTCATGGCCGGTATCATGCCATCGGGTATTTCGCCGCCGCGGCGTTCCCCCAGCCGGATTTTTCTGCATTCGTGACCGCCCCCGCCAACCCTTCCGCCTCCGTTTCCGCCAGTCGCTGGCTGGCCGTCGGCAGCCTCGCCGGGCTGATCGCGCTCGGGCTGGCCTGGGAACTCTGGCTGGCACCCTTGCGGCCGGGCGGCTCGTGGCTCGCGCTCAAGGTGCTTCCGCTGGTGGTGCCGCTCGCGGGCCTGCTGAAGAACCGGATGTACACCTATCGCTGGGTCAGCCTGCTGGTCTGGCTCTATTTCACCGAGGGCGTGGTGCGCGCCTGGAGCGACATCAACGGCGTGAGCCAGGTGCTGGCGCTGATCCAGGTCGTGCTGTGCCTGGCGCTTTTCATTGCCTGCGCCTGGCATGTGCGGCTGCGGCTGCGCAATGCGGCGCAGGCGCGAAGACTGGAAGGAGCGACGCAATGAGCGTCCTGATCGAGAAGCTGCGCGGCATCGTGGGCGCGGCGAACGTCCTCACCGACGGCGACCTCACCGCCTGGGAGCAGGACTGGCGCAAGCGCTCGCGCGGCAAGGCGCTCGCGGTCGTGCGGCCCGGCAATACGCAGCAGGTGGCCGAGGTGGTGAAGGCCTGCGCGGAAGCAGGCACCGCCATCGTTCCCCAGGGCGGCAACACGGGCCTTGCGGTCGGCTCGATTCCCGACGACAGCGGCACGCAGGTTCTCCTGAGCCTGCAGCGAATGAACACGATCCGCGGCATCGATGCGGCGAATCTCACCGTCACCGTCGAGGCGGGCTGCGTGCTCCAGACGCTGCAGGAAGCGGCTCGCAATGCGGGCTTCCTCTTTCCTCTGAGCCTCGCGGCCGAAGGCAGCTGCACCATCGGCGGCAACCTTGCGACCAACGCGGGTGGCACGCAGGTCGTGCGCTACGGCAATGCGCGCGACCTGTGCCTCGGGCTCGAAGTGGTCACGCCGCAGGGCGACATCTGGGAAGGCACCAGCGGCCTGCGCAAGGACAACACCGGCTATGACCTGCGCGACCTGATCGTCGGCAGCGAAGGCACGCTCGGCATCATCACGGCCGCGACGATGAAGCTCTATCCGCTGCCGGCCGCGCAGCTCACGGCTTGGGCGGCCGTGCCGTCGCTCGATCACGCGGTGACGCTGCTCGGCCTCGCGCACAAGCGCCTGGGCGCGGGGCTCACCGGCTTCGAGGTCATGGGAAAGTTTGCGCTCGGCCTCGTCGCCAAGCACTTCCCCACGCTGCGCGTGCCCTTCATCGATGAAGAAGAGGTGCCTTACTGCGTGCTGCTGGAGAACTCCGACAACGAATCGGAAGACCACGCCCGAGCGCGCTTCGAGGCCTTGCTTGAAACCGCCTTCGAGGCCGGTTGCGTGACCGATGCGGTCGTCGCCGAGAACCTCACGCAGGCGCACCAGCTGTGGCATGTGCGCGAAAGCATTCCGCTCGCGCAGGCCGAGGAAGGGCTCAACATCAAGCACGACATCTCCATCGCGGTGTCGCGCATTCCGTCCTTCGTGGCCGAGACCGATGCGCTGCTGCAGCGCGAGATCCCCGGCGTGCGCCTGGTCAACTTCGGACACCTCGGCGACGGAAATCTGCACTACAACGTGCAGGCGCCGGCGGGCGGCGACAACCGAGCCTTCCTGCGCGAGCATGAAGACCGCATCAACACGCTGGTCTACGACGAGGTCGAGAAATTCGAAGGCTCGTTCTCCGCCGAACACGGCGTGGGTTCGCTCAAGGTCGAGAAGCTCGAGAAGCACAAGTCGCCCGTCGCGCTCGCGATGATGCGCGCCATCAAACGCGGACTCGATCCGCAGAACATCCTGAATCCGGGGCGGGTGATCCGCCCGGAGACCGCTCAATGAACCATCCCATCCGCTCGCAATACGAAGACTTCATGCGCCACGTCGATACGACCGGCGTGCAGAAAGGCGACCGCACCGGCACCGGCACCAAGAGCGTGTTCGGCTACCAGATGCGCTTCGACCTGAGCGAAGGCTTCCCGCTCGTGACCACCAAGAAGGTGCACCTGCGCTCCATCATCCAGGAACTGCTGTGGTTCCTCACCGGTTCGAGCAACAACAACTGGCTGCGCGAGCGCGGCGTCACGATCTGGGACGAATGGGCCCGTGCGGACGGCGATCTCGGCCCGGTCTACGGCGTGCAGTGGCGAAGCTGGCCGACGCCGGACGGCGGCCATATCGACCAGATCCAGCAGGTGATCGACACGCTGCGCAGCAACCCTGACTCGCGGCGCATCATCGTGAGCGCATGGAACGTGGCGGAACTCTCGAAGATGGCGCTGATGCCCTGCCATGCGTTCTTCCAGTTCTACGTCGCGCCGCCGCAGGCGCCGGGCGAGCGCGGCAAGCTGAGTTGCCAGCTCTACCAGCGCAGCGCGGACATCTTCCTCGGCGTTCCCTTCAACATCGCCAGCTATGCGCTGCTCACGCACATGATTGCGCAGCAGTGCGATCTCGACGTGGGCGATTTCATCTGGACGGGCGGTGATTGCCACATCTACAGCAATCACGCCGAACAGGTGGCTCTGCAGCTCAGCCGCACGCCCTACCCTTATCCCACGCTGGTGATCAAGCGCAAGCCGAAATCGATCTTCGACTACGCGTACGAGGACTTCGAAGTGGTCGACTACCAGCATCACGACGCCATCAAGGCGCCGGTCGCCGTGTGACGCCGTGACGACGCGCATCAATCTCATCCTCGCGCACGCCGCCAACGGCGTGATCGGCCTGAAGGGCGTGATGCCCTGGCACCTGCCCGAGGACATGGCGCACTTCAAGCGGCAGACCGCCGGCGCCCCGGTCATCATGGGCCGCAAGACCTGGGACTCGCTGCCGCCGCGCTTTCGTCCGCTGCCCGGCCGGCGCAACCTCGTCATCACCCGTCAGCCGGACTGGCAGGCCGATGGCGCCGAGCGGGTGTCGAGCCTGCAAGAAGCCCTCTCGATCTGCGAGCGCGACGCATCGCCCGAAGCCTGGGTGATCGGCGGAGCCCAGATCTACGCGGAAGCAGAGCCGATCGCGCAGCGCGCCTTCATCACGGAGATTGCGCGCGACTACGAGGGCGACGCTTTCGCCCCAAGATTTGGCGGCGCTTGGCACGAAGTCGCGCGCGAATCGCATGTGGCCGCCAACGGCATTCCCTTCAGCTTCGTGATCCTCGAGCGCCGCTGAGAACCTGCGCGCAAGTCGCGCCGACCGTTCGGCAGTCGGTGCTGGACGGGCAACTGCACAACGACCCGGGCCGCTTCGGCCGACTCTATCGACTGCTGTGGCGACTCACCCACGAGCCCGCACTGCGGCACGATCCGCTCGATGTCGACCGGGTGCAGGCACAGCAGATGGCGCAGGCGGTGCGACGCGACATGCACAAGATGACCGCATTCGTTCGCTTCCGCACCGTGGCCGATGATGGCGAAGGCCTACTGCACGTGGCCTGGTTCGAGCCGGAGCACCACATCGTCGAGGCCGTGGCGCCATTCTTCGTGCGCCGCTTCACGCAGATGCGCTGGGCGATCCTCACGCCCGAACGCAGCGTCGGTTGGGAGAAGAAGAGATTGCAGTTCGGCCCGGGCGCCGACAAACAGGCCGCACCCCCATCCGATGCGGGCGAAGCACTATGGCTCACTTATTACCGGCACATCTTCAATCCTGCACGGCTCAAGCTGGCGATGATGCAGAAGGAGATGCCACGCCGCTATTGGCCCCATCTGCCTGAAGCGCAACTCATCGGCTCGCTCTGCGCCGACGCATTGGAACGCAGTGGTCGCATGATCGATGCGCCGGCCACCACGCCACATCGGCGAGTCGTGCCGTTGGCCGTTCGCACTGCCATGCCGCTTCAGCTTTCATCGGACCCGAGGGAAGCTCTGTCGCAACTCAAGGAGGGTGCGGACCGGTGCCGCGAATGCCCCATCGGCGAGCACGCAACGCAGGCGGTGTTCGGCGAAGGTCCCGTCAACGC
This sequence comes from Variovorax ureilyticus, assembly GCF_037889935.1. Lineage (NCBI taxonomy): Bacteria > Pseudomonadati > Pseudomonadota > Betaproteobacteria > Burkholderiales > Comamonadaceae > Variovorax > Variovorax ureilyticus. The sequence continues at coordinate 274,179 of NZ_JBBKZU010000006.1, forward strand.
CGCACTGATGATCGTGGGCGAACAGCCGGGTGACCAGGAAGACCTCCGCGGCCGGCCTTTCGTCGGTCCGGCCGGGCAATTGTTCGACCGCGCCATGGCGGAACTCGGCTGGCCGCGCGAGCGCCTCTGGATCACCAATGCGGTCAAGCATTTCAAGTACGAACTTCTCGGCAAGCGACGCATCCACAAGACTCCCGGGCAGCGCGAAGCTGCGGTCTGCCTGCACTGGCTTGAAAGCGAAATTGCGCAGGTCAAGCCCAGCGCGTTCATCGCGCTCGGGGCCACGGCGGCCCGTGCACTGCTGGGGCGGCCGGTCGAAGTCGTGCGCGAGCGGGGCCAGTGGCATCGCGGCCCGCGTGGCGAGCGCGTGCTCGTGACGCTGCATCCGTCGGCGCTGCTTCGTGCCGACCCGGCGCAGCAAGTCCGCGCCTATGCGGACTGGCTCGACGACCTGGCGCACGCGAGCGAGTTCGCCCGGCGCCGGTCAAGTTGAACGAAGGGGAACGTCGCGATGCTCACTGATGCCGGTCGGCGGGTGACCGGTGACGGCGGAAGTGGCCATCTTGATGAGCTGCACCATCTTGCTGTCCTTCGCTTTCCAGTATTCGGCATGCAGGATGCGAACGGCAAGGAGTGCCAGATTGGGGTCGGACGCGCCGCCCGGGAACCAGGCCTTGGCGGCCGTGTTGAAGAGTTCCTCCTTCTTCGCCATGTCTTCGCTGACTGCCGCGCTTCCGGAGACGGAGACGTAGTCGTCGTCATCGACGTTGGCGTAGGCAACGTTCACGTGGGGGTCCGACGAGAGATGGCGCACGATCTCGCCGTCCTTCGCAACGAAGAAGTACAGCGTCGAGGTTTCGTCGAGCGCGTCGTTCTGCGTCGTCAGCGGCTGACTGTGCAGTTGGCCGTCGGCGTGACGATGGGTCAGCATGCCGAATCGGGTGTTCTCGATCAGCTTCCACAGCTTTGTTCTTACATCATCCATTTGCAGGCTCCATTGATGCAGGGCTGGCCACGATGTGACGGCGTCCGGTCCACTCATGTGCAAGGTCGCGCATTCATGTTGTAGGCAGGTGCAGACAGGGCTGTGACTGCGGGCGCCGAGTGGGTACGATTGACGGCTGACTCGAATCCTTTCAAACAGCTACTCACGCGACCTATGCGCATTGCCACCTGGAACGTCAACTCCCTCACCGCCCGCCTGCAGCATGTGCTCGACTGGCTGACGGCCAATCCGGTCGATGTGCTGTGCCTGCAGGAACTCAAGCTGAGCGACGACAAGTTCCCACTGGAAGTGCTGAGGTCCGCGGGCTACGAGGCTGCTGTATTCGGGCAGAAGACCTACAACGGCGTCGCGATCCTCAGCCTCGAGCCGGCCCGCAACGTGGTGAAGAACATCGATGGCTTCACCGATGAACATTCGCGCGTGATCAGCACGACGCTCGATACACCCTCGGGTGAACTGCGGGTCGTCAACGGCTACTTCGTGAACGGACAGGCGCCGGGCACCGAGAAGTTCACCTACAAGATGAGGTGGCTCGAGGCGCTGCGCGACTGGCTCCGGCAGGAACTCGTGGTCCACCCGAATCTCGTGCTGCTCGGCGATTTCAACATCGCGCCCGAAGACCGCGACAGCTTCGACCCGGTCGGGCTCGCAGAAACCATTCATCACACCACCGAGGAACGCAACCATTTCAAGGATCTGCTCAAGCTCGGGCTGACCGACAGCTTCCGCCTCTTCGAACAGCCTGAGAAGAGCTACTCGTGGTGGGACTACCGCATGCTCGGCTACCAGAAGAACCGCGGCCTGCGCATCGACCACATCCTCGTGAGCGAACCGCTGGTGCCCCGCGTGAAAGGCTGCGTGATCGACCGCGTGCCACGCAAGTGGGAAAAGCCAAGCGACCATGCGCCGGTGATTCTCGAGCTCGCACCATGAAGCACACCCTCGCCCTTGCGCTTATTTCGGCTGCAATCGGTCTTGCCGGATGTTCGGCGATCCAGGAACGCAAGAGCGAAGCCGCCAAGGAAGCCGCGGCTACACCCGGCGCGCCGGTCGAGGAGACCACGGGCCGGACCATTACCGCCCAGACGCCCGCGGTGCGCGCCTACCGCAAGCTCGGGGCGCAGCACATCTACAAGACGTATCCGAAGCGCATCTACAAGGGCAAGATCCCGCCGCTCGTGTATGCGGTGGTCGTGACCGAGACCGACATCGACGCGAGCGGCAAGGTAACCGGTGTGCACTTCAGCCGCACGCCGAGCCACGCGCCCGAGGTGCCGCCGATGATTGCGGACCTGATCCAGCAGGCTTCGCCGCTCCCCAACCCGGGCAAGATCGGCGCCCACACCTATGTCGACACCTGGCTGTGGGACAGAGGCGGCCAGTTCCAGCTCGACACGCTGACGCAGGGCCAGCGCAGCCGCTGAAGCCGGCTACTCCAGCCCCAGTTCCTGGATCTTTCGCGTGATGGTGTTGCGGCCGATGCCGAGCTTCTGAGCCGCTTCGATGCGGCGGCCGCGCGTGTTCGCGAGCGCCGTGAGGATCAGCCGCGACTCGAAGCGCCGCGAGAGCGCGTCCCACACATCGGTCCGGCCGGCAGCCAGCATGCTTTGCGCTTCCAGTTCCAGGCCGCTCTCCCACGACGCCGTGGAAACCGGAGCGGTGGCCGCGCTCGCCGGCGCGGCGGATGGAACCGCGGGTGCCCCGGTGGATGTGGCGCCTCCGAGCGGCATCGGCGTCGCGGAATCGTGCTCGGCAACCGCAGGCGCCGACGTGGCGGTCGGTGCCAGAGCCAGTTCGACAGGCAGATTCGCCATCACTTCGGGCGGCAGGTCCTTGGCCTCGATCAACTGAGCCGGCGCCATGACGGTGAGCCAGTGACAGATGTTCTCGAGCTGGCGCACGTTGCCCGGGAAGTTGAACGAGGCCAACTGTGCCAGCGCCGCATCGGAGATGCGCTTGGGCTCGACGCCCAACTGCTTCGCGCTCTGCTGCAGGAAGTGGCGCGTGAGCGCGGGCACGTCCTCGCTGCGTTCGCGAAGCGCAGGCAGGCGCAGGCGAATCACGTTGAGCCGGTGGAAAAGGTCCTCGCGGAATCCGCCCTGCTTGACGCGCAGTTCCAGATCCTGGTGGGTCGCCGCGATCACGCGCACGTTGGCCTTGACCGAGTTGTGGCCGCCGACGCGGTAGAAGTGTCCGTCGCTCAGCACGCGCAGCAGCCGCGTCTGCAGGTCGAACGGCATGTCGCCGATTTCATCCAGGAACAGCGTGCCGCCTTCGGCCTGCTCGAAGCGGCCGCGGCGCATGGTCTGCGCGCCGGTGAACGCGCCGCGTTCGTGGCCGAAGAGTTCGCTCTCGAGCAGGTCCTTCGGAATCGCGGCGGTGTTGATCGCGACGAAAGGTCCGTTGGCGCGAGGCGAATGCTTGTGAAGTGCGCGCGCCACCAGTTCCTTGCCGGAGCCCGACTCGCCGGTGATCAGCACCGTGACATTGCTTTGCGACAGCCGGCCGATGGCGCGGAAGACGTCCTGCATCGCAGGCGCCTGGCCGAGCATCTCGGGCGTGGCGGCCATGCGCTCCTCGGCCACTTCCTCGCGCTGGCTTTCGTCGACGGCGCGGCGGATCAGTTCCACTGCGCGCGGCAGGTCGAAGGGCTTCGGAAGGTATTCGAAGGCACCGCCCTGAAACGCCGAGACGGCGCTGTCGAGGTCGGAAAAGGCGGTCATGATGATGACCGGCAGTCCCGGGTGCTTGGCCTTGATCTTGTCGAGCAGATCGAGGCCGGAACCACCCGGCATGCGGATGTCGCTCACCAGGACCTGGGGGCCCTGCAGTTCGTCGTCGGCTGCCGCTTCGAGTGCGGCAAGAACCTCGCGCGTGTTGGTGAAGCTACGGGTCGGCAGGTCTTCGCGCAGCAGCGCTTTTTCCAGCACGAAGCGGATTGATTGATCGTCATCCACTATCCAGATCGGCTTCATGCAGCTCCTTGTTGCGTGGCTGCTAGGGCAGCGGTATCAGTATCTTGAAATCGGTCCGGCCCGGGACGCTGTCGCACTCGATCACGCCGTGATGCTGCTGCACAAAGGTTTGCGCCAGCGTCAATCCCAGTCCCGTCCCGCCTTCCCTGCCCGAGACGAGCGGATAGAAGATGCGGTCCTTGATCGTGTCCGGCACGCCCGGTCCATTGTCGATGACATGCAATTCCAGTGCCAGTCGATACCACTGCTTGTTGAATATGACCTGACGAGCGACGCGCGTCTTGAGCGTGATCTGCGCGTCGCCCGCAGCGCGTCGTTCGGCGAGTGCCTGCGCGGCGTTGTGAACGATGTTGAGCGTCGCCTGGATGAGCTGCTCGCGATCGCCGCGAAACTCGGGGATCGACACATCGAAGTCGCGCTCGATGTGAAGGTCGCGCGGGAACTCCGCGAGGATCACCGAACGCACGCGCTCGCACACTTCGTGGATGTTCACGTCGCCCACCACATGCGGCCGGCGATGCGGCGCGAGCAGGCGATCGACCAGCGTCTGCAGCCGGTCGGCCTCATGAATGATGACCTGCGTGTATTCGACGAGGTCTCGCGACTCGACTTCCATCTGCAGCAGCTGCGCCGCGCCGCGGATGCCGCCGAGCGGGTTCTTGATCTCGTGCGCGAGATTGCGGATGAGTTCCTTGTTGGCCTGCGCCTGATCGAGCAGGCGCTCCTCGCGATCCTGGCGCACCTGCTGTTCGAGCGGCGACATCTCGATGATGAGTTCACCGGCCTTGTCGGTCTGCGCGATCGTGACCTGCACCGGCATCAGGTCGTGGTTGACCCTGCGCAGCATCGCCTCGTAGCGAAGCGTCGCGAAGTCGTTGCTGCTTGCGCCCTCGATGGCGGTGCGCAGCACCTGGGGTTCATTGAAGCAGGCCCCGAACTGCGAGCCTTCGAGCGTGCGGCGCGACGTGCCGAGCGCGTCCTCGAGGCCCGAGTTGGCAAACAGGACCGATCCATCGGTGCGAACCACCGCAATCAGGGTGGAGAGCAGGTCGAAGGCCTGAAAGCGTTTGCCGCGGCCCGCCGGCTTGCCAAAAGCCATCAGCGGTTGGCCGCGGCAGGCAATCGGCCGATTTCGCGCTGGATGCCGTCGATGTCGCTCTGGTTGCGGTCGATCTCGGCCTTCATCTCCGCGACGCGGTCCAGGTACTTCTGGTAGTTCTTGGATTCGCTGCCCTGCTTTTCGGGCTCGCCGTTGTTGTATTCCTTGAGCAGTTGCGCCCGGCGATCCTGCGCCTTCTTGAGCTCGGATTCGAGCACCGAACGTGCTTCGCCGTCTCGCGCGCGCTGGTCGGCGCTGTCGACGCGCGGGCTGCCGGCCGGTGAGCGTGCGGCGGACGCCCCGCTCGACGGCGCGGCCGACGCCACCGGCCGCGTGCCCTGCACGACGGTGACGTTGCCGCCTTCCATGATCTTGCAGCCGCGCTGCTGAGCCAGCGTCGCGTTGTTGGTGTATTCGTTGCCGCAGCGCCAGACGCGCTCCTGCGCAGCGGCTTGCAAAGTGAGGCCGCCAAACGCAACGGCGGCCAGCAGGAAAGCGGAAAGAGTCTTCATGATCGTCGATGGAGTGCGCTCAGCTGGACATTTTGATGCAATTCGATGCCCGCCCACCCGAAGCGTTCCCCCTGAAAAGGAAAAGCCCGTCAAAGACGGGCTTTTGTTCGTGAAACACCGTGGAACCGGCTCCGCCGGTCCGCTGGTGTTGCCCCCGGTAGGGGTTGGCGGCTACACGAAGTGAGCAAGCCTGGGGGCGAGCAACATTACAGCGAGTAGTACATGTCGAACTCGACCGGGTGGGCGGCCATGCGGAAGCGCGTGACTTCCTGCATCTTGAGTTCGATGTACGCGTCGATGTAGGCATCGGTGAACACGCCGCCCTTAGTCAGGAACGCACGGTCCTTGTCGAGGTACTCGAGCGCCTGGTCGAGGCTGTGGCAGACGGTCGGGATCAGCGCGTCTTCTTCCGGCGGCAGGTGGTAGAGGTCCTTGCTCGCGGCTTCGCCCGGGTGGATCTTGTTTTCCACGCCGTCGAGACCGGCCATCAGCATCGCGGCGAAGCCGAGGTACGGGTTCATCATCGGATCGGGGAAGCGAGCCTCGACGCGGCGGCCCTTCGGGTTCGCCACGAACGGAATGCGGATCGATGCCGAGCGGTTCTTGGCCGAGTAGGCCAGCTTCACCGGGGCTTCGAAGCCGGGCACCAGGCGCTTGTAGCTGTTGGTGCCGGGGTTCGTGATGGCGTTGAGCGCACGGGCGTGCTTGATGATGCCGCCGATGTAGAACAGCGCGAATTCGCTCAGGCCGGCGTAGCCGTCACCGGCGAAGAGGTTCTTGCCGTCCTTCCAGACCGACTGGTGCACGTGCATGCCGGAGCCGTTGTCGCCGACGATCGGCTTGGGCATGAAGGTCGCGGTCTTGCCGTAGGCGTGGGCGACGTTGTGGATCACGTACTTCTGCAGCTGGACCCAGTCGGCGCGCTGGATGAGCGTGCTGAACTTGGTTCCGAGTTCCATCTGGCCGGCGTTGGCCACTTCGTGGTGATGCACTTCGACCGGGATGCCGAGCGATTCGAGCACCAGGCACATTTCCGAACGCATGTCCTGGAAGCTGTCGACCGGGGGAACCGGGAAGTAGCCGCCCTTGACCGCCGGGCGGTGGCCGGTGTTGCCGTGCTCGTATTCCTTGTCGGTGTTCCACGAGGCCTCTTCGGAGTCGATCTTCACGAAGCAGCCGGACATGTCGTTCTTCCAGCGCACGCTGTCGAACACGAAGAACTCGGGCTCCGGTCCGAAGTAGGCGGTGTCGCCCAGGCCCGATGCCTTCATGTAGGCCTCGGCGCGCTTGGCGAGCGAACGGGGATCGCGCTCGTAGGGCTTGCCGTCGGTGGGATCGACCACGTCGCAGGTCAGGATCATCGTCGTCTCTTCGAAGAACGGATCGATGTTCGCGGTGTTCGGATCGGGCATGAGCAGCATGTCCGAGGCTTCGATGCCCTTCCAACCGGCGATCGACGAACCATCGAAGGCGTGGCCCGAATTGAACTTGTCTTCATCGAAGTGCGAAACCGGCACGGTCACGTGCTGTTCCTTGCCGCGGGTGTCGGTGAAGCGGAAGTCGACGAACTTGACCTCGTTTTCCTTCACGAGTTTGAGTACATCGGCGACGGTCTTTGCCATCAGGTTCTCCTGGTTTGGATGGTGGTTGGTATGACGGGGGAAAGGGAATGCAGTTTCTATGCCATTGTCACTGGCGCGCAGAAGGCTTTGGTGCACTCATGCACAGCCTGGAACATGCAAGTTGTAACCAAATTGGTGCGTCGACACTCATCGCACCAATTCGGGGCCGAGACGTGCATCAAAGCCGTGCAGGCCCTGCAGAAGTTGTGCGTAGGCGGCCTCGACCTTGTCGGCGTCGCCCTTGACGCCGAGCTCGATGTGGCGGCCGTGTTCGGCATGGTCCACACTCGGCAGGCTGAAGACCTTGATGCCCGGATGCTCGCGCTCGATGGCCTCCATGAGCGGCGTCAGCGTCGCTTCCATTGAGCCGAAGACGATCACCGATTTCTCGACGGCGCGCCCGCGCGCGAAGAGGCCGGCATAGCGCTCGTCGAGCACCGACTCGATCATCGGCCAGGCCATGACCGGGAAACCCGGCACGAAATGCACGTCGCCGACACTGAAGCCCGGGATCTTGTTGTACGGGTTGCGGATGATCTTCGCGCCCAGCGGGAACACGCCCATGTTCAGGCGATGCACGTTGTCGGGGCGATCCGGTTCGTAGGGCACCCCCTGCTCGCGCGCGGTGTCCTGCATGCGCTCGCGGATCAGCACCTCGGCCTCCGGATGCAGTGCCAGCGGGACGCCGAGCGCCGCGGCCGCGCATTGGCGCGTGTGGTCGTCGGGCGTGGCGCCGATGCCGCCCGTGGAGAACACCACGTCGCCCGATGCGAAAGCGCGGGCGAGCGCCGCGGTGATGCGCGCCGGAACGTCGCCGACGTACTCGGCCCAGGCGAGTTGCAGCCCGCGTGCAGCGAGCAGTTCGATGACCTTGGGCATGTGCTTGTCCAGGCGCTTGCCCGACAGGATTTCGTCGCCGACGATGATCAGACCGAATGATCGGCTCATGGTGCGCTCCATTGGCTTGCGGCGGCCTTGGCGTCCGCCATGTCGATAGCTGGCGGCGCGACCGCGGCGACCGCCTGCTGGAGGCGCAGTCTTGCGAGCGCGTCGAGGCAGTAGTGGGCGAACCAGAGCGCGGAGAACGCGAACACCAGCGTGTAGATCCAGATGGCCATCGGCGCGAGCACGAAGAACGCCGCCGCGAACAGCAGGCCCGATGCCCAGACGATGCTCGGCGCCGCGCCCAGATAGCCGCACAGCACGCCGATCCCCAGCAGTTGCATCCGGTGGGTGCGCAGGAGCGTGTTGCGTTCCTCCGCCGTGGCGTGCTCGGCCAGCGCGTCGAAGCTCATCACCCGATAGGTGAGCCAGCCCCAGATCAGCGGCGGAAGAACCAGCACCAGCGGCGGAATGAGCCACAGCGGCATCGAGACCACGAGCGCAAGCATGGCAAGGACGGTCAGTCCGAACGAGCGGGCCGCACTGCCGATGAAGGACGCTCCCTTCTTCTGCTCCAGCTCAGGAAATCTGCGTTCGGCGACCAGACGGGTCAGCGCCGGCGCCATGAATCCGGCCACGATCAGCAGCGACACGACCACGATCAGCGGCGTGACCGCCAGCACCACGAGCAGCGGCGCGAGGATCGCCTTGACGTCGCTGGAGAAGATGCCGCCGATCCATGCCCACACGCCCGAGAGCAGCGGCCACGCATCGAGCGCCTGCCGCATCCAGGCGACCGAAGCATCCCAGTAGAAGTAGCCGAGCACCGCCGAGATGACCACCATCAGTCCGAGCGGAAGGAACGACAGCACGATCACCCGAGGGTGCATGCAGTAGGCGACCGCGCGCCAGAACGAATCGAGAAGAAGTCGCATGGGGGCCCGAGGATAACGCCATCGCGTGAAGCGAAAAGCTGCGTTTCAACCCCTGCCCGCCAGCCGCTTGAGACCGAGCCACTGCTGCGACCAGAAGCCGCGGCCGTAATCGCGGACACGGCCTTGCGCGTCGGGTTCGACCTGGTCGCGAATGCCGGTCGGGTCGTAGCGGTCGTCGAAGTTCACGGTGCGGAACAGCATGTCCCACCAGGGCAACAGAACACCGAAGTTGTGTCCGCCAAGCGTGCGCGGCCCCTCGGATTCGTGCCCGATCCCGATGCTGTGGTGCACACGATGGAAACGCGGGCTGATCCAAAGCCGTTCGCCGAGCCTGCCAAAGCTCAATCGGAGATTGGCGTGCTGCAGGCTTTGACTGAGCTGGGTGAACGCCACGATCGCGATGAATTGCCCGGGCGCGACGCCGATCAGCTGCGCAACGATCACGATGATCGCGTCATGGATCACGTCGTCGAGCAGATGGTTGCGGTCGTCGCTCCACATCGTCATCTGCCGCTGCGAGTGATGCAGCGAATGCAGCGCCCACCACCAGTTGAAGCGATGCTGCCCGCGGTGGATGAGGTATTCGACGAAATCGATCACCACCAGGTACGCCGCGAAGGCAACCCACGGGATGTCGGTGACGCCAGGCCAGAGCGCGTCCAGGTGCATCGTCCCCCAGCCGGCGGCGCGGACCATGCCGAGCGCGTCGTCGAACAAAGGCGTCACCGCGAAGAACATCGCCAGCCGGAAGAGGCCCAGCCGATGGATCAGCGTGTACAGCACATCCGTGCGGATCGCAGGCCGGTCGACCACCGGCTCCACCGGCTTCCAGCGCTGCAGGGGGCCGATCACCGCAACGAGCACCGCGATCTGGATCAGCCCGACCAGCAGCCAGCCGGTGGCATCGAAGGCATCTTCGACCCGGCCGCCGAGGCCGATCGCATAGACGATCGGCTGCACCACGGCCTCGAACAGCCATTGCTGCAGTGCCGAGAATTGATCGGTGAGCCACTCCATGGCGATGCGATCCGGTTCAGGCGCCGATGGTTCAGGAATGCGCCGCGATCCACTCGCGGTACGCCGGATGCTGCCGAAGCGTCTGGAAGCAGAAGCCCCGGGCCTTGAGGCCGACGATCAGCGGTTCGAGGACGGCCGGCGCCCACGGGTCCTTGCGCGACCAGATGCCGAGGTGCGCGAGCAGGATGTCGCCCGGCCGGATGGTGTCGAGCGCCTGCTGGAGCAGCTTCTCGTTGCTGTATTTCTCGCTCGGCAACTCGTCGCCGAGGAAGCCTGCGGGCGCCCAGCCGACATGCTCGTAGCCGCAATTCTTCGCGGCCTGCAGCAGCTTCGGCGAGGTCTTGCCGCCGGGCGCGCGGAACAGCGGCAGCGGCTTCTTGCCGGTGACGAAGGCGAGCCGATCGGCGGCTTTCGTGATGTTCTCGCAGTACTGCTTCGCGTCCCAGGTGAATTCGCGTCCGGCAAAGGCGCCGGCCGTGGGCTTGATGCGAAAGCGCGGCTCGATGCCCTTGAGGTCGCCGCGCCAGTAGGCGTGGTCGTAGGTGTGGGAAGCGAACTCGTGGCCCTCGGCGGCCCTCGCTTTCCACCAGGGCGCCCATTGAGTGTCGAGGCTGTCGCCGCCGCTCTCTGTGCGCTCCGCCGCGGCGAAGAAGGTCACACGCACGTCCTGGCGCTTGAGCACATCGGCCACCAGCGGCGCGATGCCCATGTGGCCGGTGTCGAAGGTCAGGTAGACGGGCTTGCTGCAGGTGTCCTGCGCCGACGCATTGCCTGCCAGAGCGGCCGACAGCAGCAACGCGCCGAGCGCGCGCCTACGACTTGGCATGGTCGAGGGTCCAGACACCGTGCGGCGAGCGGCCGACGTTCACCTGCCGCAGGACCTTGTTGCCGACGAGATCGACCACGGTGAGCTTCTTGGCCCAGCGCGAGGTCACGTAGAGCGTCTTGCCGTCGGCGGAAACGTCCATGCAGTCCGGGCCGCCCGGCACGGCATAGGTGTCGGTGACTTTGAGGGTCGCGATGTCGATGCGGCTGATCGTGTTGGCCACCCGGTTGCTGATGAACACGCTGCGCCCGTCGCCGGCCGAGCGGAAGGCATGCGCGCCCTTGCCCGTCGGGAGCTTGCCGACCAGCTTGGGCTGCGGCCCCGCGACATCGAACACCTGCACGCCATCACTGCCGGTGAGACCCACCAGGAGGGTCTTGCCGTCATGGATGCCGAAGATGTCGGCCGGCATCGGGCCGGTGGGCATGCGCCAGCGGATGGTCTGCGAAGGAAGGTCCACCGCGATCAGCTCGTCGCTGTCCTGCATCGTCACGTAAGCGGTGGTGCTGCGTGGGTCGATCCAGATGTGGCTCGGCGTCTTGCCGGTGGGAATGCGCTTGACGAGCTTGGGCTCCTTGCCGTCCCAGCGGTAGACGTCGACATGGTTCAGTCGGTTGCCCGCGGTGACGAACCACTTCATGTCCGGCGAGAAGCGCAGGTGGTACGGATCGATGATCCCGTAGACCACGCGCTGCACTTCGGCCGTGCGCGGATTCAGGAAGGTCAGCGAATCGCCTGCCGAATTGGCGACGATCAGCGACATCTCATCCGGGGTCAGGTAGAGGTGGTGCGGCTCCTTTCCGGTCGGGATGCGGACTCTTTCGGTCCACGAGGCGGGATCGATCACGCTCACCGTGGCATCGAGGGAGTTCAGCACGAAGACGGGAGGCGGCTCCGCGGCATGCGACGCCAACGCCGCACAAGCAAACAAAAAGGCCGCAAGGCGGCCTGTCAGGTGGGAAGTGAGACGCAAGGGAGGTTTCCGAAAGAAGATTTGGGATTTTAACGATCGACCCCTGCGGCTGGCTGACTTGCGCGCGCGTTTCGCAACGCTTCGACTTGAGCCATGTCAAGCCAACGCCATTGGCCCGGCGCCAGATCTTCCGGGAGCGCCAGCATGCCGATGCGCGAGCGGTGCAACGCCTCGACACGATTCCCCACGGCGGCCAGCATCCGCTTGACCTGATGGTACTTGCCTTCGGTGAGCGTCAGGCTCAGATGGTGCGGCCCGGCGATCTCGCAGGCCGCAGCGCGCACCGGCTTCGGATCGTCGTCGAGCACCACGCCTGCCAGCAGGCGCTCCACCTGCTTCGCGTCGATCGGATGCTTGGTCGTCACTTCGTAGACCTTCGGCACGTGGTGCTTGGGCGAACCCATGCGGTGGATGAACTGGCCGTCGTCGGTCAGGAGAAGCAATCCGGTCGTATCCTGATCCAGCCGGCCGATCGCCTGCACGCCCTGCACCGCGCCCTTGTTGGGCCTCTGGCGCAGCGGGGAAGGCAGCAGCGTGTAGATGCTCGGATAGGTCGACGGCTTCTGGGAGCACTCGGTGCCGGCAGGTTTGTGCAGCATCAGGTAGGCCTTCTCGTGATACGCCCACTCGGTGCCCTGCACGGCGAACCGTAGCCCTGCGGTCTCGAAATCCTCGGCGGGGTTCGTGACCGAAGCGCCATTCACCGAAACGTACCCCTGCTGGATCAGCCCCGCACACACCCTGCGCGTTCCGAAGCCCTGCGTGTAGAGGATCTCGTCGATGTGCATCAGTACCCCAGGGCCAGTCCGGTGTTGCGGCGCGGGTCGTTCGCGCCGTAGAAGCGGTTGTTGCCGACCGGCGAGCCACCGAGGGTGGGCGCGCCCACGATGATCGCCTCCGCATGGTTGGTCGGCTGAGGCGGCCCGAATTGGTGCCCCATGCCCTCCAGGATCTTGCGCGTATCGGGCGACAGCGCGAACTTCTCCACCTCGGTCGCCTCCGGAAGCCATTGTTGATGGAAGCGTGGCGCGTCCAGCGCCTCCTGCACGTTCATGCCGTAGTCGACGACGTTGAGGATCGCATGCAGCACCACGGTCGTGATCCGGCTGCCGCCGGGCGTTCCGACGACGAAGACCGGCTTGCCATCCTTCGTCAGGATCGTCGGGGTCATCGAGCTCAAAGGGCGCTTGCCCGGTGCGATGGCGTTGGCCTGCCCTTGCACCAGTCCATACATGTTCGGGACGCCGGCCTTCGAGGTGAAATCGTCCATTTCGTTGTTGAGCAGCACGCCCGTGCCCGCCGCGGTGACCTTCGCGCCGAACCAGTCGTTGAGCGTGTAGGTCACCGACACCGCATTGCCCCAGCGATCGATGATCGAATAGTGCGTGGTGTTGGTACCCTCGTGCGGCGGGACGCCCGGCTTGATCTCCAGCGACACCCCGGCCTTGGCGGGATCGATGACGGCGCGGATGCCGTCGGCATAGCCCTTGTCGATCAGCCGGCCCACAGGATTGCTGACGAAATCCGGGTCGCCGAGCTGGGTGTTGCGGTCGGCGTACGCATGGCGCATGGCCTCGATCTGGTAGTGCACCGCCTGCGCCGAACGAAAGCCCAGTTCCTTGAGTGGATAGCCCTCGAGGATGTTGAGCATCTCGCAGAGCACCACCCCGCCCGAACTCGGCGGCGGCGCCGAGACCACGTGGTAGCCGCGGTAGTCGCATTCGACCGGCGGGAGCTCGCGCGTGCTGTACCGGTCGAGGTCGGCCTGCGTGATGACCCCCTTGCCCGCCCGGCTCGAGGTCACGATCGCCGCAGCCACGGGGCCCTTGTAGAAGCCGTCCACGCCATTGCGGGCGATGGCCTCGAGGGTTCTTGAGAGGTCCTTCTGGACGAGCTTCTGGCCCACGGCAAAGGGCTCGCCCTTGTTCAGGAAAATGGCCGCGGAGGCCGGATCGTCGCGGAAATTGCCCGTCGCGGTCGACAGCATGTCGATATCGCCCTGAGTCAGTTCGAAGCCCTGTTCCGCCAGTTCGATCGCAGGCGAGATCAGCGCGCTGCGCCCCATGGTTCCGTACTTTTCGCGCGCCACCTCCAGTCCCGACACCGTCCCCGGCACGCCGACCGCGAGATGGCCGAGCGTGCTCAGGTTCCTGACGACATTGCCGTCCTTGTCCAGAAACATGTCGGGCTTCGCGGCGAGCGGCGCCTTCTCGCGGAAGTCCAGGAAGGTCTTGCGCCCATCGGCGAGTTGAAGGGTCATGAATCCGCCGCCGCCGAGGTTGCCAGCCGCCGGGTACACCACGGCCAGTGCATACCCCACCGCCACGGCGGAATCGATGGCATTGCCACCGCGCCTCAGAACATCGACCCCGACCTTCGACGCGAGATGCTGGGCAGTCACGACCATGCCGCTTTCGGCCGCGACCGGCGCCTGCGAAGCGGCATCCACCTGCGACGCGGCAGCCAGGACGAGAACGGCGCCGACCGCCTTGCGGAGCGCGCGGCTCCATCGAAGTTGTCTCATGTCAAAGAAGACCGGCGCCGATGGGTCATCCACCGGCGCCGGTTGCATTGATTGGTGGAGCTGGGGGGATTTGAACCCCCGTCCGTAAGCCTTCTTCGCGCAGTTCTACATGTTTAGCGATCTGTTTTGGATCTCGCCGCCGGTGTCGCGCAGTCGCACGCTACACCGGCCGCCAGCACCCTATGTTCTCGCCCTGACCCAAGGTACCCGGATCAGGGCCAGCCGATGTAGATTAACTTTGCAGCCGGGAGGCGTCGGATTGCTCCTTCACCCCCTTGCCCAGCCCATCGGCCTGCTGTTGCAAAGCTCACTGGCAATTAAGCAGCGAGTGCGAAACGTTCGTCGTTTGCAGTTAGTTTGTTTGAATCTGTTTAACGAGCGCATTCAGCTCGACATGCCCCGCTGCGATTCCGAACCCACGTCGAAACCAGTGCAGCCCCAAGCCTGCTATTTTAGGCCTGATTGAGTAGTTGCAAGAGCTCAAGGGGCGAGGCGATGGCCGCGTCGGCGTCCCAGCGCGCCACTTCCGCCTGTTCGCCCATGTAGCCGTAGGTGGCGGCGATCGTCCGCATGCCCGCCGCGCGCCCCGCCAGGATGTCGCGCTCATCGTCGCCGACGTAGACGCAGGCTTGCGGCGCCACGCCGAGCCGCCTCGCCGCCTCGAACAGAGGCTCGGGATGCGGCTTCGAGTAGGGGGTCGTATCGCCGCTGATGATCGCGCCGGCGCTGCCGAACAGCGGGATCGCGCGCGTGAGCGGATCCGTGAAGCGCACGGATTTGTTCGTCACCACGCCCCAGCGCAAGCCGCGCTCGCACAACGCCTCGACGAGTTCGGCCACGCCGGAAAAGACCTGCGTATTGCGCAGCATCCTCGCCTCGTAGTTGAGAAAGAACTCCTCCCGCAGGCTCACGAATTCGGGTGCGTCCGGCGTGATGCCGAAGGCAATGCCCAGCATGCCCCGCGCACCGGCACCGGCCATGGGGCGGTAGCGCTCCAGCGGCAGGGAGGCGAGCCCCCTGGCGACGCGCATCTGGTCCGCCGCCGCACCGAGATCGGGGGCGCTGTCGATCAGCGTGCCGTCCAGATCGAACAGGATGGCCTGCGTATCCCGTCCACCCCCCATCACTGCACCTGCCCCGGCTTTTGCGTGGCGATCATGTAGTTCACGCTGGTGTCGCCACTCAGCCAATAGCGCCGCGTGATGGGGTTGTGCTCCATCCCGCGCGTCTGGCGGAGGTCGAGTCCGGCTGCCCGGCAGTACGCCGCGAGTTCGCTCGGACGGATCAGCTTCTGGTATTCGTGGGTTCCGCGCGGCAGCAGGCCCAGCAGGTACTCGGCCCCGACGATGGCAAACAGGAACGACTTCAGGTTGCGATGGATGGTCGAGAAGAACACCCAGCCTCCTGGCTTCACCAAATCGGCACAGGCCTTGACAACCGACGCAGGTTGCGGCACGTGCTCGAGCATCTCCATGCAGGTCACGACATCGAAATTCCCTGGCTGCTCGGCGGCGAGCGCCTCGGCGCTGACGGCGCGGTACTTCACGCCCCGGGTGCTGGCCTCCAGTGCATGAAGCTGCGCGACCTTGAGCGCCTTGTCGGCGAGATCGATGCCCAGCACCTCGGCACCCTTGCGCGCCATCGAGTCCGCCAGGATCCCGCCGCCGCAGCCGACGTCGAGCACCTTGCGCCCGGCAATCGGTGCAATACCGTCGATCCACTCCAGACGCAACGGGTTGATTTCGTGCAGCGGTCGAAATTCGCTTTCGACGTCCCACCAACGGTGGGCCAGCTCTGAAAATTTGGCGAGTTCGGCCGGATCGGCATTCACGGTATCGGTCATGTGCTGATTATGAATCGGGTCGAATTCGGGCCATTGCCAGCGCCGAGCAGACATAAAAAAACCCCGCCGAGGCGGGGTTTCATCAGCGATTCGGAAGAATCACTTGTTGGGACGGGTACCCACCACTTCGATTTCCACGCGGCGGTTCTTGGCGCGGCCTTCGGCGGTGCGGTTGTCAGCGATCGGCTGGGTCTTGCCCTTGCCTTCGGTGTACACGCGGTTCTTTTCGATGCCCTTCGAGACCAGGTAGGCCTTGACGGCTTCAGCACGGCGAACCGACAGCTTCTGGTTGTATTCCTTCGTGCCGATCCAGTCGGTGTGGCCAACCGCGATGATCACTTCGAGGTTCACGTCCTTGATCTTCGAGACGAGGTCGTCCAGCTTGGCGCGGCCTTCCGGCTTGAGGACGTACTTGTCGAAGTCGAAGAACGCGTCAGCAGCGAAGGTCACCTTCGAAGCAGCGACTGCCGGGGGAACCGGAGCCGGAGCGGGAGCAGGAGCTGCAGCAGCCGGGGCGGGCGGAACGAGCGCGCCGTCGCAGCCAGCAGCGGCGGTAGCCGGCGTCCAGTTGGCATCGCGCCAGCAGAGTTCGTTGGTGCCGTTCTTCCAAACCAGTTCGCCAGTGCCGTTTTGCCAGTTGTCGATCACCGGACCACCGTTCGCGGCGGTGACACGGTTCTGCGCGCCGGCGGCAGTGGCGAGCGCAGCGACTGCAAACATCATCGCCACTTTATTCAGTTTCTTCATGGTTCTCCTCTTGGGGAAAAAGCCGCAGCCGCGCTGCGAATCAAGGACGCTTTAAGTGACCACCACCCAAAACGTTGAGGCGATTGTGCCATAGGGTCTTTCGCAAACAGCCCGGCAGACGCCCCCGAAGCGTAGGACGGAGGCGGAATAGCCGCCTTGTGTTGCGGCGGTGCGACACCGTCCGCAGCGTAAAATTTCGCCTCCTTGCCGTCAGACCGCCGTTCATGACCTCGTTCGCCAAAGAAACCCTCCCTATCAGCCTCGAAGAGGAAATGCGCCGCAGCTACCTCGACTACGCGATGAGCGTGATCGTGGGACGCGCCCTTCCCGACGCCCGGGACGGCCTCAAACCGGTGCATCGCCGCGTGTTGTATGCGATGCACGAACTCAACAACGACTGGAACCGCCCCTATAAGAAATCGGCGCGTATTGTGGGCGACGTGATCGGTAAGTATCACCCGCACGGCGACCAGTCTGTCTACGACACGATCGTCCGATTGGCGCAGAACTTCTCGATGCGCCACATGCTGGTGGACGGTCAGGGCAATTTCGGATCGGTGGATGGCGATATGGCGGCAGCCATGCGATATACCGAGATCCGGCTGGCGAAAATTGCGCATGAAATGCTCGCCGATATCGACAAGGAAACTGTCGATTTCGGCCCGAATTACGACGGCTCCGAAAAAGAGCCATTGGTATTACCGAGCAAACTGCCGAATCTTCTGGTCAATGGCGCTGGCGGCATCGCAGTCGGCATGGCGACCAATATTCCCCCGCACAACCTGAACGAGGTGGTGGACGCATGCCTTCACCTGCTGCGCCACCCCGACGCCGGCATCGACGACCTGATGGAGATCGTGCCGGCCCCGGACTTCCCGACCGCCGGGATCATCTACGGCATCAACGGCATCAAGGAGGGCTATCGCACCGGCCGCGGCAAGGTCGTGATGCGGGCCAAGTGCCACTTCGAGGAAATCGATCGCGGCCAGCGGCAGGCGATCATCGTCGACGAGCTGCCCTACCAGGTCAACAAGAAGACACTGCAGGAGCGCATGGCCGAGCTCGTGCACGAGAAGAAGATCGAAGGTATCAGCCACATCCAGGACGAATCCGACAAGTCGGGCATGCGCCTGGTGATCGAGCTCAAGCGCGGCGAAGTGCCCGAGGTCGTGCTGAACAACCTCTACAAGCAGACGCAGCTCCAGGACACCTTCGGCATCAACATGGTGGCGCTGGTCGACGGCCAGCCCAAGCTCTGCAACCTGAAGGACCTGATCGAAGTCTTCCTGCAGCACCGGCGCGAAGTGGTGACGCGGCGCACCATCTTCACGTTGCGCAAGGCGCGCGAACGCGGGCATGTGCTCGAAGGCTTGGCCGTCGCGCTGGCCAACATCGACGAGTTCATCGCGATCATCCGCAATGCGCCGACACCGCCGGTCGCGAAGGCGGAGCTCATGACGCGCGCCTGGGACAGCAAACTCGTGCGCGAAATGCTCACCCGCACGCGCGCCGACGGCGGTGTGGTCAACGCCGACGACTATCGGCCGGATGGCCTGGATCGCGAGTTCGGCCTGGCCTCCAACGGCCTCTACAGGCTGTCGGACACCCAGGCGCAGGAAATCCTGCAGATGCGCCTCCAGCGCCTGACCGGCCTCGAGCAGGACAAGATCGTCGCCGAATACAAGGACGTCATGGCCGAGATCGACGACCTGCTCGACATCCTGGCCAAGCCCGAGCGTGTCTCGATCATCATTGGCGACGAGCTGACCTCCATCAAGCAGGAGTTCGGTCAGAGCAAGCTCGGCACGCGCCGAAGCCAGATCGAGCACAGCGCGTTCGACCTGTCGACCGAAGACCTGATCACGCCGACCGACATGGTCGTGACGCTCTCCCATGGCGGCTACATCAAGAGCCAGCCCCTAGGCGAATACCGTGCCCAGAAGCGCGGTGGACGCGGCAAGCAGGCGACGACGACCAAGGAAGACGACTGGATAGACCAGTTGTTCATCGCGAACACGCACGACTACATCCTGTGCTTCTCGAACCGCGGCCGGCTCTACTGGCTCAAGGTCTGGGAAGTGCCGGCCGGCTCACGCGGCTCGCGCGGACGCCCGATCGTCAACATGTTCCCGCTGCAGGAAGGCGAAAAGATCAACGTCGTCCTCCCGCTCACGGGCGAGAAGCGCACCTTCCCTGCCAACCATTTCGTCTTCATGGCGACGTCCATGGGCACCGTGAAGAAGACGGCGCTCGACGAATTCAGCAATCCGCGCAAGGCCGGCATCATCGCGGTCGACCTCGATCCGGGCGACTACCTGATCGGCGCCGCGCTGACCGATGGCGCCCACGACGTCATGCTCTTCTCCGATGGCGGAAAGGCCGTGCGCTTCGACGAAAACGACGTCCGCCCCATGGGCCGCAACGCCCGCGGCGTGCGCGGAATGACCCTCGAGGACGGCCAGGGCGTGATCGCGATGCTTGTCGCCGAGGACGAGCAGCAGAGCGTCCTCACCGCGACCGAAAACGGTTACGGAAAGAGGACAAGCATTACCGAGTACACGCGCCATGGCCGCGGAACCAAAGGCATGATCGCCATTCAACAAAGTGAACGGAACGGCAAGGTGGTAGCGGCGACCCTCGTCCATACCGACGACGAGATCATGCTCATCACCGACAAGGGCGTGCTGGTGCGCACCCGCGTCGCCGAGATTCGCGAACTCGGTCGCGCGACGCAAGGCGTCACGCTGATCGGACTCGACGAAGGCGCCAAGCTCAGCGGGCTGCAGCGCATCGTCGAGAATGACGCGAACGTCGAAAACGAGTCCGGCGCCGACGACACTTCCTCAACATCTTCAACGGAGAATCCTCAGTGAAAAAAGTCAAACTCGCGCTCCTGACGGCTGCGCTCGCCGCAAGCTCGCTGGCCATGGCCCAGGACAAGGCTGCGCTCGTGAAGCAGTTCGTCGATCTGCAGCGCCCCGGCGTCGAATCCCTGGCGCGCGGCCTGGTCGAGCAGTCGAGCGCTCCGATCGCTGCGGCCGGCTCGCAGTACCTGCAGACACAGGTTCCCGCAGAGAAGCGCGAAGCGGCCGCCAAGGCAGCCGATGCCGAACTCAAGAAGTACTTCGACGACGCCTACCCAATCGTGCGCGACAAGGCAGTGCAACTCGCACCGGGCGCACTGGGCCCGATCATGGAGCAGAACTTCAGCGAAGATGAACTGAAGCAGCTGCTGGCCTGGATCAGCTCGCCGCTCAGCAAGAAGTACCAGGAAATCAATCCGAAGCTGCAGCAAGCGCTCACCGAAAAGCTGGTTGCCGAGACCCGCGCAACGATCGAACCGAAGATGGTGGCGCTCGACAGCAGCGTCGCCAAGGCTCTCGGCGCGCCGACCAATCCGCAAGCTGGCGGCGGTGCAGCTCCGAAGGCTGCGCCCGCCAAGGCGCCCGCCAAGAAGTGACGCGGCCGACGAGTCCGCGCCCCTACAACTTCTCTGCCGGTCCGGCCGCAATGCCGGATGCGGTGCTTGAACGCGCCGCTTCCGAAATGCTCGACTGGCAGGGCAGCGGCATGGGCGTGATGGAAATGAGCCATCGCGGCAAGGAATTCGGCGCGATCTGCACGCAGGCCGAGGCGGATCTGCGCTTTCTCCTGGCGGTGCCTGAGAACTTCCACATCCTGTTCATGCAGGGCGGCGGGCTCGGCGAGAACGCCATCGTTCCGATGAACCTCTCGCGCGGGACCCGCGCGGATTTCATCATCACGGGCAGTTGGAGCACCAAGTCCCACAAGGAAGCCCAGCGCTATTGCACCGCGAACATCGCCGCCACCAATGCGGCGGACCAGCACACGCGCCTGCCCGATCCGGCATCGTGGCGGCTTTCCGATGATGCTTCGTACGTGCACGTCTGCTCCAACGAGACGATCCACGGCGTCGAGTTCCAGGAGCTTCCGGACCTCGCCGCCCTCGGCAGCAAGGCACCCCTGGTCATCGACTTCTCCTCGCACGTGGCGTCGCGCCCCGTCGACTGGAACCGCGTCGGCCTGGCCTTCGGCGGCGCGCAGAAGAACCTCGGACCTGCCGGACTGACGATCGTGATCGTTCGCGACGACCTGCTGGGGCATGCGCTCGACATCTGCCCGAGTGCCTTCAACTACAAGACCGTCGCGGACAACGGCTCGATGTACAACACGCCGCCGACCTGGGGCATCTACATCGCCGGACTGACCTTCCAGTGGCTGCGTGCGCAGACGGAGGGCGAACTCACGGGAATGGCGGCCATGGAGGCGCGCAACATCGCGAAGGCCCGTCTGCTTTACGACTTCATCGACGCCTCGCCCTTCTACGTCAACAAAGTCGACCCGTCCTGCCGTTCGCGGATGAACGTGCCGTTCTTCCTCAACGACGAGAGCCGCAACGACGCCTTCCTCTCGGGTGCACGCGAGGCAGGCCTGCTGCAGCTCAAGGGACACAAGTCCGTCGGCGGCATGCGGGCCAGCATCTACAACGCGATGCCGCTCGCCGGCGTGCAGGCACTGGTGAGCTACATGCGAGAATTCGAGCGGTCGCATGCCTAGAGGGCATGTGCACCCGACCGATGACCGCACCCGCTCCACAGCCCCAGCACCCTGACAACGCCTCCCTCGCCGATCTGCGCGTGCAGATCGACTCGCTCGACCAGCAGCTTCTCGACCTCCTGAACCGGCGCGCCCACGTGGCCGAACAGGTGGGAGAGGTCAAGAAGCGCGAGGGCACTCCCTACTTCCGTCCCGATCGCGTCGCCCAGGTGATCGAGAAGATGCAGCAGAGCAACCAGGGCCCGCTCAAGTCGCAGCATGTCGCCGCGATCTGGCGCGAGATCATGTCGGCCTGCCTCGCCCTCGAGTCGCCCCAACGGGTCGCGGTGCTGGGTCCGGAAGGCACCTTCACAGAGCAGGCGGCGATCGAGTATTTCGGCGGCGCCGCCGACCTGATCTACTGCGCAAGCTTCGACGAGGTCTTCCATGCGACGGCCGCCGGCAGCGCCCAGTACGGCGTCGTCGGTGTCGAGAACTCCACCGAAGGCGTGGTCGCCCGGTCGCTGGACCTCTTCCTGCACTCGCCCACCCATGTGGTCGGCGAAGTCAGCCTGCTCGTGCGCCACCACCTCCTGCGCAGCACCAACTCGCTGGAAGGCATCGAAGCCGTCCTGGCGCACCCGCAGGCCCTCGCCCAGTGCCAGACCTGGCTTTCCAAGCACCTGCCGAACGCCGAGCGCCGTGCGGTTTCCAGCAACGCCGAAGGCGCCAGGCTGGCCGCCGGCAACCCCGCCTGGGCAGGTCTTGCAAGCGAGCGTGCCGCCACGCGCTTCGGGCTGCACATCGTCTCCCACGCGATCCAGGACGATTCCTACAACCGCACCCGCTTCGCCGTGATCTGCCTGCCGCAGACGCTGGCGATGCCGCCGGCGACGGGCAAGGATTGCACGAGCCTCGTCGTCTCCGTGCCCAACCGACCCGGCGCCGTGCACGACCTGCTGGTGCCGCTGAAGACCAACAACGTCTCGATGACCCGGTTCGAATCGCGTCCCGCGCGCACCGGCCAGTGGGAGTACTACTTCTACATCGACCTCGACGGCCACCCCACCCAGCCCAACGTCGCGGCCGCGCTGACCGAACTTCGCAAGCTCTGCGCGTTCTACAAGGTCATCGGCGCCTATCCGGTCAATTCCTGAGGCACGGACGATGTTTGAACAACTCGGCCTGATCGGCTGCGGCCTCATGGGCGGCTCCTTCGCGCTCGCGCTCAAGCGGGCAAAGCTCGTGAAGCGGGTCGTCGGCTACAGCAAGTCGCCTTCGACGACGGAACGCGCGAAGCAACTCGGCGTGATCGATGTCGCGGCGCCCTCCGCCCTGCTCGCGGTGTCGGGCGCCGACCTGGTGCTGATCGCCGTGCCCGTGGGCGCCTCCGAGCAGACGTTCAAGGCGATCCGCCACGGGATCACCGACCAGATGCTCGTGATGGACGTGGGCTCGACCAAGGGCGACGTGATCGAGGCCGCCCGCCGCGGCCTGCAGGACCAACTGTCGTCCTTCGTGCCGGCCCATCCGATCGCCGGCAAGGAGGTCGCCGGCGTCGAACACGCCGATGCCGGCCTCTATACCGGCAGGCAGGTCGTGCTCACGCCGATCAAGACCACCCTGCGTTCCAACGTCCAGCGCGCGACGCAGGTCTGGAGCGGGATCGGCGCGAAGGTTCGTACCATGACGCCCGACGAGCACGACACCACCTTTGCGGCTGTGAGCCATTTGCCGCACCTCATCGCCTTCGCCTTCACCAGCGGCATTGCCACGCAACCGCAGGGCGAGCGCTTCCTGGAAATGGCCGGCCCGGGGTTTCGCGACTTCACGCGCATCGCGGCCAGCGACCCGGCCGTGTGGCGCGACATCCTCATGGCCAATCGGGAGAAGGTGCTGCTCCAATCCCAGACCTTCCGGGACGCGCTGCGGCAATTCGAGGCGCTGCTGGCGTCCAGCGATGCGCAGGCGCTCGAGAACGCCATTGCGGCCGTGAGCCAGGTGCGAAGCCAGTGGCAACCCGGCGCAATGGGCTCACCCGAATAAGCCACGCGCACTGACATGTACGCCACGCCATTCCTGGACATTCCCGCGCTCAACGGCGCATCCGGCACCGTCCAACTGCCGGGATCGAAAAGCATTTCCAACCGCGTGCTGCTGCTGGCCGCGCTCGCCAGCGGCACCACCACGATCCACGACCTGCTCGACTCGGACGACACGCGGGTCATGCTGGACGCCCTGGCGGCCCTGGGCTGCGTCATCGGACGCGATGGCACGACGGTGAAGCTCGAAGGTCTCGGCGGCGCGCTGCGCAGCACCAGCGCTTCGCTGTTCCTCGGCAATGCAGGCACCGCCATGCGTCCGCTGACGGCCGCGCTCGCGCTGCTCGGCGGCGAGTTCGAGCTCAAGGGCGTGCCGCGCATGCACGAGCGGCCGATCGGCGACCTGGTCGACGCGTTGACCCAGCTCGGCTGCCGGATCGACTACCTTGGCAACCCTGGCTATCCGCCACTCGCGATTCACCCGGTCGCGATCGACACCCTGCAGCTCGACGCCCCGATCCGCGTGCGCGGCGATGTGTCGAGCCAGTTCCTCACGGCGCTACTTCTCGCGCTGCCTCTGGCCGCGCGGCGTGACATCGTGATCGACGTGGTCGGCGAGCTGATCTCCAAGCCCTACATCGAGATCACGCTCAACCTGCTCGCCCGCTTCGGCATCGCGGTGCGCCGCGACGGCTGGCAGCGCTTCACGATCCCGGCCGGCAGCCAGTACCGCTCGCCCGGCGAGATCCATGTCGAGGCCGACGCATCCTCGGCCAGCTATTTCATTGCACTCGGTGCGATCGCCAACGGTTCGGGCATTCGGATCGAAGGCGTGGGGGCCGAATCGATCCAGGGAGACATCCGCTTCATCGACGCCGCTCGGCAGATGGGCGCGCGGATCGACAGCGGTCCCAATTGGCTTTCGATTTCTCGCGACGCGTGGCCGCTGAAGGCGATCGACATCGATGCCAACCACATCCCCGACGCCGCGATGACGCTCGCCGTGATGGCGCTCTATGCCGACGGCCCGAGCACCCTGCGCAACATCGCCAGCTGGCGCGTGAAGGAGACCGATCGCATCGACGCGATGGCGAACGAGCTCGCGAAGCTGGGTGCGACCGTCGAAGCCGGGCCGGACTTCATCCGCGTCCACCCGCTGCCCGCGGGCGCCTGGCAGGCGGCCAGCATCCGCACCTACGACGATCACCGGGTTGCGATGTGCTTCTCGCTCGCGGCCTTCAATCCGGACGGAAAACCGGTGCGCATCCTCGAGCCGCATTGCGTCGCCAAGACCTTCCCCGAGTATTTCGAAACGCTGTTCTCGGTGGCGCGGACCGTAGAGGTTCCCGTGATCTGCGTCGACGGCCCGACCGCCTCGGGCAAGGGCACGCTCACGATCGAGGTAGCGCGACGGCTGGGCTATCACTACCTGGACTCGGGTTCGCTCTACCGCGTCACGGGCATCGCGCTGCGGCGCGCTGGCCTCGCCCCGGACGCGGAGCATGAGGCCCGGATCGCGGAGATCGCCCACGCGCTGCCGCTCTGCTTCAGCGAGGGCAAGGTCCTGCTCGCCGGCGAGGACGTCAGCGACGCGATCCGCACCGAAGCCGCGGGCATGGACGCATCGCGCGTATCGACGCTCCCCGGGGTGCGCACCGCCCTCGTCGACCTGCAGCGAAGCTTTCGCAAGTTGCCTGGACTCGTCGCCGACGGCCGCGACATGGGCACCGTGATCTTTCCCGACGCCAAGCTCA
The DNA here is from genome assembly GCF_037889935.1 of Variovorax ureilyticus. Taxonomy (NCBI): domain Bacteria; kingdom Pseudomonadati; phylum Pseudomonadota; class Betaproteobacteria; order Burkholderiales; family Comamonadaceae; genus Variovorax; species Variovorax ureilyticus. Next base: position 299,493 of record NZ_JBBKZU010000006.1, read on the forward strand.
AGGTCTTCCTGACTGCAAGCGCCGAACACCGGGCCGAGCGGCGCCATAAGCAATTGATTTCAAAGGGAATTTCGACTACACTCGACAGTCTTCGCGCCGATTTGGAAGCGCGTGATCTGCGGGACTCTTCCCGCAGTGTCGCGCCTTTGAAGCCAGCGCAGGACGCCCGCCTCCTGGACAACTCCCATCAAACGGTCGAGCAATCGGTCGGTCAGGTGTTGCACTGGTGGCAGGAAATACAGCCGTTCAAGGCCTCTTGACCGGCGTTTCGGTCCAGCAGGTCCCCACCGCGCGTCAGCGCACCGGCCTGCTGGTTGTTCAACCCCAACCGGGCCTCAAGCCCAAACAACCGCCGTCTCCAGACCCAATCCAGGCGCAATGGTGCGTCTGCAAACCCTGCGTGACGGAAGGAACACACAATGTCTGAATCTTTTGCCGACCTGTTCGAAGAATCCCTGAAGCGCTCCGAAATGCGCGCCGGCGAGGTCATCACCGCCGAAGTCGTGCGTGTCGAACACAACCACGTCGTGGTCAACGCAGGCCTCAAGTCCGAAGCCTACGTGCCGATCGAGGAGTTCAAGAACGACAAGGGTGAACTCGAAGTCCAGGCCGGCGATTTCGTCTCCGTCGCCATCGGCAGCGTCGAGAACGGCTACGGCGACACCATCCTCTCGCGCGACACGGCCAAGCGCCTCGCTTCGTGGCTCGCGCTCGAGAAGGCCCTCGAATCCGGCGACTTCGTCACCGGCACGACGAGCGGCAAGGTCAAGGGCGGCCTCACGGTGCTGGTCAACGGCATCCGCGCCTTCCTGCCGGGTTCGCTGATCGACACCCGTCCGATCAAGGACCTGACGCCCTACGAGAACAAGACCCTCGAGTTCAAGGTCATCAAGCTCGATCGCAAGCGCAACAACGTGGTGCTCTCGCGCCGCGCCGTGGTCGAAGCCAGCATGGGCGAAGAGCGCGCCAAGCTGATGGAAACGCTCAAGGAAGGCGCGATCGTGCGCGGCGTGGTCAAGAACATCACCGAGTACGGTGCGTTCGTCGACCTCGGCGGCATCGACGGTCTGCTGCACATCACCGACATGGCATGGCGCCGTGTCCGCCACCCGAGCGAAGTGGTGCAGGCCGGCCAGGAAATCACCGCCAAGATCCTCAAGTTCGACACCGAAAAGAACCGTGTCTCGCTGGGTCTCAAGCAGATGGGCGACGACCCGTGGATGGGCGTTTCGCGCCGCTACCCGCAAGGCACCCGCCTGTTCGGCAAGGTCACGAACATCGCCGACTACGGCGCGTTCGTCGAACTCGAGCCGGGCATCGAAGGCCTGGTGCACGTGTCCGAGATGGACTGGACCAACAAGAACATCGCCCCGAACAAGATCGTCTCGCTGGGCGACGAAGTCGAAGTCATGGTCCTCGAGATCGACGAAGACAAGCGCCGCATCAGCCTCGGCATGAAGCAGTGCAAGGCCAACCCGTGGCAGGAGTTCGCGCAGAACACCAAGCGCGGCGACCGCGTCAAGGGCCCGATCAAGTCGATCACCGACTTCGGCGTGTTCGTGGGTCTGGCTGCCGGCATCGACGGCCTCGTCCACCTGTCCGACCTGTCGTGGAACGAGCCGGGTGAAACCGCCGTGCGCAACTACAAGAAGGGCCAGGAAGTCGAAGCGATCGTGCTGGCCGTCGACGTGGACCGCGAGCGCATCAGCCTGGGCATCAAGCAGCTCGACAGCGATCCGTTCACCACATTCACGACCGTGAACGACAAGGGCCAGATCGTCACCGGCAAGGTCAAGACCGTCGACCCGCGCGGTGCCGAGATCGACCTCGGCGACGACATCGTCGGCTACCTGCGCGCCAGCGAAATCTCCCGCGACCGCGTGGAAGATGCCCGCAACGTGCTCAAGGAAGGCGACGAAGTCACGGCCGTGGTGGTCAATGTGGATCGCAAGACCCGCAACATCCAGCTGTCGATCAAGCAGAAGGACATGGCCGACCAGCAGGAAGCCATGGCCAACCTGAGCCAGCAATCCGCGCGTGAAAACGCCGGTACGACCAGCCTGGGCGCCCTGCTGCGCGCCAAGCTGGACGGCAACAGCGACAAGTAAGCTGAGTCCGGGGACAGGGCAGGCCTTCGGGCCGCCCTGTCCTTTTTTTCGTCCTCCACGTTTCTGCCATGACCCGTTCCGATCTTGTCGAAGAACTCGCCGCACGCTTTGCACAACTGACGCACCGCGACGCCGAATACGCCGTCAAGACCATCCTCGACGCGATGAGCGACGCACTCGTGCGCGGCCACCGCATCGAGATCCGGGGCTTCGGCAGCTTCACGGTGAACCGGCGCCCTCCGCGCATCGGACGCAACCCGCGTTCGGGCGAGAGCGTGCAGATTCCCGAAAAGCGCGTGCCGCACTTCAAGCCGGGCAAGGCCTTGCGCGAGGCGGTCGATGCGCGGAGCGCGGAACTCGACGCCGAGAAGCAGAAGCGCGCATAAAGCGACGCGCCTGCCCTGCGAGTCCAGCGACATGCAGGCATAGAATTCCCCCGCCAACGGGGAAGCGCATGAAATATCTCCTGTGGCTGCTGAAGGCAGCCATTTTTTTTACCCTCTTCGCCTTCGCGCTGAACAACCAGCACGACGCGACGGTCTACTTCTTCTTCGGGACCTCCTGGCGCGCCCCGCTGGTGCTAGTGGTCCTGGCCGCCTTCGCGGGCGGCATGGTGGTCGGCGCCCTCGGCATGCTGCCGGGATGGTGGAAGCATCGCAGCGCGGCGGCACAGCAGTCGCCCGCCCCGGTCGTTCCGCCGCCAGCCTCGGCAACCGCTCCCCCCGCCACCGTTTCCGCCGCCGACCTTCCCGCCGTACGCCAACATGGACTTTGACCTCAGCTGGCTGCTGCTCGGCCTTCCCATCGCCTTCGTTCTCGGCTGGCTCGCGTCGCGCTTCGACCTGCGCCAGCTCAGGATCGAGAACCGGCAGGCGCCCAAGGCCTACTTCCGCGGCCTGAACTTCCTTTTGAACGAACAGCAGGACCAGGCGATCGACGCCTTCATCGAAGCCGTCCAGAACGATGCCGACACGCAGGAGTTGCACTTCGCCCTCGGCAACCTGTTCCGCCGCCGCGGCGAGTACCAGCGTGCGGTGCGCGTGCACGAACACCTGCTCGGACGCGGCGACCTGAGCCGTGCCGATCGCGATCGCGCGCAGCATGCGCTGGCACAGGACTTCCTGCGCGCAGGGTTGCTCGACCGCGCCGAAGCCGCACTGCAGAAGCTCGAAGGCACGCGCTACGAGAACGAGGCCCGGCTCTCGCTCCTTGCCATCTACGAGCGTTCGCGCGAATGGGCCCAGGCGGAAGACGTGGCGCAGAAGCTCGACGAATCGGAACAGGCCAGCTACAGCGCGCGGCGCGCCCACCATCTCTGCGAACAGGCCGCCGAGCGCGTCGCCGCTGCGGACCTGGACGGGGCAGCGCAATTGCTTCGCGAGGCCGCGACGCTTGCCCCCCAGGCGCCGCGTCCCGCCATCGACACCGCGACGCTCCAACTGCGCAGGGGCGACGCCGCCGCTGCCTTCGAGACGCTCAAGTCGCTCAGCGAGCGCGCACCGCTTGCGTTGCCGCTGTACGCAGCGATGCTCCAGCAGGCTGCGGTCGCGTCGCAGCGATCGGGCGAAGCGCTCGCCCTGCTGCAGCGCCGGTACGTTGCCTCGCCATCGATCGATGTGCTCGAGGCCATCATCGCCCTCGGCGGCACGCCGGCGCTGCCGGACGATGCACGCACCGCCGATGCCCCCCCGCCCGAACCGCGCGACGGCTACATCGCTCACCTTGCACGCCAGACCTCGCTGGTGGCCGCATCGCGCTGGCTCGCCAGCGAGCGATTCCAGCACGAGCAGTTCCATCCGCAGGTCCAGCGCTCCCTCGATCAGGCAACGCGTCCCCTGATGCGGTACCGCTGCGCCGCGTGCGGATTCGAGGCGCACCAGTACTTCTGGCACTGCCCCGGTTGCCAGGCCTGGGACAGCTATCCGCCGCGTCGCGTCGAAGAGCTCTGATCGCGGCGGCCTGCAAGCGGCCGCCGCCCTCCCCGCTATCATGTGGACGCCGCGCGCGATCTGTGCGCGGTGGAGCGCTTCGCGTTCCTCACACAACAATCTCAGGGAGTTAGTCATGTTCAAGAAGATCCTGGCCGCCACGGCCATGCTGTTTGCCGTCGCCTCCTGGGCCGCGGTCGATGTCAACAAGGCCACCGAAGCCGAGCTCGACAGTCTGAAGGGCGTAGGCCCGGCACTTTCCAAACGCATCATCGAAGCCCGCAAGCAGGGCGAGTTCAAGGACTGGGGCGACTTCATGAGCCGGGTCAAGGGCGTGAAGGACAAGTCGGCGACCAAGCTTTCTGGAGAGGGCCTCACGGTCAATGGGCAGTCCTTCAGCGGGCACGCGCCTGCGAACAAGGCCAAGGAGAACGATGCGAAGAAGGTGGTGCCGACCGCGCACAAGGCGCCGGCCAAGCCCTGAGATCCATCCATGCGCACATCGATGCGCTGAATCGAAGGCCGCCCTCGGGCGGCCTTTTCGCTTCCTTCGCTGACCCCGGGCCAGACCGGGCAAGTGGCAGGGAAATGCCCGAGCGATGGCGCACAACTTGCAACGTATGCTCCCCGTCGACTTTTCCACCATGCACATTCCGGAGAGCTCATGATTCACAAGTTCGGCATCGCCCTGGCGGGTCTCACCCTCGGTGCAGCAGCGTTCGCACAGGCCAAGTGGGACCTGCCCACGGCCTATCCGCCCGCGAACTACCACACCGAGAACATCGTCCAGTTCGCGAAGGATGTCGACGCGGCGACCGGCGGCAAGCTCAAGATCACGGTGCATTCCAACGCCTCGCTGTTCAAGGCGCCCGAGATCAAGCGCGCGGTGCAGAGCGGCCAGGCGCAAGCCGGCGAGATCCTGCTCGCCAACTTCGCGAACGAGAACCCGATCTATGCGCTCGACGGCGTGCCCTTCCTCGCCACGACCTATCCTGAAGCGAAGAAGCTCTACGGCGCTTCCAAGCCCGCGATGGAGAAGCTGCTTTCCGCCCAGGGGATCAAGGTGCTGTTCATGGTGCCCTGGGCGCCGCAGGGCATCTACTCGAAGAAGGAGATCGGCTCGGTGGCCGACCTGCGCGGGATCAAGTGGCGCGCCTACAGCCCGGCCACCGCGAAGATTGCCGAACTGATCGGCGCGCAACCCGTACAGATCCAGCAGGCCGAGCTCAGCGCCGCGATGGCCACGGGCGTGATCGAAAGCTACATGAGCTCGGGCTCGACCGGCTACGACACCAAGACCTACGAGAGCATCAAGAACTTCTACGACACGCAAGCCTGGATTCCGAAGAACGCCGTGCTCGTGAACGCCAAGGCCTTCGACACGCTCGACCCGGTGACCAAGGACGCGGTCACCAAGGCCGCCGCCGAGGCCGAAGTGCGCGGCTGGAAGACTGCGCAAGAGAAGAACGACGAGTACAAGCGCCTGCTGACCGAGCGCGGCATGAAGATCCACAAACCCTCGCCCAAGCTCGATGCGGACATGCGACAGGTCGGCGGCATCATGCAGGCCGACTGGCTGAAAGTCGCAGGGCCCGATGGCGCAGCCATCGTGGACGCCTACAAGAAGAACTGACCCATGACGCAGTCTTCGGCCGGGCGCCCCGCAGGTGTCGCTCTCGATGAGAGGCGCGCGGGTCGCGCTCGCGTGTGGCTCGATCGCCTGTACGACGGCGCCGGTGCACTGGGCGCAACCTGCGTGTTTGTCATCTTCGTGCTGATGGTCCTCGGCGGCGTCGGGCGTCAGATGAACTGGCATGTGAGCGGACTCAACGACGTGGTCGCGTGGCTGTGCGCCGCCGCCGGCTTCTTCGCCATGGCGCACGCCTTCCGTCATGGTGATTTCGTCCGCGTGACGCTGCTGCTCGAAGCCGCGTCGCCAAGGGTTCGGCGTGCGCTCGACGTCGGCTGCCTGCTGATCGCGGCGATCTCGGTGTCCTACCTGACCTATGCGGCCACCAGCTTCACCTGGGAGAGCCATGAGTTCGCCGAGATGGCCACCGGCCTCGTGGTGATACCGATCTGGATTCCGCAATCGACCTTCGTGCTCGGCTGCTGGCTGCTCCTGATCGCGATGATCGACGAGCTCGTGGGTGTGCTGCGCGGCGACAAGCCGAGCTACCAGCGCGCGGTCGAAGAACGGCATGCGGCAGGCGACTTCTCCTCCGATGTCTAGGCTCACCCCCAGGCTCGCGCACTTCGTGTCGCTCTCCACCCCCTCGCCGGGGGCAATCCCTGCGGCCCGGCAAAGCCGGTTCCGCGGGATTCCTGGTCTTGGCCGTGTCGGTTTCATGCGCCGCGAATCGCGGGGCACTCTGGTGGACCACTGAAATGCTCGAAACGCTTCTCATGGGCGCGCTGCTGCTCGCCATCATGCTGGTGCTGCTCGCCGGCGGCGTGTGGATCGCGATGACGCTCGCGATCGTCGGCTGGGTCGGCCAGGCCTTCTTCACCCAGACGCTGCCCGCCAAGAATCTCTTCTCTTCGTTCTGGGAGTCGAATGCCTCCTGGGAGCTTGCCGCGCTGCCGCTCTTCATCTGGATGGGCGAAATCCTCTTCCGCACGAAGCTGAGCGAAGAAATGTTCGAGGGCCTGCGGCCATGGCTCAACCGCGTGCCGGGGCGCCTGATGCACACGACGATCCTCGGCTGCGGCGTGTTCGGCTCGGTCTCCGGTTCATCCGCCGCGACCTGCGCGACGATCGCGAAGGTCGCGCTGCCGGAACTCGTGCGCCGCGGCTACAACGAGAAGCTCGCGATCGGCTCGCTCGCCACTGCGGGCACGCTGGGCATCCTGATCCCGCCGTCGATCACGATGGTGGTGTACGCCGTCGCAGCCGACGCGTCGATCATCCGCATCTTTCTCGCCGGCTTCCTGCCCGGGCTGCTGCTGATGCTGCTCTTCTCGGGCTATATCGGCTGGTGGAGCCTGCGCCATCCCGACCAGGTCCCGCCCGCCGATCCACCGACGAGCTTCCGCGAGAAGATCCGGCTCTCGGGCAACCTGATCCCCTGCACGCTCCTGATCGTCTTCATCGTGTGGGTACTGGTCGCCGGCTGGGCCACCGCCACCGAGTGCGCGGCGTTCGGCGTGCTGGGCTCGCTCGCGATCGCCGCATGGGGACGCAGCCTCACCTGGCAGAACTTCAAGGACGGGATCATGGGCGCCACGCGCACGAGCTGCATGATCATGTTCATCCTTGCGGGCGCGGCCTTCCTGACCAAGACCATGGCCTTCACCGGCATCCCGCGCGAGCTGGCGGAATGGGTGGACAGCATGCACCTTTCGCCCTACGCGCTGATCGGCGCGCTGGTGCTGGTCTATCTCGTCCTCGGCACCGCGCTCGACGGGATCTCGATGATCGTGCTGACCAGCGCCGTCGTGCTGCCGATGATCCAGAAGGCGGGGTTCGACCTCGTGTGGTTCGGCATCTTCATCGTGCTCCTGGTCGAGATCGCGGAAGTCACGCCGCCCGTCGGCTTCAACCTGTTCGTGCTGCAGAACATGACCGGCAAGGACAGCAATGTGATCGCGAAGGCGGCGATTCCGTTCTTCTTCTGTCTCGTGCTCTGCATCGCCCTGATCACGGTGTTCCCGAGCATCGTGACCATCCTGCCGGACGTCGTGATGGGCGCGGAGAAATAGGCGGCGCGGCACGACGACAATCGCCCCATGCTGCTGAACGTCCTCGTCATCTGTGTCTCCGCGTGCGTTGGCGCGCTGCTGCGCTGGGGCTTCTCCACCTGGCTCAACCCGGGCGGTTGGCTGCCGTGGGGCACGCTGGCCGTGAACCTGATCGGCGGCTACCTGGTCGGCCTCGCGATCGCAGGTTTCACGGCACTGCCCGACATCAACCCGGCATGGCGATTGGTCGTGGTCACGGGGTTCCTGGGTTCTCTCACCACCTTTTCAAGCTTCTCCGCCGAGGTCGTCGGCATGATGGTGGCCGGGCGGCCAGGAGACGCGGTGGTGACGGTCGCGCTGCACCTCGGCGGCTCGCTGCTGCTCACGTGGCTCGGGTTCAGAACGGTGCAATACCTCATGGCTTGAGCGGAGATCGCAGAGGGTCGATCGATAGAATCGATCGCAATGCCCCTTGTCTTTCTGGTCGCACTTCCGTTCATCGCCAGCGTGCTTGCCGCGCTGCTGCCCTCGGACGCGCGCAATCGTGAATCGACGCTCGCAGGGCTCGTCGCGCTGGGGTGCGCGGTGCAGACCGCGTGGTTCTTCCCGAAGGTCGCCAGCGGCGAAGTGATCCACCAGAAGATCGAGTGGCTGCCCGTCTTCGGACTCGATCTCGTCTTCCGCATGGATGGCTTCGCGTGGCTGTTCTGCATGCTCGTGCTGGGGATCGGAACGCTGGTGGTGCTGTACGCGCGCTACTACATGTCGCCGTCCGATCCGGTGCCGCGCTTCTTCTCGTTCCTGCTTGCGTTCATGGGCGCGATGGTGGGCGTGGTGCTGTCGGGCAACATCATCCAGATGGTGCTGTTCTGGGAACTCACCAGCCTCTTCTCCTTCCTGCTGATCGGATACTGGCACCACCGGCGCGACGCACGCCGCGGCGCGACCATGGCACTCGTGGTCACCGGCGCAGGCGGTCTGTGCCTGCTGGCCGGCGCATTGATCCTGGGACGCATCGCGGGCAGCTACGACCTCGACGTGGTGCTCGCATCGGGCGATGCGATCCGCGCGAATCCGCTCTACCCCGCCGCACTCGTGCTGGTGCTGCTCGGCGCCTTCACCAAGAGCGCGCAGTTCCCGTTCCATTTCTGGCTGCCGCGCGCGATGGCGGCGCCCACGCCCGTTTCGTCCTACCTGCATTCGGCCACGATGGTGAAGCTCGGCGTGTTCCTCATGGCACGCCTCTGGCCGGTGCTGTCGGGCACCGAGCCATGGTTCTGGCTGGTGAGCGGCGCCGGCGCGATCACGCTGCTGCTCGGCGGCTACGTGGCGATGTTCCAGCGCGACCTCAAGGCGCTGCTGGCGTACTCGACAATCTCGCACCTGGGGCTCATCACCCTGCTGCTGGGCCTGAACAGCCCTCTCGCGGCGGTGGCGGCGGTCTTCCACATCATGAACCACGCGACCTTCAAGGCGTCGCTCTTCATGGCCGCCGGCATCATCGACCACGAGAGCGGCACGCGCGACATCCGCAAGCTCAGCGGCTTGCTCAAGCTGATGCCGATCACCGGCACGCTGGCGATCATCGCGAGTGCGTCGATGGCGGGCGTGCCGCTGCTCAATGGCTTCCTGTCGAAAGAGATGTTCTTCGCAGAGACAGTGTTCATCGAGGCCACGCCGTGGGTGAGCCGCAGCCTGCCGATCGTCGCGACGATCGCCGGTCTCTTCAGCGTGGCCTATTCGGCGCGCTTCGTGTTCGACGTGTTTTTCGGCCCGCCCTGCGCGCCTCCCGAGGTGCCCAGGCAGCCGCACGAGCCGCCTCACTGGATGCGGGTACCCGTGGAACTGCTGGTGCTGATCTGCCTGGTGGTGGGGGTGGCGCCTGCCTGGTCCGTCGGCGCGTTTCTGGCGACGGCCGCACGACCGGTGGTCGGTGGCACCTTGCCCGAATACAGCCTTGCGGTATGGCACGGGTTCAACCTGCCTCTGCTCATGAGCTTCATCGCCCTGATCGGCGGCGGGATGCTCTATCTGATGCAACGCCGCGGCCGCGAGCGCGGCGCGCTGGCGGAAGCGACGCCATTGCTGCACCGCTTCGACGGCCAGCGCATCTTCGAGAACCTGCTTGCGCGGCTGAGCGAGACCGGTCGCCGCAGCCGCCGCATCCTTGGCACGCGGCGCCTGCAGATCCAGTTGCTGCTGCTCGTCGGCGTTGCGATCGCGGGCGCGGGCGCGTCGCTCCACTTCACGCCGGCCACGAGCGGTGCGCGCGAGTTGCTGCCTTTCTCGCCCATGTTCGCGATGACCTGGCTGATCGGCTGCACCTGCGCCATCGCCGCCGCACAGCAAGCCAAGTTCCACCGCCTCGCATCGTTGATGCTGGCCTCGGCCGCCGGGCTGGTGAGCTGCATCACCTACATCTGGTTCTCCGCGCCCGATCTCGCGCTCACGCAGCTCGTGGTGGAGGCGGTGACGACGGTGCTGATCCTTCTCGGCCTGCGCTGGCTGCCGATGCGCACCGCGACACCCGAGCCCACGTGGACCTGGCTGCGCCAGTGGGGTCGGCGCGGCCGCGACCTGGCGATCGCCATCACCGCCGGCGCAGGCCTCGGCTCGATCGCCTGGATGATGATGACGCGCACCTTCCCGCAAAGCATCTCGCCCTTCTTCCTCGACAACGCGCTGACGCGTGGCGGCGGCACCAACGTGGTCAACGTCATGCTCGTCGACTTCCGCGGCTTCGACACCTTCGGCGAGATCACGGTGCTCGGTGTCGTGGCGCTGACGGTCTATGCGCTGCTGCGCCGCTTCCGTCCTGCGCCGGAATCCATGGCGCTGCCGCCGCAGCAGCGCGCGCATCCGGACGACGGCAGCAGCGACCTGCTCAATCCGCGCCGCGCCAAGGACACCGCGGTCGGCTACCTGATGGTCCCGGCGGTGCTCGTGCGGCTCTTGCTTCCGCTGTCGGTGCTGGTGTCGGTCTACTTCTTCATGCGCGGCCACAACCAGCCCGGCGGCGGCTTCGTGGCGGGACTGGTGATGTCGGTGGCCTTGGTGCTCCAGTACATGGTGTCGGGCACCGAATGGGTGGAAGAGCATCTGCGCATCTATCCGCGGCGCTGGATCGCCGTCGGGCTGCTGCTCGCGCTGATCACGGGCGACGGCGCGATCCTCTTCGGCTACCCCTTCCTCACCACGCATACCGCGCATCTGCACCTGCCGCTCGTCGGCGAAGTGCATGTGCCGAGCGCGCTGTTCTTCGACACCGGCGTGTTCGCGCTGGTGCTGGGTGCCACCATGCTGATCCTCACCGCGCTCGCGCACCAGTCGATCCGCAGCCACCGCTGGTCCGACGAGCAGGCCGAGAAGGAAGCCGAGCGCGCCGTCACGGGCGAAGCCAAGGACGCAGCCTGATGGAAATCGTCCTCGCCATCGCCATCGCCGTCCTCACCGCCTCGGGCGTGTACCTGCTGCTGCGTCCGCGCACCTTCCAGGTGATCATGGGCCTCACGCTGATCTCGTACGCGGTCAACCTGTTCATCTTCAGCATGGGCCGCCTCAAGGTCGACAGCGAACCGGTGCTGACGCCGGGCTTCGCCGCCACGCTCGCCAACACGGCAGACCCGATGCCGCAGGCCCTGGTGCTCACCGCCATCGTGATCGGCTTCGCGATGACCGCGCTCTTCCTGGTGGTCCTCCTCGCCTCGCGAGGGCTGACCGGCACCGATCACGTCGACGGTGAAGAGCGCCGGGGGACCGACCCGTGACCGGCTTCTTCCACCTGGTCGACCGCATGCTCGAGTTCAGCATGCCGCACCTCGTCGCCGCGCCGATCCTGGTCCCGATGCTGACCGCCGCGCTCATGCTGCTGCTGCGCGAGGAGCGCCGCCGGACCAAGTCGGCGCTCAGCGTGGCCTCGGGCCTGATCGGCCTCCTGGTCGCGCTCGCGCTGCTGCGCTGGGTCAACGCGCCGGCGACCGGAGGCGGCCCCGGCTCGATCGGCGTCTACCTGCCAGGCAACTGGCAGGCGCCTTTCGGCATCGTGCTGGTCGCGGACCGGCTCTCGACGATGATGGTCGCGCTGACCGGTGTCGTGGCGTTCGCGGCCTCGATCTACTCGACCTCGCGCTGGGATCGCGCGGGCGTCCATTTCCATCCGCTGCTGCAACTGCAGTTGATGGGCCTCAATGGCGCCTTCCTCACCGGCGACCTGTTCAATCTCTTCGTCTTCTTCGAAGTGATGCTCGCCGCCTCGTACGGCCTGCTGCTGCACGGATCGGGACGCGGCCGCGTGCATGCCGGCCTGCACTACATCGCGATCAACCTCGCGGCGTCGTCGCTGTTCCTCATCGGCGCCGCGATGCTCTACGGCGTGACCGGCACGCTCAACATGGCCGACCTCGGCGTGAAGATCGCGCACATCAACCCAGCGGACCGCGGGCTGGTGCATGCGGCGGCAGCCATCCTCGCCACGGCCTTCTTCGCCAAGGCGGGCGCGTGGCCGCTCAATTTCTGGCTGGTGCCCGCCTACAGTTCGGCGGTCTCGCCCGTTGGCGCGGTGTTCGCGCTGCTGACCAAACTCGGCATCTACACCTTGCTGCGGCTCTGGACGCTGATGTTCGCCCCCGACGCCGGCGCTTCGGCGGGATTCGGGCAGCCCGTGCTGATCGCGATGGGCCTGGCGACGCTGTTCGTCGGCGCGCTCGGCATCGTGGGCACGCAGCGCCTGTCGAACCTCGCCGGCTTCAGCGTGCTGGTCTCGGCCGGCACGCTGCTGACCGCGGTCGGCTTCGGCCGGACGGCCGTGTGGGCCGGAGCGCTCTACTACCTGCTCAGCTCGACCCTGGCGGTGAGCGCCTTCTTTCTGCTGATCGACATGATCGAACGCTGGCGCAATGCCGGCATGAGCATCGCACCACACGAGGGGGCGGATGAGGTGCCCTTCCTTTCCGCCGACCTGCGGCATCTGGACAACGTGAACCTCGACGATGACGCGCAGGCGCTCTCCGGCCGCGCGATACCGGCCGGCGTGGCGTTCCTCGGGCTCGGCTTCGTCGGCTGCACGATCCTGCTCGCCGGCTTGCCACCGCTGTCCGGCTTCCTCGGCAAGTTCGCGATGCTGTCGGCTCTGCTCGACGCCAAGCGGGTCACACCGGCGGCCTGGAGCTTCCTGGTGCTGTTGCTGATGTCCGGCTTCTTCACGCTCATCGCGCTCAGCCGCACCGGCATCCGGCACTTCTGGACGCAGGAGCACGGCAACCTGCCGTCGCTGCCCGCCCTGGAGGTGATCCCCGTCGGGTTGCTCCTTGCCGCCTGCCTCGCGCTGGCGCTCGGCGCCGGGCCGGCCATGCAGCATGCGGTCGCCACGGCCGACGGCCTGCGCACGCCGACGGCCTATCGAGATGCGGTGCTGCATGCGCGCGAAGTGACCAGCCCGCCGTCGAAACCCGGAGTCGCCAGATGATCAAGCGCTGGCTGCCCTTTCCGCCGCTGTCGCTGGGCCTCTTCGTGGTCTGGCTGCTGCTCAACCAGTCGCTCGACGTCGCAACGCTGCTTCTGGCCGCGATCTTCGCCATTGCGGTGCCGCTGCTGACACAGTCGCTTCGCCCGCGAGGGACCGTGCGCATACGCCGGCCGGGCACGGCGGTGAAGCTCGCCTTCGTGGTGGTGCACGACATGGTCGAATCGGCGATCACCGTTGCGCGCCTTCTGCTGACCCGCCGCAATGACGAGATGCAGTCGCGATTCGTGCGCGTTCCGCTCGAACTGCGCGATCCCAACGCGCTCGCAGCGCTCGCGATGATCGTCTGCCTCACGCCCGGCACGGCGTGGGGCGAGATCTCGCTGGACCGATCGAGCCTGCTGATCCACCTGTTCGACGAGCGTGACCCGGAGGCCTTCATCGCGCTCGTGAAGTCGCGCTACGAGCGCCCGCTGATGGAGATCTTCGAATCATGACGCCAGTCCTCTTCTGGGCGCTCAAGCTCGCTCTCTTCCTGCTCGCGGTGGCGATGCTCTGCGCGGTCACGCGCCTGCTCATCGGCCCGACTGCGCAGGATCGCGTGATGGCGCTCGACTGCCTCTACATCAATGGCATGCTGATGATGCTGGTCCTCGGCATCAACTACACCAGCAACGTCTACTTCGAGGCCGCGATGCTGATCGCCTTGTTCGGCTTTCTCGGCTCGACGGCGCTGGCCAAGTTCCTGCTGCGCGGCGAGGTGATCGAATGACGCTCACCGCCAGCGATGGAGAACCGAAATGAACGGCCTCATCGCCACGCCACTGCCCCTGTGGGCGGAAATCCTGACCGCCGCCTTCGCGGTGCTGGGTGCCGGCTTCGCGGCCATTGGATCGTTCGGCCTCGTGCGGCTTCCGACCTTCTTCCGCCGCATCCACCCGCCCACGCTGGGTGCCACGCTCGGCGTCTGGAGCATCACGCTCGCGACCGTCATCTACTTCTCGGTGCAAGGTGGCAGCCTGTTCCTGCACGCCATCCTGATCACGCTTTTCGTGGCTTTGTCGGCGCCGGTGACCACCATCTTCCTGATGCGCGCCGCGCTCTTCCGCGAGCGGCTCAAGGGCGGCAACGTCCCCAGCGCAGATTCCCGCCAGCCCTGAAGACCGGGCCCCAGCCATGCAAAAAAGGCGGATCATTCCATCGCAATGTTTCCTGGAGTTCGTGCCATGAAGGCTCTCGTTCTGACAGCGGCGCTCGCCGTCGTCCAACTGGTCGCGTTGAATGCGCAGGCGCAGGTCTTCGGTGTGGACGACGGCGGCGCGGCGCGCACCGAGCGCGCCCGGCAAGGGAAAGCCGCCGCGCGCAATCCGCAGGCGAGCGAAGGCAATCCGATCCCCGATGCAGCGCCCAGGGCTTCGACCGACGAGCGCGCCGCGGCACGCGCCAAACGCGCCAAGACCGGCGCGCAGGCGGCGCGCGGACCTCAGATGGGCGAAGGCGATCCGATCCCTCGCCCTGCGCCCGCCACCAGCCGATAGCTCACTGCCGCGCGCGCAGGCCGCCGCGCGCACCATGATGTCGGCCACCCGTTGCATTGCAAACGACCGGCCCATGCCGCGAGCCTCATCGTGAGCACGAAGCTACGGCGTTCGCGGTGATTGATCGGCGACCCGAGCAGGGCTGGATGAGTTGCCGGCGGATGGTCGACGAATGCCGCCCGACGCGAAACCGTTCGCCCGCGCTTGCCTGCATCATTGGCGCATGCATCTGTCCGAATTCCTGCAGAACTACGGCTACCTCGCCGTCTTCCTCGGTGGCCTGTTCGAGGGCGAAACCATCCTCATGCTGGGCGCGTTCGCGGTGCACCAAGGCTATTTGTCGCTGGGCCCGTTGATTGCCTGCGGTGCTGCGGCGGCGTTCTGCACCGACCAGTTCTACTTTCATCTCGGTCGCCGCAAGGGCACGGAGCTGCTCGCGAAGCGCCCCAAACTGCGCTCGTACGTCGAGCGGATCGATGGTTTCGTCACGCGGCACCCGGTCGCGACGATCTTCGTGATGCGATTCGCCTGGGGCCTGCGGATCGCGATGCCGCTGACGCTCGGCATGGGCCGCATGGCGGCGCTGCCCTACGCCGCGTTCTGCGCGATCGCTGCGGTGGTCTGGTCCGCAGTGATCAGTCTGTTCGGGATCAAGGTCACGGGATGGATCCATGCCCTGGTCGGCCATCTGCGCCCCCACGAACACACGCTGATCGCCTCGGCGCTGGCGATCACCGTGGCGCTTGCATTGTTCAGGCAGTGGCGCACCCGGCGCTGAAGGCCGGGCGGAGAGCGGGCCGCTGGCGCGGCCCCACGTGGATCTCAGTCGTTTTCGCCGCGCTCGAGAATCGCGCGGTTCACGTACAGAGCGGCGAGCGTACACAGGGCGCCGGAGAGCAGGTAGACGCTGACATAGCCCAGGCCGAAGCTCGAAGACAGACCGAGCGCGACGAGCGGCGCGAAGGCGGCCCCGATCAGCCAGGCCAGATCGTTCGTCAGCGCAGCGCCGGTGTAGCGGTATTGCTTCTCGAAGTTCGCGGTCACCGCGCCTGCGGCCTGGCCGTAGGACAGACCCAGGATCAGGAAGCCCACCAGGATGAAGACGTCCTGGCCGAGCTTGCCGCCATCCAGCAGCGTCGGCGCGAAGCCGCTGAAGACCGCGATCAGCACCGCAAGGCTGCCCAGCGTGTTGCGACGGCCCATGCGGTCGGCGATCACGCCCGAAGCCACCGTGCCGATCGCACCGAGCAGCGCACCGACCATCTGGACCACCAGGAATTCGCTGATCGACTGGGTCGAGAACAGCGAGATCCACGAGAGCGGGAACACGGTGATCAGGTGGAACAGCGCGTAGCTGGCAAGCGCGGCGAAGGCGCCGATGACGATGTTGTAGCCCTGCGACCGCGTCATCTCCAGCACATTGGTCGGCTGGAGTTCCTTGGATTCGAGCGCGCGGTCGTATTCGTTGGTGGACACCAGTCTCAGGCGCGCGAACAGGGCCACGACGTTGATGGCAAACGCGACGTAAAAGGTGTAACGCCATCCCCAGTCGAGGAAATCCTCCGTCGAGAGGCTCGAGTAGAGGTAGGCAAACAGCGCACTGGCCAGGAAGAAGCCCAGCGGCGCGCCGAGCTGGCCCAGCATCGCATACCAACCACGGCGATTCGGCGGCGCATTCAGAGCCAGCAGCGATGGAAGACCATCCCACGACCCTCCCAGCGCCAGGCCCTGGCCCACGCGCAGGATCGACAGCAGCACGATCGACGCCGTACCCAGGCTGGCGTAGCCCGGCAGGAAGGCGATCCCGGCGGTGGAGATGCCAAGCAGGAACAGCGCCATCGTCAATTTGGCTTCGCGTCCGAAACGGCGCTGGACCGACATCGAGATCAACGTGCCGAGCGGCCGCGCAATGAAGGCGAAGGAGAAGATCGTGAAGGCGAGAAGCACCCCGTCGAGGCGGTTCTCGAACGGGAAGAACACCGCCGGGAACACCAGGACCGAGGCGATCCCGTAGACGAAGAAGTCGAAATACTCCGATGCACGGCCGATGACCACACCGACCGCGATCTCGGAGGGCGTGATGTGCGAGTGATCATCCCCTTGATGGAGGGTCTCGCTGATTTCGGTATGGGCGTTGGTGGGACTGATGCCGGACATCATCATTTCTGCAAAGGTTCGTAAGTCATCCTAGGACCCCGCGAGGTTCTCACCGATTCGGGATTGCCGCCATAGGACAAAACGTCCAATATCCGGCACCTGCCAAACCAAGTAGATTCTGGACTCTTTGCCCAGCAAAAGCTCACTCTTCGGCATGCCTCCCCTCACCAAACTCCGCGGACTGCTGTTGCTGCCGCTCGCCCTGTTGGCGGGCTGCAACATGGTGGTATTGAACCCTTCCGGCGACATCGCCCGCCAGCAAGGCCAGCTGATCGTCATTTCCACGGTGCTCATGCTCCTCATCATCGTGCCGGTGATCGGGCTGACCATATTCTTCGCCTGGAAATACCGCCAGTCCAACAAGGAGGCGAAATACCAGCCGGAGTGGGATCACTCCACCGAACTGGAACTCGCGATCTGGGCCGCACCGCTGATGATCATCATCGCGCTGGGCGCCATCACCTGGATCAGCACCCACACGCTCGATCCCTACCGTCCGCTGCGACGCCTCGAGGTCAACCGTCCGATCCCCGACAACGTGAAGCCCCTGACCGTCGAAGTCGTTGCGCTCGACTGGAAGTGGCTCTTCATCTACCCCGAGCAGGGCATTGCCACCGTCAATGAACTGGCGGCGCCCGTGGACCGGCCGATCGAATTCAAGATCACGGCTTCCTCGGTGATGAATGCCTTCTACGTTCCTGCGCTGGCCGGCATGATCTATGCGATGCCCGGCATGGAGACCAAGCTCAACGCGGTCATCAACCAGCCGGGCGAGTTCGAGGGCTTCTCCGCCAACTACAGCGGTGCAGGCTTCTCCGGCATGCGCTTCAAGTTCCATGGCGTGACCCACGAAGGCTTCGACCAGTGGGTCCAGAAGGCCCGCGCGGAAAGCACCGAGCTCAGCCGCGAGGTCTACCAGAAGCTCGAGCGTCCCAGCGAGCGCGAACCCGTGCGCCGCTTCGGCACCGTGGCCCCCGACCTGTACGACGCGATCCTCAACCGCTGCGTCGACCGCAACAAGATGTGCATGAAGCAGATGATGGCCATCGACGCGACCGGCGGCATCGGCGGCGCGCCCGGTGCGTACAACGTCGCCAGGAAGCCCTGGCAGCCTGATGAGAAGAATTCCCCGATCCGCAGCTACGTGACGGCCATGTGCACCGTCGAAGACCCTGCCGGCATCTCGATCCCGCGTACCAACTTTCGCATCGAAGAGTAACGATGTCCGAACATCTTGATTTGACGAAGCTGATCTTCGGCCGTCTCAGCTGGGAAGCGATTCCGCTTCACGAACCGATTCTCCTGGTGACCTTCGCCGCCGTCGTGCTCGGCGGTATCGCGGTCCTCGGCGCGATCACCTACTTCCGCCTCTGGGGCACCCTGTGGCGCGACTGGATCACCAGCATCGACCACAAGAAGATCGGCATCATGTACGTGATCCTCGGTCTCGTCATGCTGCTGCGCGGCTTCGCCGACGCGATCATGATGCGCGCCCAGCAGGCCATCGCCTTCGGCGACTCGGCCGGCTATCTCCCGCCGCACCACTACGACCAGGTCTTCACCGCCCACGGCGTGATCATGATCTTCTTCGTGGCGATGCCGCTGGTCACGGGCCTGATGAACTACGTCGTGCCGCTGCAGATCGGCGCGCGCGACGTGGCCTTCCCGTTCCTGAACAACTTCAGCTTCTGGATGACGACCTTCGGCGCCATCCTGGTGATGGCATCGCTCTTCGTCGGCGAATTCGCGCGCACCGGCTGGCTGGCCTACCCGCCGCTCTCGGGGCTGGACTTCAGTCCCGACGTGGGGGTCGACTACTACATCTGGTCGCTCCAGATCGCGGGGGTCGGTACCTTGCTCTCGGGCGTCAACCTGATCGCGACCATCGTGAAGATGCGCGCTCCCGGCATGACGCTCATGAAGATGCCGGTGTTCACCTGGACCGCCCTGTCCACCAACATCCTGATCGTCGCTGCCTTCCCGGTGCTGACCGCAGTGCTCGCGCTGTTGTCGCTCGACCGCTACGTTGGAACGAACTTCTTCACCAACGACCTCGGCGGCAATCCGATGATGTACGTCAACCTCATCTGGATCTGGGGCCACCCGGAGGTGTACATCCTGGTCCTGCCGGCCTTCGGCATCTTCTCCGAGGTGGTGGCGACGTTCTGCGGCAAGCGCCTCTTCGGCTACGCCTCGATGGTGTACGCGACGCTGGTGATCACGATCCTCTCGTACCTCGTGTGGCTGCACCACTTCTTCACGATGGGCTCGGGCGCGAGCGTGAACTCCTTCTTCGGGATCACGACGATGATCATCTCGATCCCGACGGGCGCGAAGATCTTCAACTGGCTGTTCACGATGTACAAGGGCCGCATCCGCTTCGAGCTGCCCATGATGTGGACCATCGCCTTCATGATCACCTTCGTGATCGGCGGCATGACCGGCGTGCTGCTGGCGGTGCCCCCGGCCGACTTCGTGCTGCACAACAGCCTGTTCCTGATCGCGCACTTCCACAACGTGATCATCGGCGGCGTTCTGTTCGGCCTGCTGGCCGGCATCACCTACTGGTTCCCGAAGGCCTTCGGCTACAAGCTGGATCCGTTCTGGGGCAAGTGCTCGTTCTGGTTCTGGGTGGTGGGCTTCTACGTCGCCTTCATGCCGCTGTACGTGCTCGGACTGATGGGCGTGACGCGCCGCCTGAACCACTTCGAGGACCCGTCGCTGCAGATCTGGTTCGTGATCGCCGCCTTCGGCGCCGTGCTGATCGCGCTGGGCATCGCCTCGTTCATCATCCAGCTCGTGGTGAGCTTCTTCCGCCGCGAGCAGCTGCGCGACAACACGGGCGATCCGTGGGACGGCCGCACGCTGGAGTGGTCGACCTCGTCGCCGCCACCGGCCTACAACTTCGCGTTCACGCCGCGCGTGCATGACAACGACGCCTGGGCCGACATGAAGAAGCACGGCTTCGTCCGCCCGACCGACGGCTTCATCCCGATCCACATGCCCAAGAACACCGGCGCCGGCTTCATCATCGCGGCGTTCGCGACGGTCATGGGCTTCGCACTCATCTGGCACATGTGGCTGATCGCCGGCATCGGCTTCGTCGCCATGCTGTCCGCCGTCATCGTCCACACCTTCAACTACAAGCGCGACTTCCACATCCCCGCGGAAGAAGTCGTCCAAACCGAAGGCGCACGCACCCGCCTCCTGGCCGCCCATGTCTGACGCTACCGCACTCTCCCCCGCCGGCGCCGCGAGCGCCAGCCCCAGTTCGCGCTTCTACCTGAAGACCGAGCACCACCCGGAAAACGGCACGCTGCTCGGGTTCTGGCTCTACATCATGAGCGACTGCCTGGTGTTCGCCTGCCTGTTCGCGGTCTACGGCGTCCTCGGGCGCAGCTATGCGGCCGGCCCCTCGGGCGCCGATCTCTTCGATCTGCGGCTGATCGCGCTGAACACCTCGCTGCTGCTGCTGTCCTCGATCACCTACGGCTTCGCGATGCTCGAGATGCAGCGCAACAAGGTGAAGGCCGTGATGATCTGGCTGGTCGTCACCGGCCTGCTGGGCGCCGGCTTCATCGGCATCGAGCTCTACGAGTTCGCGCACCTGATCCACGAAGGCGCGGGCCCGCAGCGCAGCGCGTTCCTGTCGTCGTTCTTCGCGCTGGTCTCCACGCACGGCCTGCACGTGACCTTCGGCATCATCTGGCTGATCGTCCTGATGAGCCAGGTGGCCAAGCACGGCTTCATCGCCGAGAACCGCCGCCGCCTGATGTGCCTGTCGATGTTCTGGCACTTCCTGGACGTGGTCTGGATCGGCGTCTTCACCTTCGTCTACCTGATGGGAGTGCTGCCATGAGCGCGCACGACGCAACCTCCGACCACCACGGCCACGATCACCACGACGACCATGGCCATGACGATGGCGCACCGCACGCCACCTTCAAGGGCTACATGACGGGCTTCGTCCTGTCGATCATCCTGACGGCGATCCCCTTCTGGATGGTGATGGGCAACGTGTTCGAGAAGCCCGGCACGACCGCGATCGTCATCCTCGCGTTCGCGGCGGTGCAGATCGTGGTGCACATGGTGTACTTCCTGCACATGGATTCGAAGTCCCAGCATGGCTGGACGATGCTGGCGTTCATCTTCACCGTCGTGGTGGTCGTCATCACCCTGACCGGCTCGTTGTGGGTCATGTACCACATGAACAACAACATGATGCCGCACATGTCGACGGAACAGCACCACAAGCCTTGATGACCGAGCGCGGCCCCCGATCCGCGCCCTTCCTGATCGCGCTCGGGATCTGCGCGGCGCTGGTCTTCACGGGGCTGGTCGCCCTCGGCCTCTGGCAGGTCGAGCGGCGGGCCTGGAAACTGGATCTCATTGCCAAGGTCGACCAGCGCGTCCATGCGCAGCCCGTTGCGGCGCCCGGCCCCGGGCAATGGCCGCAAGTCAGCCTGGCCGCCGACGAATACCGTCGGGTCTCGGCCACCGGCACCCTCCTTCACGATCGCGAAACGCTGGTGCAGGCCACCACGGCTCTCGGCGGCGGCTACTGGGTGCTGACGCCGCTGCAGCGTGCAGATGGCAGCGTCGTGCTGATCAATCGGGGCTTCGTTCCGCCGGAGCGCCGCGATCGCGCGAACCGCGGCGATAGCGCGCCGAGCGGCGAGACCACCATCACCGGGCTGCTGCGAATGACCGAACCGGGCGGCAGCTTCCTGCGGCACAACGACCCAACCCCAAACCGCTGGTACTCGCGCGACGTGAAGGCCATCGCGGCCGCGCGCGGGCTCGACCAGGTCGCGCCGTTCTTCATCGACGAGGGCGCTCATGTCGACCAGAGCGCCGCAGCACCGAGGCAGCAATCCTGGCCCGTCGCAGGGCTGACGGTCATCAGCTTTCCGAACAGCCACCTGACCTACGCGATCACCTGGTTCGCCCTGGCACTCATGATCCTCGCGGCCGCCTGGTACGTGGCGCGGGATGAGCTTCGGCTACGCCGAAGCCGCATGCGCGAAGATGCGCGCCATGACTGACACGACCGCGATCGCGCCCCCGCCCGCGCCCCAAACCGAGAGCGCCTCGGGCTCGCGCTTCGGCGACGCCACCGGCCTGAAGAACATGCAGCAACTGATCCAGCTGCGCTGGATCGCGGTGGTCGGCCAGGTCGCGACGATCCTCGTCGTCCACTTCGGCTTCGGCATCCGGCTGCCGCTCGACCAGATGCTGGCGGTGCTGGCCGGCCTCGCCGCCTTCAATGCGGCAAGCCAGTTGCGCTGGCGCATCCCGCGCGACGTGACCAACACCGAGCTGTTCATCGCCCTGCTGGTGGACGTCGGCATGCTCACCGCGCAGCTCTATCTGAGCGGCGGCGCGGCCAATCCCTTCGTCTTCCTGTACCTGCTGCAGGTGATCATCGCCGCGGTGCTGCTGGAGTCGTGGTCGACCTGGACGATGGTCGGCGTGACCATCGCGTGCTTCGCCGGCCTCGCACTCTTTTCCGAACCGCTGCCGCTGTCGACGGACCCGGGCCAGGGCCTGTTTCGGCCCTACGTGGTCGGGATGCTGATCTGCTTCGCGCTGGTGGCGGCGCTGCTGGTGGTGTTCATCACGCGCATCAGCCGCATCCTGCGCGGCCGCGACGCGCGCCTCGCCGACCTGCGCCAGCGTGCGGCCGAAGAGGAGCACATCGTCCGCATGGGCCTCCTGGCCTCCGGTGCGGCGCACGAACTCGGCACGCCGCTCGCCACGCTCGCCGTGATCCTGGGCGACTGGCGCCACCTGCCTCACTTCACCTCCGACCCGGAACTGCTGGAAGAGGTCATCGAGATGGAAGCGCAGGTCAAGCGGTGCAAAACCATCCTGAGCGGCATCCTGCTGTCGGCGGGCGAAGCACGCGGCGAGAACTCGGAGGAAACCACCGTCAGCACCTTCCTTGACGACCTCGTCGAGGAATGGCGCACCACGCGCGCCGCCAACTCGTTCGCCTACGAGAACCGCTTCGGCCACGACCTGCCCATGGTCTCGGATTCGGCCCTGAAGCAGATGATCTGCAACGTGCTGGACAATGCGCTGGAGGCTTCGCCGCAATGGGTGGGCCTCACGGCCGCGCACGACGGCGATGCGCTGACCCTGACGGTCTCGGATGTCGGCCCCGGTTTCGCGCCGGAAATGCTGGCGCAGTTCGGAAAGCCTTATCAATCGAGCAAAGGCCGGCCCGGCGGCGGGCTGGGCCTGTTCCTCGTGGTCAACGTGGCGCGCACGCTCGGCGGCAGCGTCACGGCGCGCAACCGTCCCGAGGGCGGCGCGGTCGTCACGCTGACGCTGCCGCTGGCGGCGATCACGCTCGAAGAGGACGACGAAGAAAACGATGGACACCGACCCTGAACGCCTGCTGCTGATCGTGGAGGACGATGCGGCCTTCGCGCGCACGCTCGGCCGCTCGTTCGAGCGCCGGGGCTACACGGTCATGCACGCGTCGAACGTCGATCAGGTCGCGGAGCTGCTAAAGGACCATTCGCCCGGCTATGCAGTGGTCGACCTGAAGCTCAACGGCGACGCCTCGGGGCTCGCGTGCGTGCAGACGCTCAACCGGCACGACCCTTCGATGCTCATCGTGGTGCTCACGGGCTTCGCGAGCATCGCCACCGCGGTCGAGGCGATCAAGCTCGGCGCCTGCCACTACCTCGCCAAGCCGTCGAACACCGACGATATCGAGGCCGCCTTCGGGCGCGCCGAGGGCACCGTCGACGTCGAACTGACCAACCGTTCGACATCGATCAAGACGCTGGAGTGGGAGCGCATCCACGAGACACTCGCCGAGACCGGCTTCAACATTTCCGAGACCGCACGCCGGCTCGGCATGCACCGGCGCACGCTGGCGCGCAAGCTCGGCAAGCAGCAGGTCAAGTAGGCCGCGCGCGGGGCGGCAGCGCGACTTGTACCGGGGTTTTGTGGATAACGTTGTGTGTAGTGCGTGGAGGCGATGTCACGGAGGTCGACGCCATGCGGGTTGCCGCTGAATTGCCTCCGAAAGAGGCAGCGGACCCGCATGTCCGCGCGAGGCTCCTCAGCCCTTGATGAAGGCGAGAAGATCGGCGTTGAATTCGTCGGCCTGCGTGGTCGCCAGCCCGTGCGAGCCGCCGGGGTAGACCTTCAGCGTCGAGCCCTTCACCAGCTTCGAAGACAGCATGGCCGAGGCGCCGATCGGCACGATCTGGTCGTCGTCGCCATGCGCGATCAGCGTGGGCACGTCGAACTTCTTCAGGTCCTCGGTGAAGTCGGTTTCGGAAAACTGCCTGATGCAGTCCAGCAGGCCCTTGTGCCCGCCCATCATCCCCTGGAGCCAGAACGAATCGCGCACGCCTTGCGACACCTTCGCGTTCGGCCGGTTGTAGTTGTAGAACGGGGTCGTGAGATCCATGAAGAACTGCGAGCGGTCGGCGGTCACGCCCGCGCGGATGCCGTCGAAGACCTCCAGCGGCAGCCCGCCGGGGTTCGCGGCGGTCTTGAGCATCAGCGGCGGCACCGCGCCGAGCAGCACCGCCTTGGCGACGCGCGACGTGCCGTGCCGTCCGATGTAGCGCGTGACCTCACCGCCGCCGGTGGAGTGGCCGACCATCACCGCGTCCCGGATGTCGAGCTTGTTCATCAGCTCCGCAAGGTCGTCGGCGTACGTGTCCATGTGATTGCCGTCCCATGGCTGGCTCGAACGGCCATGACCACGGCGATCGTGCGCGATGACGCGATAGCCGCGCTCGCCGAGGAACACCATCTGCGCATCCCACGCATCCGCGGTGAGCGGCCAGCCGTGGGAGAACACGACCGGCTGGCCTTTGCCCCAGTCCTTGTAGTAGATCTGCGTGCCGTCTTGGGTGGTGATGGTGCTCATGCGGTCCTTTCCGTGGTTGTGCTGGGAGGGATGGAGGGAGGTCCACGCCCGATCGGGCGGGGCAGGGGAGCGTAGACGAGCGACCTTCTTTTTGGAAGCGCCGGGGCGCGCCGCGCGATACGACCAACGGCGGATGGCGCGACCCGCAGCCGGCGCGCTATAAGCTGGCGCGCACCTTGCGTGCCGAAGTCACCCCGAACGAGGAGCCCGCATGTTCTATGGTTTGACGCCCCTGGGAACCGTCCACACCGCCATCAGCCTCGTGGCGGTGATCGCCGGGCTCATCGCCTTTTTTCGTTTCAAGGAAATTTCGCTGAACACTCGCGCCGGTCGGGTGTACGTGGTCACGACGGTGCTCACCTGCCTCACCGGCTTCGGCATCTTCCAGCACGGCGGCTTCGGCAAGCCGCATGCGCTGGGCGTCATCACGCTGGTCGTGCTCGCGGTGGCCTGGCAGGCAGGTCGTTCGAATGTCTTCGGGAGGCTGTCGCCCTACGTGGCGATGGTCGGCTACTCGCTGACCTTCTTCTTCCACATGATTCCGGGCGTCACCGAGACCGCGACGCGCCTGCCGCTGGGCGCACCGTGGGTGGCCGACCCGGATGCGTCGCCGGCGCTGCAGGCGATCATCGGCGGTCTGTTCGTCGTCTTCCTGATCGGTGCGACACTGCAGGTGCTGCGCCTGCGCGCCACTCGCGCGGAAGGCGCGGCCGATGTACTTCGCGTGCTGGGTTGAACGGCCTCAGAGGCGTACGAAATACTTGAAGCCGAGAACAACCACGACACCGAGAACGGCGAAAAAAACAAGCCGGCCCCAGCGCGCGACAGGCTGGTTGTAATCCGGCATTTCATTGCGATGGAGACCGGGAAACGAGGTGGTGTCCGGCTTGTCCCGATGCCAATCGTGGAAGTTGTCGCGGTTGGTATTCATGTAATACATTTTAACTACACTTACATGGATTCCTACACGGGGTAGGACCTGACTGACGCCCGCTGCGCAAAAACGCACGCTTCACCGGGGCGACGCAACACTTCACGAGATTTCGCGCCGGCATCACGGGGCGTTTACCCCCCGTGCGCAGCATGAAGGCTCCTTCATTCCACGGGAGATCGTCATGAAGAAACATGCGTTCGCAGCGGGCGCCATCGCCCTGCTTTTGCTGGGCACCCTCGCCCTTCCGGCCCAGGCCAGTCCCTACGGCTACGACAACCGCGCAACGGTCGTCCCGCCGCCGCCCCCGCGCGGCTACGTCATGACGCCGGGCTACCGCTACGTGCAGCCCGCGCCGCATGGGTATGGCCACGACACCCGCTGGGAATACCGCCGCCGATGGGGCGATCGCGACCACGATGGCATTCCGAATCGCTACGACCGTGATCGCGACGGCGATGGCGTTCCCAACCGCTACGACCGCCGCCCCGACAACCCGTACCGCTACTGACCGTCCCATCCGCCGGGCGGGAGGTCGCCCGGCGGATATCGACGCTGTCCGGCGTCTCTGCTAAGGTTTTGTGTACAGCATCCACAAACCTTCAGGAGACTGCTCCCATGCCCCCGCATTCCATGGACGACCGCCGGCGCTGGCTCGCGCTGATGGTTCTGTGCCTCGGCGTCCTGATGATCGTGCTCGACACCACGATCGTGAACGTCGCGCTGCCCTTGATCCGCGAGGATCTCGGCTTTTCCGAGACCTCGCTGGTCTGGGTGGTCAATGCCTACATGCTGAGCTTCGGCGGATTCCTGCTGCTGGGCGGGCGGCTCGGCGATCTCTACGGGCACCGGCGGCTCTTCCTGCACGGCATCACCCTGTTCACGCTCGCCTCGCTGGCCTGCGGACTCTCGAATTCACAGGCGCTGCTGGTGGCGGCGCGCGCGGTGCAGGGACTGGGCGGCGCGGTGGTGTCCGCCGTGGCGCTGTCGCTCATCATGAATCTCTTCACCGAGCCCGCCGAACGCGCGAAGGCCATGGGGGTCTACGGCTTCGTCTGCGCGGGCGGCGGCAGCATCGGCGTGCTGCTGGGCGGGCTGCTCACCGGCGCGCTCAGCTGGCACTGGATCTTCCTCGTCAACCTTCCGATCGGCGTCGCGGTCTACGCACTCTGCACGGCCCTGCTGCCCGACGCACGCGGACACGCGGCCGGCGAACGCCTCGACGTCGGGGGCGCGGTGACCGTCACCGCCGCGCTGATGCTCGCCGTCTACGCGATCGTCAACGGCAACGAGGCGGGGTGGACGTCGACGCAGACCCTGTCGCTGCTCGGCGTGTCGCTCGTGCTGATGGCGATCTTCCTTTTTATCGAATCCCGCGTGCAGCATCCGCTGATGCCACTGCGGCTTTTTCGCCTTCGCAACGTGTCGACGGCCAACGTGATCGGCGTGCTCTGGGCGGCGGCGATGTTCGCGTGGTTCTTCATCTCGGCGCTGTACCTGCAACTGGTGCTGGGCAGCACGCCGATGCAGGTGGGCCTCGCCTTCCTTCCGGCCAATCTCATCATGGCGGCGTTCTCGCTCGGGCTCTCGGCACGGCTGGTGATGCGGTTCGGCAACCGCGGGCCGCTCTCCTTCGGCCTGCTCCTGGCGGCAGCGGGCCTCGCCCTGTTCGCGCGGGCGCCGGTCGACGGCAGCTTCGTCGTGGATGTCCTGCCGGGCATGACGCTGCTCGGCATCGGCGCGGGCATGGCGCTCAATCCCCTGCTGCTCGTGGCGATGAGCGACGTCTCGCCGAGCGAATCGGGCCTGGCCTCCGGCGTGGTCAACACCGCCTTCATGATGGGCGGCGCCCTCGGGCTCGCGGTGCTGGCGAGCGTGGCCGCGGCGCGCACCGGGAATCTGCTCATGGCCGGCATCTCGACACCTGTCGCACTCACTGCGGGATACCAGTCGGCATTTCTCGTCGGCGCGATCTTCGCGGTCGTTGCAGCCGTGTTGGGGGCGGTGCTTCTTCGCGGCCGTGCACAAGCCGCAGGTTCGATGACACGGGCGTAACGTAGGCATCGGCCTACAGAAAATCCGGGGACGCGCGCCCACCATCAAGGCATGAAAAACCCGATCAAACTCGTCATCGACGAGCCTGCGCCCGGATCCTTCATCTGGACGCTGCTCGAAACCGATGCTGGCGGCGCGCCGCGCAAGGTGTTGCGCTCGGCCGAGTACGGAGCGGACACCTACGAGGCCGCGCTCGCGGCCGGTACGCGCATCATGGACGCCGAGATTCGCAAGAACGTCGAGGCGCCCGCGCAGCGCAACAGCTCCTAAGCCAGGAGCGATTTCAAAGGCACGGCCGGATCGGCCGCGACCGCCGGGTCGGGGCTGCGACGGGCTTCGAGCAGCTTGCGGCTCATCATGTGGTCGACCGGTGCGTTCACCGATTCGACGCAGCGCAGCTGCGCCCCGACGTAGTGCAGCAGCGAGAACGACGCGGCGTTCGCGCCCGGCCGGCGGACCGTGAGCGCGCCCGGGGTCCCCGGCACGGGCACCAGCCCGGCCATCTGCAGCCGCAGGCTTCCCTGATCGGACCAGAACCACGGCACCACGTCATGCGGACGCGGTGCTCCGGTGAGCGTCGCGACCGCAGTGCGCGCCTGGTCGTTCGCGTTCTGCACCGATTCGAGCCGCAGCGGCGCATCCGAGCGCTGGTCCGGAAAGCGCGTGCAGTCGCCGATCGCGAGGATCGCCTCGTCGCTGGTCTGCATGAAGGCATCGACCACCACGCCGTCGGCGCATTCGAGCCCTGCCGCCTGCGCGAGCGCGATCTCGGGCACCGCGCCGATCCCGAGCAGCAGGAGGTCGATCGGCTGGGGCTGGCCATCGATCTCGATCGCGGTCAGGTGATGGCCGTCGATCTGCAGCACATCCGTCTTCACCCCGACGCGGATGTCCATGCCCGCCGCGCGATGCGTCGCCAGCACATGCGCCGACAGCTCCGGCGACACCGCACGGCCCAGCAGCCGCGGCGCGCTTTCGAGCACCAGCACCTGCTTGCCGAGCGCCAGCGCGGTCGCCGCCACTTCGAGCCCGATGAAGCCACCGCCGAGCACCGTCACATGCTGCGCTGCAGCGAGCTTGTCGCGAAGCTGGACCGCTTCATGCGCCGCACGAAGAAGGGCGACGTTCTCCAGCCCTTCGAGCGCCGAGATGCGGCGTGCGCGCGTGCCGGTGGCGAGCACCAGCCGCTCCCATTCCAGCACCGCGCCCGACTTGAGCGTGACGGTACGCGCCTCGCGGTCGATGGCCTCCGCCGCGTCGCCCAGGTGCAGCGTGACGCCCGCTTCCGCATACCAGGCTTCGGCCCGATGCTGCTGTGGCACCTCGTCCGGGCTCTTGAGGAAGGTCTTGGACAGCGGTGGCCGGTGATAGGGAATGGCCGCCTCCTCGCACACCATGTGGATGCGCGCGCCCTGCCCCGCTTCCACGAGGCCGGCACAGAGTTGGGCGGCCGCATGGCCGCCGCCGATGATGACGATGTTCGAATTCATGATGGTTTCCGTGACGTGTCCGCCACTGTAGCTTTAGCATGGCGGTCACTACCACAGCGAACACAGAGACAACGAGATGAAGATACGCATCATCGGCGGCGGCCCCGCGGGCCTGTTCTACGCCTACCTGATGAAGCAGGGCGATCCGTCGCACGACATCCGCGTCTACGAGCGCGATCCCGAAAGCGCCACCTACGGCTGGGGCGTGGTGTTCTCCGACGTCGCGCTCGCCTTCGTGCGCGACATCGCGCCCGCGCTCTACGACGCGATGACGCACAACCAGGAGGTGTTCGACGAGATGGCGGTGGTGCACCAGGGCGTGCATGTCACGCTCGCGCACAACACCTTCCACCGCATGGCACGCATCGACCTGCTGAAGGCGCTGCACACGCACTGCCGCAAGATCGGCGTCGCCATCGAGTTCGAGCAGCGCGTGGAAGACATTGGTGCCTTCGCCGATGCCGACCTGATCGTCGCCGCCGACGGCGCCAACAGCGCGATCCGCACGCGCTTCAAGGAGCACTTCGAGCCCACGCTCGACGAGCGTCCGAACCTGCTCGCGTGGTATGGCACCACGCAGCTCTTCGACCCGCTGTCGCTCATCTTTCGTCAGAACGCCGACGGACTCGCGATCGCGCACACCTACCGCTACAGCCGCACCCACAGCACCTTCCTCGTCGAAGTCGACCCGGCCACTTTCGAGAAGGCCGGACTCGGCCGCATGAGCGAAGCCCGGAGCCTCGCGTGGTGCGAGAAGGTCTTCGCCGAGGACCTGCAGGGCCACCCGCTGCTGTCGAACAAGTCGAGCTGGTTCCGCTACACCATCGTGAAGAACCGCCACTGGCACTGGCGCAACATCGTGCTCATCGGCGACGCGCTGCGCACCGGCCATCCATCGGTCGGTTCCGGCACCCGGCTCGCGATGCAGGACTCGATCGCGCTCTTCGATGCGTTCAAGACCTGCGGCAACGATGTGCCGAAGTTGCTGGAGGAATTCGTTCGCATCCGCCAGCCCGGCTCCGACTCGCTTCAGAAGGCCGCGATCAAGAGCACCGAGTGGTACGAGAACCTGGGCCCCAAGCTGCCGCTCGATCCGATCTCCTTCGCCTACGACTACGTCACGCGCAGCGGCCGCGTGGACCATGACGATGTGCGCAAGCGCGATCCGGAACTCGCTGCGGCGTACGAGAAACTGCACCCCGAACTCAGCTTCTGACCGGAGGGATCCACCATGCTCGAAGGCTGCGTGCCCTGGCCCGCCGAGGCGGCCGACAAGTTCCGAAAGCTGGGGCTGTGGGAAGACATCACGGTCGCCGAGATGGTCGAGCGCACCATGCGCACGATGCCGGACAAGACGGCGGTGGTGTTCAAAGAGCGGCGCATCAGCTACGCGGACCTGGTGCGATCGTCGCAGCGGCTCGCCGTGGCCCTGCTCGACCTCGGCCTGAAGCCGCGCGACCGCGTGGTGATGCAGTTGCCGAACGTGCCCGAATTCGTCATCGCCTACCTCGCGCTCAACCGGATCGGCGCGATCCCGGTGATGGCGCTGCGCGCCCATCGGCACAACGAGGTGCGCCACTTCATCCGTGCCTCGGGCGCTGCGGCGTACCTGGTGCCCGACGTGATCGGCAGCTTCGACTACCGGGCGATGGCGGCGGAGATGGCGGCGGAGTCTCCGCACCTGCGCCACGTCATCGTCGCGGGCGAGCCCGCGCCGGGGCAGCGCGCGCTGGCGCCGCTGATCGACGGCAGCACGATCGACGCCCACGCGCTCGGGCAGCGCCTCGACGCGGTGCGCCCCTCGCCCGACGACGTCTCGACCATGCTGCTCTCGGGCGGCACCACATCGGTGTCGAAGCTGATCCCGCGCACGCACAACGACTACGTGCTCAACGCGCGCCTGTGCGCGCACACGGCAGGATTCGACCGCGACACGGTGTTCATGGCGATCCTGCCGCTCGGACACAACTACAACCTCGCCTCGCCCGGCATGCTCGGCACCTTCCATGCGGGAGGCACGGTGGTCATCGCCGCGAGCACCGACATCGAAGAGATATTCGCCACCGTCGAGCGCGAGCGCGTCTCGGTCATCGCGAGCGTGGTGCCGCTGATCTCGAACTGGATCAACAGCGACGTGCCGGCGCGCTTCGACCGCTCGACGATCAAGGTGATCCAGAACGGCGGCGCGCGACTCGCGCCCGAGCTGCGCATGCGCCTGCGGGAACAGTTCCACTGCACGCCGCAGGAGATCTACGGCACCGCCGAAGGGCTCATCAACATGACGCGACTCGACGACCCGGATGATCTGCTGCTCGAAAGCTCTGGCGCGCCGGTGAGTGAATACGACGAGATCAAGGTGCTCGACGACGACGACCGCGAAGTGCCCGACGGCGAGCCCGGCGAGTTGGTCACGCGCGGCCCCTACACCATCCGCGGCTACTACAACGCGCCGGAGAAGAACGCGGAGGCCTTCACGCCAGACGGCTTCTACCGCATGGGCGACATCGTGCGAAAGCGCGGGCGCCACGTCTTCACCGAAGGCCGGCGCAAGGACCTCATCAACCGCGGCGGCGAGAAGATCAGCTGCGACGAGATCGAGAACCTGATCTTCGGCATGCCGCAGGTCAAGGTGGTCGCGCTGGTCGGGCTACCCGACCCCGTGTTCGGCGAGAAGGCCTGCGCCTGCGTGATCCTGCAGCCGGGTGCGACGCTCGGCTTCGACGAGCTCATCGCCTACCTGCGCCAGCAGAAGATCGCGTCCTTCAAGCTGCCGGAGCGGCTGGAGATCATGCGGGAGTTTCCGGTGAGCCCGGTGGGCAAGATCCTCAAGCGCGAACTGCGCGAACGGATCCTGGCGCAGGCGAACGCATGATCGTCCTCTACCACTGCGTGAGCGCTCGTTCGTTCCGGCCGCTCTGGATGCTCGAGGAACTGGGCGCCAGATCGGGCAAGGATTACGAACTGCGCATGCTGCCCTTTCCGCCGCGCATCCTGCAGCGCAGCTATCTCGAGATCAATCCGCTGGGCACCATTCCCTACCTGATCGATGGCGAAACGCGAATGACCGAATCGGCCGCGACGTGCCAGTACCTCGCGCATCGCTGCGATCCGGACAACGCACGCGGGCTCGCCTTACGCCCGGATGAACCTGGCTTCGGCGCCTGGCTCAACTGGCTGCACCATGGCGAGGCCACGCTCACCTTTCCGCAGACCATCGTGCTGCGCTACCGATACTTCGAGCCCGACGAACGCAAGCTTCCGCAGGCCGCCGAGGACTACGCCAGGTGGTTCCTGGCTCGGCTGCGCGGCATCGACGCGGTACTTCAACAGCATGACTATCTTTGCGCCGACCGCTTCACCGCTGCCGACGTCTCGGTGGGCTACGCGCTCATGCTCGCCGGCGAAGTGCGCCTGTCCGAGCACTTCCCGCCGGCGGTTGCAGCCTATTGGGAGCGCCTGCAGCAGCGCGAAGGCTATCGACGCGCGCTCGCCGAGCAACATGCCGCAGCGCTCGCGCAGGGCGTTTCGCCATCGCCCTCCCCCACCGGCGCGCCGCCGGCTCGGCGTTGACGCCACAGCGCCGGTGCGCGAGGCCGAACCGGCGTGGCGGTAGGCGCGCGGCCACGCCTGCGCGGGTATCCTCCCGACAGGCACGACACGGTCCCACCCAAAGAATCCGCTCACCATGATGCCCACCCCCACCGCCACGCCCGGCGTCGATGCGCTCTGGCCCCTGTGCCTCGACATCACCCTGCATCGCCGTGGCGAACTGGCGCGCCTCCCGTGGAATGCCAATGCGCCGCTGGCCGGCGACGCGGCGCACGGCTTCTCCCTGCGCGGCGTGTGGGACGACGCTGCGGTCGAACTCTTCGAACTCATCAAGCCGCTGCTCGACCGGCCGCGCGAAGGCGCCCCGTGGATCATCGGCCAACTCGGCCAGAGCCTCGACGGCTACGTCGCCACCCACAACGGCGACTCGCATTACGTCAACGGCCGCGAAGTGCTGGTGCATCTCCATCGCCTGCGCGCGCTCTGCGATGCAGTCATCGTCGGCGCGAACACGGCAGCCCTCGACGATCCGCAGCTCACCACGCGGCACGTCGAGGGACGGCATCCGGTGCGGGTGCTGATCGATCCGGCGCTGCGGCTGACGCCCACGCTGCGCGCCCTGTCGGACCGGCTCGCGCCGACCCTGCTTGCCTGCGATGCCCGTCGCGCCGCAGAAGCGGCCCGTCGCTTCGGCGCCGATCAGGTGCTCGGCGTTCCCGCGCTGGTGGACGGCGAAGGCCGGCTGAACCTGCGCGCGCTGGTGACCGAACTCGCGTCACGCGATCTGCGGGTTCTCTTCGTCGAGGGCGGCGGCGTCACGGTCTCGCGCTTCATCGCACAGGGCTGTCTCGACCGGCTGCACCTGAGCATCGCGCCGGTCGTCATCGGCTCCGGACGGCCCGGGCTGCAGATTCCGCGCAGTGCCGCGATGCGCGACTGCCTGCGGCCGTCAGGGCGTGTGTTCCGCATGGGCGAGGACGTGCTGTGGGACCTCGACCTGCGCGAGACGGGGCCGCGCCAGAACGGCTGAACGCGCGCCTCAAGGCAAGGTCGCCAGCAGGTCGCGATGACCGACACGCAAGGTCGTCGAGGCGATCCGTTCGAGCCGCCGCGCCATCCAGCCTTCGATCGACGTGACCGCCGGATCCTGCTCCTGCGCTGCGGCCGCTGCGCCTTCGATCATGGCGCGCAGCATGGCCATCGAACGCGCGCCATTTGTGCCGTCGACGTGCCAGTCGCTCGCCGCTTGCGCCACTTCGTAGCCCAAGGCCGAGAGCCTCGCCGCGGCATGCTGAACCGCGTCGCCGCCAAGCGCCGGGCCGAAGCCCTTGTCGCGGCGCTGATGCGAAGCGAACAGGCGATGAATCTCTTCGTCGCCTGAAAGCGGGGGCTGCCATTCGACGCAGCCATCGACGCTCAATGCGAACAGCAGCGCAGCCTCGGCATCCCGCGCGCACTGGGCCAATCCATCGATCCATCGTGCCGACACGAGATCGAGCAGCGCCGACGCGGTGATCAGTCGATGACGGCCGAACGACGCGGCGTCGAAGGGTTGCGCGAGATCGCAGGTCAGCATCTCGACCTCGACCGTCAGCCCGGGCCCTTCGAAGCGGAGACCGCCGTTGCTCGCGACCAGCGACAGGCCCTGTGTCCGGCACCATGACGCCATCGCGCCCGGCACGGCCGCCAGCAATCGCGGATCGTGGTCGACCAGCGTCCAGCGCTGCACGCCGCCGAGCCGAGGCGCGAGTTCGCGCAGGTTCGCGCCGGTGCCGCAGGCCAGATCGAGCACCGTCAACACCGAGTCCCCGCCGCGCAGGCGTGCCGCGAGGCCTCCGAGATCGAACGAACTGGAAGCAGCGCGACGCGCTTCGCGATCGAACGATTCGCGCAATGCCAGCCAGTCGGCGCTGAAGCCGCTCATTCGTCGCCAGCGGTCTGGAGGGCTTCCAGCGCCATCGCAAAGCGGGCCGCGCTGTCCGCCCAGGTCGGCAGCCGGTCACGCGCCGCCCGCGCGCCTGCCGCGAGCTGTTCACGCCAGGCGGTGTCGTCCATCAAGCGCTGCAGCGCCGCGCGAAGCGCCGACTGGTCGCCGGGCGGCACGAGCGCGCCCGCATCGGCCGGCACGGTGTCCGGAATCGCGCCGGCCGTGGTGCTGATCACCGGCAGGCCACGCGCGAGCGCCTCGGCGAGCGCCATGCCGTAGCCCTCATGGAAGGACGGCAGCACGAAGACATCGGCGCGCGCATAGAACGCATCCAGCGCCGCTTCGTCCTGCTCGCCATGCAGCGCCACCCGATCGCGCAGGCCGTGGCGATCGATCGCATCGACGAGCGCCGCGGAGCACGCGGCATCCATCGTGAGACTGCCGACGCAGTCCAGGACCCAGCGCCGGTCGCGCAGCTCGGCGAGCGCGTCGACCAGGAGGCCATGACCTTTGCGCGGGCTCACGTTCGCCACGCTCAGCAAGTGCAGTCCGCCTGCGCCGGATCCGGCGGCGAGCGGTGCCGGCGCCGTGCCGGGCTCGACCACTGAGACGTGCGCGGCCGGAATGTCGTACGCGGCCAGCGCGCGCGCGGTCGAGGGGCTCGTGACGATCACGGCACGCGCGGTCGCAAGCGCCCTTCGTTCGCTGTCGAACAGCATCGCTTGCGTATCGGCGTCGAGCCCGGTCTCCAGCGCGAGCGGGTGATGCACGAGCGCCGCCCACCGCAGGCGCTTCGCATGGGCCTCTGCAACGTCGGCCATCGCGCCGAAGGCCAACCCATCCACGACGACCACCGAGTCGTCGGGCAATGCCTCCACGACCAGACGGGCCGCCTCCATGGCCGCATCGTCAGGCACCGGCCAACCATCGCCGAGCGAGCGCACATCGACATGCCAGCCCAGCGTCCGCAGGCCATCGACGATATGCCGGTCGTAGGTGGAGCCGCCGGTGCGTGCGCCGAGATCGCCCGGCACGAGAAAGCTGCAACGCCCGTTCACGACGCGCGCGCAGGCAATGCGCCCTCGTAGGCCGCCCACGCCACGTGCGATTCGTTCAGGCGCACGCGCAGGCTCGACAGGCCGCCCGCATGTGCGCCGAGTTCGCCGGCAGCGATGCATGCGGCCACGCGGTCGAAGATCACGCGCGCCATGAATTCGGTGGTCGTGTTCCTGCCCTTGAAAACCGGATCGTCGTCGAGGTTGCGCAGGTTAAGTTCGCCGAGCACGCGGCGCAACACTTCGGTGGCGAGCGCGATGTCGACCACCACCCCATCGGGATCGAGTTCGGCGCGGCGCATTTCCAGATCGACGACGTAAGTCGCGCCATGCAGGCGCTGGGCCGGCCCGAACACCTCGCCGGTGAAGCTGTGGGCAATCATGAAATGGTCGCGGACGTTGACGCTGTACATGGGGGCCTTTCGGATGCGAAGAGTGAATTCAGGAATAGTCGATGCGCTGGCAGAGCGTGTCGGGCGCGCCGCTGGACAGCCGTTCGAGCACCGCGGGCAATTCATCGAAGGGTGCGCTGTCGGTGATGAGCGCGTCGAGCACCGGATCGCACAGCAGCGAGAGCGCCAGCGCCATCCGTCGGCCGCGGTCCCATCGCGCACGCTGGGCGGTCGCCACATGGCCGACCTGCGAACTCCGGAGCGTGAGCCGGCGCGAATGGAACGCTTCGCCCAGCGGCAGCGGCACATCGCGCGCGCCGTACCAGCTCATCTCGATGACGGTCGACTCGAAGGCTGCGAGCTTCAGCGCGGTGACAAGGCCTTGAGGGTCCCCGCTCGCATGGACCACGAGGTCGGCATCGGGCGCCGCGTCCTGCGGCAGCGCGAAGCCGAGGCCCAGCGCTTCGGCCAGCGATCGACGCGAGGCGCGCACGTCGACGAGTTCCACCTTGCAGCCCGGCACGCGCCCCGCGAGCCAGGCGACCAGCAGCCCGACCACCCCGCCGCCCACCACCGACATGCGATCGCCCAAACGCGGCGCAGCGTCCCAGATGGCATTGACGGCAGTCTCCATGTTCGCGGCCAGCACCGCGCGCGCGGGCGGAAGGCCCTCGGGCAACACATGCACCGCATCCGCCGGAACGACATAGCGGGTCTGGTGCGGATGAAGACAGAAGACGTGACGGCCCTTCAATGCTTCAGGCCCGTGTTCGACGATGCCGACGCTGGCGTACCCATACTTCACCGGCGCCGGGAAATCCCCTTCCTGGAAGGGCGCGCGCATGCGCTGGAATTCGGTCGCCGGCACCTCGCCGCGAAACACCAGCATCTCGGTGCCTCGGCTGACTGCGGAGTGAAGGGCTCGGATCACCACCTGCCCCGCCGCCGGGGAAGGCATGGTCGCGGCACGGATCGCCGCCCGGCCGGGCGCCTCGATCCAGCAAGCCCTGGCGCCACCCGGAATGTCGTGGGACGGATATGCAGGCATCGTTCGCAACGCCCGCTGCCGCGAGCGACCCTCAATCAACCGACGGAAGCCGATCTTAAGACGACGACCCCCGCAGTCCTCCGTCGACCGGCATGCCGCGCGTGCGTACAAGAAAGTCTTCAGTGTTTTTACGCATCATTCGGCACTGTTCCCGTCACGGTTCTCTGATAGCCTGTGACGCCATGCGCGCCATCGTCCTTCTCGCCAATCTCGGCCTTCTCGCACTCGCTTTCCATTTCGGCTCGCTGGCTGGCCTGCTCATCGCGGCAGCACTGTGCGTCGCGATCGTCGCCGGCTTCTTCCTGTTCTCGATGTCGCGCAGCGAATCGCTCGAATCGAAGGACATCCGCCGCGCGATGGGCCGCAGCACCACCTTTCTCGGCGGACTGACGGACACCCGCCGCTAGCGCGGTTCAGACATCAGACAGCCGCCGCGGCCGCCTTCGCCACGGCGACCGCCGCTTCGCGCGGCAACTGCACCGCGTTCTTCACCGCGAGGATCTCCGCCATCACGCTCACCGCGATCTCCGGCGGCGTCTTGCTGCCGATGTAGATGCCGATCGGCCCACGCAGGCGAGCGAGAGAGGCTTCGGTCTGATCGAAGTGCTCGATCATGCGGTCGCGCCGCGCCTCGGCATTGCGGCGCGAGCCGATCGCGCCGACATAGAACGCCTCCGTCTGCAGCGCCTCGAGCAAGGCGAGGTCGTCGAGCTTCGGATCGTGCGTGAGCGCGACCACGCAACTGCGCCGATCGGGCTTGAAGGCGGTCACCGCGTCGTCGGGCATCTCGGTGGTGGTCGTCACGCCCGGCACGTTCCATGAGGTCTGGTACTCGGTACGCGGGTCGCACAGCGTGACCGCGAAACCGCTGAACTGCGCCATCGTCGCCAGGTACTCGGCCAGTTGCCCCGCGCCGATCAGCAGCATGCGGTACTCGGGGCCGAAGGTGTTGACCAGCTCCGTGTCGTTGACCGTCAGCGCCGCGGGCGAAGAGGCTTCGTTCAACTTCACCGATCCGTCCGCGAGCGTCACCGTCCGCTGCATGAGGCGGCCACGTTCGAGCGATGCCACGAGGGTATCCAGCGAAGCCGGATCGGGGTCGTATTCGAGCAGCAGCTCGAGCGTGCCACCGCACGGCAGCCCGAAGCGATGCGCCTCATCGGCGGTGATGCCGTACTTGACGAAGGCCGGCGCGCCCGTGGGCATGACGCCGTCGCCATGCGCGCGGGTGTAGCGCGCGATCAGGTCGTCTTCGATGCATCCGCCCGACACCGAGCCGACGACCGCGCCGTCTTCCGCCATCGCCATGATCGATCCGATCGGGCGCGGCGACGAGCCCCAGGTGCGCAC
Source organism: Variovorax ureilyticus (assembly GCF_037889935.1). NCBI lineage: Bacteria > Pseudomonadati > Pseudomonadota > Betaproteobacteria > Burkholderiales > Comamonadaceae > Variovorax > Variovorax ureilyticus. Next base: position 338,063 of record NZ_JBBKZU010000006.1, read on the forward strand.
CACCGTCGCCAGCAGCCCGCGGCGGCCGGCCTGTCGCCAGTCGCGCAGCGCACGAAGCACCATCACATCGAGGTTTTCCATAGTTCTCTCTCAGTCTCTCGGGCTCTCTCGTCCTTCAGTCGGCAGGCTTCTCGGCTGCTGCGTCGCCTTCCTCGCCCTTGTCCTTCTTGCCGAATCCCATCTTCCGCATGAAGCCGGCCATCGCGCCTTCCTTCTCGGCCGGCTCGGCGTCACCTTCGGCTGAAGCTTGCGCTGGCGGCGGACCGTAGCGGCTCTGCATCTCGGCCTCGAAGCGCTTGAAGAAATCGTCGGCGGTGGACTTGGCGGCACCGTCAATGAGTCGCTGCCCCAGCTGCGCGATCTTGCCGCCCACCTGGGCCTGCACCGTGTAGTCGAGCTCGCAGCCTTCGACCCCATCCACGGCGGGCTTGAGCGACACGCCCGACGCGCCCTTGGCAAAGCCGGCTACGCCGCCCTGCCCTTCGAACGTGAGCTTGTAGCTTTCCGGCGCCTGGATGTCCGACAGCGTGACCTTGCCGTTGAACTTGGCCGAGACCGGACCGATCTTGACCGCGAGCCCGACGCTGTATTCGTTGTCGCCGGTCAACTCGAACCTGTCGCAGCCGGGAATGCACTTCTTCAGCGTCTCCGGGTCGTTGAGCGCGTCCCAGGCCTGTTGCTGGGTGATCCCGAGCTTGCGGTTGCCGAGCATTTCCATGATGAATCTTCCTTGTGGGTGTCTTGTCGCAGCGGGCTAGCGGCCCGACCGCATGAGGGCTGCGAGGCTGGCCGCCAGTTGTTCCAGAGCGCTGAGATTGTGGACCGCCAGCATCGCGTCTGCATGGCGGTGCAGGATGGCCGCACCGCGCGCAAGGGGTGCATAGCCTTCGTAGCGCAAGAGCGGGTTCAGCCACAGCACGCGCCGCGAATGGCGCTTGAGCCATTGCAGTTCGTTGTCGAGGACGTCCGGCTCGCCGGTGTCGAGACCGTCGCTGATCACCAGCACCAGCGTGCGGCGGCCGGTGAGGCGCCGCGCATGGCGGCGGTGCAATTCGACCAGCGATTCGCCCAGCCGCGTGCCACCGGCGAAATCGTCGATCGCCTCGCTCGCGGCGCCGAGCATCGAGTCGGTGTCGGCGAGCCGGAAAGCCGGGGTCAGGTCGGTCAGGTGCGTGCCGAAGGCGAAGACGTCGCGCCGGCCGGAGTGCCGTGTCGAGGCGTGCAGGAACGCGAGCAGGAGCCGCGCGTAGCGCTCCATCGAGCCCGACACATCGACCAGCACGAGGAGCGGCAGCGGTTCCTTGCGCCTCGCCCAACGCGGCAGGCGCAGGATCTCGCCGCCGGTGCGCGCCGCCTCGTGCAGCACGCCGGGCCAGTGCATGCGCGAATGCGCGCCCGCATCGCCGGTGACACGCAACCTGCGCGCGGGCAATGTGGGGATCGGCAGCGCGATGTCGCGCGCGAGGCGTTCGACGAGCCGGTATTCGGTCGCACCGAGCGCATTGAAATCAGCGTGATGGATGCGCACACGGTCGCTCGCGGTCATCGCGGCGTCGAAGTCGACCTCGCGCTCGTTCTGCGCCGCACGCGCCCCTTCGCGCGGCGGCGCCAGCGCCTCGCGTACACGCGGGCGGCGCCTGGACGGCTCGGCCTTGCCTTCGGCGCTGGGCAGCATCTGCGCGAGCAGCTTGTTGGCCAGCTCCGGATCGCGGAACCACGCGTCGAAGAGCTCGCGGAACACCAGCCGGTCTTCCTCGCGGCTGATCATCACGGCTTCCATCGCCGCAGCGAGATCAAGCCGGCTCTCGACACCGACCAGCGTCGCGGCCTCGGCGGCGAGCGCGATGCGCATCGAATCGGTCCGCACGCCCGCGCGGCGCAACGCGCGGCCGAAGCCCAGCATGTTGCCCGCCAGCTTGCCGCGGCGTGCGTCGCCGAGCTGATGGACGGTTTCGCTCAAGACGAAGCCTCCTCCTCGGGCTTGAGGAGATCCGTCGCCATGGCGTGCGTCAGCGCGGCGACGTCGTCGCGCTGCTTGAAGAGGATGCCGGCGGTGTCGACCACGATCTCGGGGTCGAGCTCGAGGGTGTCGAGCGCGACCAGCGCCTTCGCCCACTCGACGCTTTCGGCGATGCCCGGGCCGCGCTGGAACGCGCTCGCGAACGGGGTGCTGCGCAGCCGGCCGACGAAGTTCGCGATCTGCTCGGAGAGCAGGGCGCTCGCCTGCGGCACCTGTGCCCGCACGATCGCCAGTTCGCGCTCGCGCTCCGGATAGTCGAGCCAGTGGTACAGACAGCGGCGCTTCACCGCATCGTTGAGTTCGCGCGTGCGGTTGCTGGTGAGGATGGTGACCGGCGGCACCAGCGCACGGATGGTGCCGAGTTCCGGGATGCTGACCTGATATTCGCCGAGATACTCCAGCAGGAAAGCCTCGAAGGGCTCGTCGGCGCGGTCGACTTCATCGATGAGCAGCACCGCGCCGGGCGCAGGCGCCTGCAGGGCCTGCAGCAGCGGGCGACGGATCAGGTAGCGCGGCTGATAGACCTCCGATTCGACATCGGTGGAGATGCCTTGCGCCTCGGCGGCGCGCATGTGCAGCAACTGCGCGGCGTAGTTCCATTCGTAGAGCGCTTCGCGCTGTTCGAGGCCGTCGTAGCACTGGAGCCTCAGCAGTTCGCGGCTGAGCGCGGTCGACAGCGCCTTCGCCAGTTCGGTCTTGCCGACGCCGGGCTCGCCTTCGAGCAGCAGCGGCCGCTGGAGCTTGAGCGCGAGGAACACCGCCGTGGCGAGCCGCCGGTCCGCGTAGTAGCCGGCGCCCTGGAGCGCCTGCACGACGGCGTCGATGGAAAAGAACGGCGAAGCCGCCGGGGGCGTATCTTGATCGGTCATCTGAGCAGCTTAAGGGCTCTTGGCATTGCGCGTCGGCGCGCGCACGCAGGCTGCGGGGAGAAGGCCCCGCAGCCGCGAAGCCGCTACCGGAAGCCTTAACTCGACGCCTTGGCGACTGCCCTTTGCGTCAGCACGCCAATCAGGTTGGCGCGGTACGCAGCGGAAGCATGCAGATCGGTATTGAGATCGCTCGAATCGATCTTCACCGACGCCGCCGATTCCGGCGTGAAAGCCTTGCTGAGCGCCTGCTCGAGCCCAGCGTGCCGGAACACGCCATTGCCCGCACCGGTCACCGCCACGCGCACGCCGCCGTCGAACTGCGCGACGAAGACGCCCACCAGCGGAAAGTTCGACGCCTTCTGGCGCAGCTTCTCGTAGGCGGCGCGCTTCGGGATCGGGAAGCGGATCGCCTTGATGAGTTCGCCGTCTGTCAGCGCGGTGGTGAAGAGGCCCTGGAAGAAATCGTCGGCTGCGATCTCGCGCTGGGTGGTGATCACCGTCGCGCCGGTCGCGAGGACCGCGCTCGGATAGCACGCGGCCGGGTCGTTGTTGGCGGCCGATCCGCCGATGGTGCCCATGGCGCGCACCTGCCGGTCGCCGATGTGATCGGCGAGCCATGCGAGCGCCGGAAAGGCGGCCTTGACGTCGGCGTTGTTCGCGACATCGACGTGCCGCGTCATCGCACCGATCACGAGCGCATCGCCCGACTTGCTGATGCCCGCGAGTTCCTTGACGCCGCTCAGGTCGGCCAATTGCTCGGGGGCGGACAGCCGCAGCTTCATCGAGGCCAACAGCGTCTGGCCGCCGGCGAGCGGCTTGGCACCCGCCGCGGCGAGCTTGACCGCATCGGCCAGGGTGGTGGGACGTTCGAGAGTGAAGGCGTACATGGTGTTCAACCTTTCCGTGTTCAGGGAGCCGGGCGGCCTTGCGTGCTGGCGGCCAGCGAGGGCTGCTGCGGTTGATGGGTCGGGCTGCTGCCCTTCTGCATCGCTTCCCACACGCGGTAGGGCGAAGCCGGCATGTCGAAGTCCTTGACGCCCAGCGGCGCGAGCGCGTCGAGCACCGCGTTGATGACCGCCGGCGGCGAACCGATCGCGCCCGCCTCGCCGCAGCCCTTGGTGCCCAGCGGGTTGTGGGTGCAGGGCGTGCACACGGTGTCGAGCTTGAACATCGGGAAGTCCTCGGCGCGCGGCATGGCGTAGTCCATGAAGCTGCCGGTGAGGAGCTGGCCGGTCTCGTTGTCGTAGACGCAGTTCTCCATCAGCGCCTGGCCGATGCCCTGCACCAGCCCGCCGAGCACCTGCCCTTCCACGATCATCGGATTGATGATGGTGCCGAAGTCGTCGACGGCGGTGAAGCGGTCGATCTTGACTTCGCCGGTCTGCTTGTCGACCTCGACTTCGCAGATGTAGGTGCCGCCCGGGAAGGTGAAGTTCGTCGGGTCGTAGAACGCGGTTTCGTTGAGCCCCGGCTCCAGTTTGTCGAGCGGGTAGTTGTGCGGCACGTAGGCGGTGAGCGCGACCTGGCCGAAGGCGATCTTCTTGTCGGTGCCCTTGACGGTGAACTCGCCATTGGCGAATTCGATGTCGGCATCGCTCGCTTCCATCAGGTGCGCCGCGATCTTCTTGGCCTTGGTCTCGATCTTGTCGAGCGCCTTCATGATCGCCGCGCCACCGACCGAGATCGAGCGCGAGCCGTAGGTGCCCATGCCGAAGGGCACGCGGCCCGTATCCCCGTGCACCACGTCGACGTTCTCGACCGGAATGCCCAGTCGCGCGGCCACCACCTGCGCGAAGGTGGTTTCATGCCCCTGTCCGTGGCTGTGCGAGCCGGTGAACACCGTCACGCTGCCGGTCGGATGCACGCGGATCTCGCCGCATTCGAACAGGCCTGCGCGCGCACCGAGCGCACCCGCGATGTTCGACGGTGCGATGCCGCAGGCTTCGATGTAGCTGGAATAGCCGATGCCGCGCAGCTTGCCCTTGGCCTCGCTCGCCGACTTGCGCTGCGCGTAACCGGCCACGTCGGCCAGCGTGCGGGCCTTGTCCATGCAGGCATGGAAGTCGCCCGTGTCGTACTGCAGCGCCACGGGAGTCTGGTACGGGAAAGCGGTGATGAAGTTGCGCTTGCGGATCTCGTCCTGGCCGAGGTTCATTTCCCACGCGCAGCGCGAGACGAGCCGTTCGAGCAGGTAGGTGGCTTCGGGCCGGCCCGCGCCGCGATAGGCGTCCACCGGCGCGGTGTTGGTGAACCACGCGTCGACCTCGACGTAGATCTGCGGCGTGGCGTACTGCCCCGCGAGCAGCGTCGCGTAGAGGATGGTCGGTATCGCGGTCGAGAAGGTCGACAGGTAGCCGCCCAGGTTCGCGTCGGTGTGCACGCGCAAGGCGAGGAACTTGCCGTTGGCGTCCATCGCCATCTCGGCATGGCTCACATGGTCGCGACCGTGCGCGTCGGAGAGGAAGGATTCCGAGCGCTCCGCCGTCCACTTGATGTTGCGGTTGAGCTGCTTCGAACCCCAGGTCAGGGCCACGTCCTCCGCATAGAGATAGATCTTCGAGCCGAAGCCGCCGCCCACGTCGGGCGCAATCACGCGCACCTTGTGCTCGGGCAGGCCGAGCACGAAGGCGGTCATCAGCAGGCGCTCGACGTGCGGATTCTGGTTGGAGACGTAGAGCGTGTACTCGTCGTTCGCGCGGTTGTAGCTGCCGATCGCGACGCGCGGCTCGATCGCGTTGGGCACGAGCCGGTTGTTGACGAGATCGAGCCTTGTCACGTGCGCCGCATTCGCGAACGCCGCATCGACCGCGGCCTTGTCGCCGATCGCCCACTTGTAGCACTGGTTGTCCGGCGCCTGATCGTGGATCACGACGCCGCTCTGCTTCTTCGCGGCATCGGCCACGCTGACGAGCGCCGGGAGCTCTTCGTAGTCGACCACGATCGACTCGGCAGCGTTCTTCGCCTGCTCGACCGTCTCGGCCACGACCATGGCGACGTGGTCGCCCACGTAGCGAACCTTGCCGATCGCGAGGATCGGATGCGGCGGCTCCTTCATCGGGGTGCCGTCAGGGTTGTTGATGAGCCAGCCGCAGGGCAGGCCGCCCATCTTTCCGTCGATGTCCTTGCCGGTGAAGATGCCGACCACGCCGGGCATCCTGAGCGCGGCCGCAGTGTCGATGGACTTGATGTTCGCGTGCGCATGCGGCGAACGCAGGAACACCGCGTGCGCCTGGTTGGCCAGGGTCACGTCGTCGGTGTACTGGCCGGCGCCGGTGAGGAAGCGGTAGTCCTCCTTGCGGCGCAGCGCCTCGCCGATGTGCGGGAGGCTGGAGAAGTCGGATGCACCCATGACTTGTCTCCTCAGACGTTGGCCGGGGCCTTGGCGGGTTCGGACATCGCCTTGCCGCCCATCTGGACCGCCTTGACGATGTTCTGGTAGCCCGTACAGCGGCAGAGGTTGCCGTCGAGCAGCTCGCGGATCTCGGTCTCGCTCGCATTGGGGTGGTAGGTGCACAGGTCGATGGCGCTCATCACCATGCCCGGGGTGCAGAAGCCGCATTGCAGGCCGTGGCACTCCTTGAAGGCCGCCTGCATCGGGTGCATGGTGCCGTCAGGCTGGGCAATGCCTTCGATGGTCGTGATCTTCGCGCCGGCGACCTGCCCGACCAGCACGTTGCAGGACTTCACCGCACGCCCGTTGACGTGGATCGTGCACGCGCCGCACTGCGCGGTGTCGCAGCCGACGTGCGTGCCAGTGAGATGGAGGTGCTCTCGGATCGCCTGGACCAGGAAGGTGTTGGGAGGCGCGTCGACCGTGACATCGCGGCCGTTGACCGTGAAAGAAACCTGCATGTGGCTGTCTCCGTTGTAAAGGGAAGAGATGGCTGTTTTCGGCCAGATGAATCTTGGACGCCGCACCTGAGCGGAACCCTAGGCAAAACCCTAGCCGCTTGCGTGGGCCACTTGAAATTCTCAAAATGAAACAGCTTGCCGGTTGGCAATGCATCCGCCCCAACAGGTGCCGTTCAGGCCCGGACCCCGCACGATGACCGCATCCCTCGCCTCGCCGCTGCCAGAGCGCTCGATCACCATCGCCCAGGCACGGCGGGAATGGATCGACGGCGAGCCCGCCGCCGCCCCAGGCACGCGGATCGAGCCATGGCTGCTGCGTTCGTGGCAGCGCTGCCTCGCAGCCGGGCGGCAGCCCGGGGAGCGCGTGGGCTTCGACCCGGTGTCGGCGCAGGCTGCGCTGCGTGTCGCGGAGCGCAACCGCGCGCTGGTCACGGCTGCGCGGCCGGTGATCGAACAGCTCTCGCGCGCGATTGCGGACACACGCTACTTCGCGATCCTCACGGACGCGGACGGCATCGTGGTCGATGTCGGCGCGCTGCCCGGCGGCAGCGATCCGGCCGCGCGCCATGCGCGCGACATCGCACGCGTCGGCGTGGACCTGTCGGAACGCGCGGTCGGCACTACCGCGATCGGCACGGCGCTGGCCGAGCACGAATCGGTCTGGCTGCATCGCGGCGAACACTTCTTCGACGACACCAGCGTCTACAGCTGCGCGGGCTCACCCCTCTTCGGCCCGCTCGGGGAATGCATCGGCATGCTGGACCTGACCGGCGTGCAGGTGGTCGAGCGGCCCGAATTGCGGCATCTGGCCGTCCTGTCGGCCCGCAGCATCGAGAACGCGCTGCTCCAGCGGCATCCCTGCGAACTGCGCCTGCGCATCGGCTGGCCGGGTTGCGCGCCGGGCGCCGATGCGGAGGGCCTGTTGTGCATCGACGCGGACGGCTACGTGACGGGCGCCAACGCGGCCGCGCGGCACATGCTCCATCAGCCGCTGGGCGCCGGGCTCGCGCTCAACTGCAACGACCTCTTCGCGCTCCCGCCGCAGATGCTCTTCGATGCGGCGCGGCGCGGCGATGCGGTGCTTGAAGTGCCGCTGTGGTCCGGCCTGCGGGTGCAGGTCCGGGCGCAACTCCCGAACCAGCCGGCGGCGCCCTCGCAAGGCGGCGGCCGTTCGCGGCTGCGGGACGTCGAAACCGCGCTGATCCGAAAGGCGGTCGACGAGGCCCGCGGCAACGTCGCCGAGGCCGCGCGCGCGCTCGGCATCAGCCGCGCGACCGTCTATCGCAAGCTTCCCAGAAGCCGCCGCGCCCGCTGAATTCGTCCGCGACGTTCGTGCGGTTTGCCACGAAATGGCAGACCGCCCGGGAACTCGCCCCAATGGACTTACTTACACTTTGTTGCTATTGTTAGAAGTTGTTAAAACTTCTGCGTGCCTTTCTGTCGGCATGCCCCTGGGGACGTCGACCATGAGTGATTCCAAGGCCCGCACCTTCGACCCGTTGCCGAAGCCCACGCGTCGCCAAGTCATCGGCCGGCTGGCGGGCGCCGCCGCCGTTGCCGGCCTCGGATTGCCAGTCTTCGCCCAGGCCAGGACCCTGCGGATCGGCGCCACCTTCGACAACAGCAGCGTCGAGAAGGCCAACGGAACCGGCCTGTTCCTCGGTTCGAGCGCCTATTTCAACGCCCTCAATCGCGCGGGCGGCATCAACGGCACGAAGGTCGAGCTGGTGATGGCCGACGACCAGTTCAAGCCCGACATCGCCAAGGCGAACGCCCTCTCCTTCGCGGCGGACAGCGCGATGCTGGCCATCCTGCACCCGCTCGGCACACGCCAGACGGCGGAAGTCAGCGATGCAGTTCCGGGCATGGCGGTGGTGGGGCCGAACACCGGCACCGTGTCGCTGCGCAAGAAGGCGAATCCGAACACCTTCTGGGTGCGCGCGAACTACGACCAGGAAATCGACAAGCTCATCGCCACCGCCGCGGTGCTCGGCCAGTCGCGCATCGGCATCGTGTATTCGAACGACCCGCTCGGCCAGTCGCTGCTGGCGGGCTACAAGGCGGCGCTGGCCAAGGCCAAGCTCGAACCCGCAGTGGTCGCGAGCACGCCGGGCACCACCAGCATGGAGGTTGGGCCCGCAGCGAAGCAGATCGCGGAAGCCAGTCCGCAGATCGTCATCATCGGCCTTGCCGGCACCGCGCCGGCCTTCGTCAAGGCGTTGCGCGCGGCGGGCGGCAAGAGCAGTTGCTACGGCCTCTCGATCACGGCCGGCTCGCTCAGCGCGATGGGCGACCTCGCGCACGGCCTCGGTTTCGCGATGGTGGTGCCCTCGCCGTTCGCGACCAAGTTCGAGATCGTGCGGCGCTACCAGGCCGACATGATCGCCAACGGCACCAAGGAGTTTTCGCTGCCGAGCCTGGAGGGCTACATGGATGCCGCCGTGCTGGCCGAAGGCCTGCGCCGCGCCGGCCCGGCGCCGACGCGCGCCGCGGTGCTCGCCGGCCTGGAGCGCATCGAGGCCTACGACCTCGGCGGCGTGAAGATCAACTTCGGCAGGACCAACCGGGAAGGCAGCCAGTTCGTCGATGTCGCGGTGATCAGCACCAACGGCAGGCTGGTCAGCTAACTCCCACGCCGCGGGCCGCCGGCGTCGGACGAGCGCGCTTCGGGGCGCTCAAGCAGAATCGGGCGATGAGTTCATACGCAACCGAACAACCTTCCCGCGCCGAGGTCGACGCGATGCCCGGTCTCACGGTGGTCGAATTCGGCGCCAACTGGTGCGGCATCTGCAAGGCGGCGCAGCCGGCGATCAACGAGGCGCTGCGCGACGCGCAGCACCTGCGGCATCTCAAGGTCGAGGACGCCAGCGGGAGGCCGCTGGGACGATCCTTCGGCATCAAGCTATGGCCGACCCTGGTCTTCATGCGCGATGGCTTGGAAGTCGGCCGCGTCGTGCGGCCCGGCAGCGCCGCGGACATCCGCCGCGAGCTCGAACAGGCAGCCGCCGCGAAGCATTAGGCGCTGGCCGGCACCTTGTCCAGGAAGCCGGTCACGCATTGCAGCCGACCTGCTTCGAGCTGCACGAAGTCCGTGCCCTCGATCAGATCCTCCGCGCCGCTCGGGCCGAGCGTCCACGAGAAGCGCATCTGGTCGCCGTGTCCGTCCACGCGGCCCTTGAGCGCGAAGCGAAACCCCGGGTAGCGCCGGTGCACCCCGCCAACGAGCGCGTTGATCTGCGTGCGGCCGCTCGCCTGCGCGATCGGATCGACGTAGCGCGCGTCGTCGGTCCAGTGCGTTTCGAGCAGCTTCAGCCGGCGGTCTTCGTCCGTCTCGTTCCAGACGGCGATGTACTGCTCGGCGAGCTGCGTGGCGTCGGGGATGGCGGTGTTCATGGCGAGTCCTTTCGGTGTTCAACACCCGCAACAGCGCGGGGTGGAGGAATGGTCGCCGCGGGGTCGCCGCCGGTCGATGACGTGGGAGGTTATGCCGGCACGCCTGCCGGGCGCACGATGCGGCGTCCGCCGGAAGCCGGCGCGAGGTAGCGGTCCACGGAGAGGCCGTCGGTGCGGATATCCGGACGCCGACCCATCACCTGGTCGGCGACCACCTTGCCGGAACCGCAGGCCATGGTCCAGCCCAGCGTGCCGTGGCCGGTGTTGAGGAACAGGTTGGCATATGGCGTCGCGCCGATGATCGGCGTGCTGTCGGGCGTCATCGGACGCAGGCCGGTCCAGAATGTGGCGCGCGGCAGGTCGCCACCGGGGAAGAGATCGGTCACGACACGCTCCAGCGTCTCGCGGCGACGCGGATTGAGGCGCAGGTCGAATCCGCCGAGCTCGGCCATGCCGCCGACGCGGATGCGGTCGTCGAAGCGCGTGACCGCGACCTTGTAGGTTTCGTCGAGCACGGTGGATTGCGGCGCCAGCGCAGGATCGACGAGCGGCACCGTCAGCGAATAGCCCTTGACCGGGTACACCGGAAGGTCGAGCCCGAGCGGCGCGATGAAGTCGCGTGAGTAGCTGCCGAACGCGAGCACGAAGCGGTCGGCGGTGAGCACCTCTCCATCCGCCAGACGCACGCCGGTGATGCGCCCGCCCTCGGTGACGAGACGCTCGACCGATCGATCGAAGCGGAAGTCCACGCCCAGCCCGCGAGCGACATCGGCCAGCCCCTTGGTGAACAGGTTGCAATCGCCGGTTTCGTCGTTCGGCAGGCGCAAACCGCCGGCCAACAGGTCGCCGGTGCGCGCGAGCGCCGGTTCGACCGTAGCAAGCCGATCGCGATCGAGCAATTCATACGGCACGCCGCATTCTTCGAGCACCGCCACATCGCGCTGCACTGCATCCAGCTGCGCCTGCGTGCGAAAGAGCTGCAGCGTGCCCTGCGTGCGGTGTTCGTAGTGCACGCCGGTCTCGGCGCGCAGGGCCCGCAGGCAGTCGCGGCTGTATTCGGCCACGCGCATCATGCGTTCCTTGTTGACTGCATAGCGCTCGGGCGAGCAGTTCTTGAGCATCGCCGCCATCCAGCGCAGCTGGAACAGCGTGCCGTCCGGACGGATCGACAGCGGTGCGTGCTTCTGGAACATCCACTTGAGCGCCTTGAAGGGAATGCCCGGCGCGGCCCAAGGGGTGGAGTAGCCGGGCGACACTTGCCCGGCATTGGCGAAGCTCGTTTCCTGCGCGGGGCCGCTCTGGCGGTCGAGCACGGTCACTTCGGCGCCGGCCTTGGCGAGGTAATACGCGGTCGTGACACCGATGACGCCGCCACCCAGAACAATCACTTTCATCGCAAAACCCATTCAATGCAGGAATTGCGCTAAGCGTATTCTTCCGGTCGCCATAAACTTCGCTGAAATCGGTACGGTTGACAGTTGTTTTTGCCGATTTTTCGCCGCATTCAGGCCCAAAGGAGTGAAATGACCGATCTCGACCGGACGGACCGGAAAATCCTCGACATCCTCCAGCGCCAGGGGCGCATCTCGATGACCGATCTGGCCGAGCAGATCGGCCTGTCGACCTCGCCCTGCTCCGAGCGGGTTCGCCGCATGGAGCGCGAGGGCGTCATCACCGGCTACTACGCGCGCGTCGATCCGCAGGCCCTCGGCAAGACGCTGCTGGTGTTCGTCGAAGTCACGCTCTCGTCCAAGTCGGGCGATGTGTTCGACAAGGTGCGCAAGGAGCTGATGCACGTGCCCGAGGTCATGGAATGCCACCTCGTCTCCGGCGGCTTCGACTACCTCATCAAGGCCCGGCTGCGCGCGATGAGCGACTACCGCAACCTGCTGGGCGACCTGCTCAAGAAGCTGCCGGTCACCGCTGAATCGCGCAGCTATGTGGTGATGGAAGAGGTCAAGGAAAGCCTTTACCTCCCCGTGGACCGGTAGCGCTTCAGCGCGCGTTCGGGAAGAAGAGCTGTTCCCCGCCGATCTTGTAGGAGGCAATGGTCGACTGCCCCGCCGGCGAGGTCACCCAGTCGACGAACTTCCGAGCGCCGTCGCTGTTGAGCTGCGGAAACCTGGTCGGGCTCACGACCATCACGCCGTACTGGTTGAACAGGCGCTTGTCGCCTTCCACCAGCACCGCGAGATCGGCGCGGTTCTTGAAGCTCAGCCAGGTGCCGCGGTCGGCCAGCACATACGCTCCGGTCGAAGCCGCGATGTTGAGCGCAGGCCCCATGCCGCAGCCGCATTCCTTGTAGCCCGTGCCCTTCTTCTCGCCCGGCACCGGCTGGCCGGCTTCGGCGAGGCCGGTCTGCGTCCACAGGCGCCGCTCGGCGGCGTCGGTGCCGCTCTTGTCGCCGCGCGAGACGAAAGGCGCGTTGACGGCGGCGATCTTCCGGAGCGCGGCGACGATGTCGCTGCCCTTCGTTGCAGCCGGATCATCCTTCGGCCCGATCAGGACGAAGTCGTTGTACATGACCGGGAAGCGCCTGGCCGCGAAGCCTTCGGCGACGAACTTCTCCTCCGCTGCGGTGTCGTGCACGAAGAGCACGTCGGCATCGCCGCGCTTGGCCATGTCGATCGCCTGCCCGGTGCCGACCGCAACCACCTTGACGTCGATGCTCGTGGCCTGCTTGAACGCCGGCAGCAGATGGCCGAAGAGGCCGGACTGCTCGGTCGAGGTGGTCGAAGCCATGGTGATGGTCTCGGCATGCGCAGCCACCGACAGAACGATCGCACCCGAGCCGATCAACGCATGCAGAACGACGCGGCCAAGCCGGGGAATCCCGCGGAACCGGCTTTGCCGGGCCGCCGGGACGGCCCCCGGAGAGGGGGAGCGCCGAAGGCGCATGGGGGTGAGCGTCATACCGATTCTCCTTTGACGAACAGACGCGCTTCGCGGGGCAAGGGCCCGTTGAAGAAATCGTGGACGGGCAGGTCGGCGAGCAGCCGGCCGTGCTCGAGATAGATCACGCGGCTCGCGAGCCGCTTGACCTGCCCCAGGTTGTGGCTCGCGAACACCAGCGTGCGGCCTTGCGCCGCATCGGCGATGAGCGCCTCGACGTCGCGCTTGGCGGTCGGGTCGAGGCTGGCGGTGGGTTCGTCCAGCAGCAGCACGTCCGGCTGCAGCACCCATGCACGCGCCAGCGCCATCCGCTGCTGCTGTCCACCCGAGAGCGTGCGGGCGTTGCGGTCCGCCAGCTCCGCGAGGCCCACGCGCGCGAGCGCCACGGTCGCCTCCCGCTTTGCGTTGGCCCAGGGCGCACCATGCAGCCACAACGCCAGCGCCACGTTGTTGCGCACGCTCGCGCGCAGCATGTGCGGCCGCTGGAACAGCATCGCCTGGCGGCGACGCGATGCACGGCTGACGAAGGCGCCCCGCGAATGCGGCACCAGCCCGTGCAGCACGCGCAGCAAGGTGCTCTTGCCGCTGCCGTTGGCGCCGATGAGCGCGACGCGCTCGCCCGCATTGATCGACAGCGTCGTGCCGGACAAGGCCTGCACGCGCCCGAAATGCACGTCGATGTCGTGCAGGCTGAAAAGCGGCTCGGCGCTCGCGAACCGGCTCACGATCTCAGCTCCAGATGACGGGAGATCGCGGGATCGGCCGCCCCGCCGTCGACACGCTCGCGCCAGCTCCGAAGCGCCGCGATCGCGAGGTTGAGCACCAGCACCACGCCCAGGAGCACGAAGCCCAGCGCGAGCGCCAGCGGCAGGTCGCCCTTGCTGGTTTCGAGCGCGATGGCGGTGGTCATCACGCGTGTGAAGCCGTCGATGTTGCCGCCGACGATCATCACCGCGCCGACTTCCGACACCGCGCGGCCGAAGGCGGCGATCACGACCGTGACCAGCGCATAGCGCTCGTCCGCGACGAGCAGCAGCGCACGCGCGAACGAACCGGCGCCGAGCGATCGCAACTGCTCGCCGTGCGCGCGATCGGCATCCTCGATGGTCTGCCGCGTCAGCGCGGTGACGACCGGCAGGACGAGGATCGTCTGCGCCAGCACCATCGCCTTGAAGCTGAACAGCCAGCCCAGAAAGCCCAGCGGCCCGGAGCGCGAGAGCAGCAGGTAGATCACCAGCCCGACCACCACGGAAGGCAGTGCGAGCAGCGTGTTGAGCACGGTGAGCAAGAGCGCACGTCCCGCAAAGCGCGTGACCGCGATCCACGCGCCCAGCACCAGGCCCAGCCCGCAGGCGAGCACGCACGCCGACGCGCTGACCGCCAGGGATCGGCCGACGATCGCCAGCAACACCGGATCGCCCGAAACAAGAAGTCCGCCCGCGGCGACGACGCTGTCTGTGAAAGTGCTCATTCGTGGGTGCAATCGAAACGCGGGGCAGTGTGTAGCAATTTGCGACCGTGACTTATGCAATCACTTTCATAAGTTGGGGATTGCATTTGCATAATCCTCCCGGCTCCCGGCTCCCGGCTCCCGGCTGCCGCCGACTTCCCGTGCACCAGATCGAACTCTCCTACGCCATCGCGCCCCGCCGAAGCGGTCGCGCGCTGATCCGCAACCCGCTCATGGAACTGCTGCATGCGGTGCGGGAGCGCGGCTCGATCTCGGCGGCGGCGCGGTCGCTGGGCTTTTCGTACCGCCATGTGTGGGGCGAGCTGCGTCGCTGGGAAGACCTGCTCGGTCATGCACTGGTCGCCGGCGAGCAGGGCCGCTCGGCACAGCTCTCGGAGTTCGGCGACAAGCTGTTGTGGGCCGAGCGACAGGCGCAGGCGCGGCTCGCGCCCCAGATCGAGGCGCTGCACGCCGATCTCGAACGCGCCTTCGCGCTCGCCTTCGACGACAGCACGCACGTGCTGAGCCTGCACGCGAGCCACGACGACGCGTTGGTCCTCCTTCGTGGCCACGCGGCGGCCGCCGCGCGCCTGCAGCTCGACATCCGCTTCACCGGCAGCGTCGATGCGATCGGCGCGCTCAACCAGGGCCGCTGCGTGATGGCGGGCTTCCATACGCTGGAAGATCTGCCGAACGGATCGCTCGCGCAGCGCACCTACAAGCCGCTGCTCAAGCCCGGCCTGCACAAGCTGGTCGGCTTTGCGCGGCGCACGCAAGGCCTGATCGTCGCGGCCGGCAATCCGCTGGGACTCCGAAGCCTGCAGGACATGGCCGGACGGAAGGTGCGATACGTCAACCGCCCGCTCGGCACCGGCACGCGCGTTCTGTTCGATGAGCTGCTGGAGCGCGAAGGGCTCGATGCCCACGCCATCACCGGTTACGCGCACCACGAGCCTTCGCACACCGCGGTCGCACACGCGATCGCCTCGGGCCAGGCCGACGCGGGTCTGGGCATCGAATCGGCCGCGCGCGCGATGGGCCTGGGCTTCGTCCCGCTGGTGCACGAGCGCTACCACCTCGCCTGTCTCAAGGCAGCGCTCGACCAGCCGGCGATCCAGGCCCTGCTGACGGTGCTGCGCGGCAAGGCCTGGCAGCACCAGCTGAGCACCCTGCCGGGCTACGAGAATGCGGGCAGCGGCAACGTGCAGTCGCTGAGCAGACTGCTCCCTTGGTGGAACTTCAAACCGAAGAAGTCGGGCTGAGATCGCACCCGGCAACACTCAGAGCGTGCAGGTCCTGAAGCCGAAGAAGCCGTCGTCGCGATCCGGCATCGCAAAACCGCGGCGCTTCGGCGAACGCAGCCGCGCACGGGTCGCGAACGATGCGCCGCGCAGCACACGTGCTCGCCCGAATGCCGCCTGCGGATCGAAGGCCGATCCGTCGCTCCACGGATCGGCACGGAAGCCCGTCCACGGCCGAAGCGTGCCGGCGGTCCATTCGTGCACATCCGCCCAACGGAAGCCGCGGTTCATCGCGGTGTGCGCAGCGATCTCCCATTCGACCTCCGTCGCCAGCCGGCGGCCGGCCCATCGCGCCCAGGCATCGGCCTCCCACCAGCTCACATGCACCACGCTCTGGTTGTCCGCGGCGCGCACCGTCCGGCCGAAGCGCTGCTGAAGCACCGAGCCGCCGCCCTCGCGCGTCGAGCCGATCTGCTCGACGTGGCGCGGGCCGCGCCGGCCTTCGATCTGGGCGGCGAGCCACGCCTGCCCTTCGGGGCGCCACAGCTCGGGCCGGTCATAGCCGCCGTCGTCGACGAACTCGACGAACTGGCTCCAGGTGACCGGCTGCGCATCGATCTCGAACTCGGGCACCTCGACGCGCTCCGCGCCGCCTTCCTGCGCGAACGCGAAACCCGGCCCGGCCATGCCGAGCTCCCACGCCGTCGCCGGCATCAGCAGCGGCTGTCGGCTGACCGCGGCCGGCGGCAGTTCGATGCCCAGCCGCAGGCCGAGCGTCTGCGCCATCACGACGAGCTGCTCGCCGCACATGTCTTCGTGGAACAGCGCGAGACGGTAGAAATAGAGCCCCGAATCCGTCTCGGCAGCGTGTTCGAGCAGTTCCAGCGTGATTTCCAGCGTTTCGAGCAGGTAGGCCTTGGTCTGCGCGAGATCGGGCATGTCCGGCGACCAGCGGTCGGCTGGCGGAGCCTGCGAGGAATTCCACCACGCATCCGCGTTCGGCTCGATCGCCGCGAGCCGCGTGGGGCGCACCGGGCACTCGGCGCCGAACGCGCGCTGCGTATTGCGCGCGATCCACCATTCGGAGAACCAGCCGATCTGCCCGGCCAGCCAGACCGGCGGATCGACGCCTTCGACGCGCGGCATCGCGAGCGTCGCGGAGCCGAGTGCCTGCTCGTACAGCGACAGCAGATGCAGCGTGTGGTTGCGCGCATCGATCAGCGCCAGGGACAGCAAGTCGCGGCCCGCGCGGCGCATGTCCGGCGAATCGATCGCCTGCGGCGCGCCGGAGGTGCTGAAGGGCGTCGAAGACGACGGGCTCGAAGGCATCGGGAATTATGAGGACCCACGCACCGTCGGCGTCAACCTCGGTTTGCCAGGGGACAGCGCGCCGGCAGCTTCGCCACCCCACTCGTAAAATACGCGCCCTCTCCTCCCCCTCACCAGAAAGAACTCTCCATCATGAGACGCTTCCCTCTCAAGAACTCGCTGCTCGCCATCGCGGCGTTCGCGGCGTTCACCGCGTTCGGTCCGGCCGCACAGGCGGCCGACCTGAAGATCGGCGTGGCCGAGGCCCTGTCGGGTGGCGCCGCGCAGTACGGCACCGCCATCCGCAACGGCTTCGAGCTGGCCGTTGGCGAGATCAATGCCGCGGGCGGCATCAACGGCAACAAGATCGAACTGGTCATCGCCGACGAGCAGGGCAAGAAGGAAGAGGCGATCAACGTCTTCAAGAAGCTGATCTTCCAGGACAAGGTGCTGATGGTCTTCGGCCCGACGCTGTCCAACTCCGCGCAGGCCGCCGACCCGATCGCCCAGGCCGCCAAGACGGTGGCCTTCGGCACGTCCAACACCGCCGACGGCATCACCTCGATCGGCGACCACATCTTCCGCAACTCGGTGACCGAAGCCGACGTGCTGCCCGAGACGATCAAAACCGCGGTCAAGAACGCCGGCATCAAGAAGGTGGCGGTGCTCTACGGCAACGACGACGTCTTCACCAAGAGCGGCTACGACAACTTCAAGAAGGCGCTCGACGACCTGAAGATCCCGGTGACCACCACCGAGACCTTCGCCAAGGGCGACGTGGACTTCAAGGCCCAGCTCACCAAGATCAAGGCCAGCGGCGCGGACGCGATCGTGCTGTCGGCGCTGCTCGCCGAAGGCGCGCCGATCATGGTGCAGGCCCGCCAACTCGGCCTGAACGTGCCGATCATCGGCGGCAACGGCATGAACTCGGTCAAGATCTTCGAACTCGCCAAGGGCCAGTCCGACAACCTCTACGTGGGCAGCCCCTGGTCGTCCAGCAACGCGACGCCCGAGAACACCAAGTTCATCAAGGCCTACACCGAGAAGTTCAAGATGGCGCCCGACCAGTTCGCGGCGCAGGCCTATGACGCGATGTACATCGCGGCCCAGGCGCTCAAGACCGTCAAGGTGAGCGGCGACCTCGCGGCCGACCGTGCCGCCGTGCGCGAGGCGCTGCCGTCGGTGAAGCACACCGGCGCCACCGGCGCGTTCCAGTTCCGCCGCGCCAACGACAAGAGCGGCAAGCCGGCCGGCTACGACGCCCAGCAGTTGCCCATCGTCAGCGTGACGAAGGGTTCCGAGTTCGTCATAACCAAGTAACCCCCCAGCCTCGCTCACTGCGTGTAGCTCGGGCACCCCCCTGCTGGGGGCAACACCAGCGGCCCGGCCAAGCCGGTTCCGCGGTGTTTCTCGAACGGCGGGAGCCGGCTTGCCGGCCCCGCCTCGTGTCTTTTTGAATGGAACCACGATGCTTGAACAGCAACTGGTCAACGCGCTCTCTCTCGGGTGCGTCTATGCCCTCTTCGCGCTGGGCTTCACATTGATCTTCGGTGTGCTCGGCGTCATCAATCTTTCGCACGGCGCGGTCTTCATGGTGGGCGCTTATGCGGCCGTGCAGGTCATGGCGCACTTCGATCTGCCGCTGTGGATCGGACTGCTGTTCGCCTTCGTGTCCTGCGGCCTGCTGGGGCTGCTGATCGATTTCCTGGTGCTCAAGCCGCTGCGCGCGCGCAATGCACCGCACCTGATTCCGATGATCGCGACCATCGGCGTGGCGATCATCCTCAACAACGGCGTGCAGGGCCTGTTCGGCGCGCAGAACGTGCGCTTCCCGGCCGACGCGGTGTCGAGCGAGTCGCTGAATCTCGCGGGCATTCATCTCACGGCGCTGGAGTTGGGGATCATCCTGCTGTCGTTCGTGCTGATGGCGGTGCTCATGCTGGCGCTCAAGCGCACGCAACTGGGCCGTGCGCTGCGCGCCATTGCCGAATCGCCGAAGGCGGCCTACCTGCTGGGCATCAATGTCGAGGGCCTGTTCTACCTGACCTCGTTCGCGGCCGCCGCGCTCGGCGGGCTCGCGGGCGTGCTGATCGGGCTCTATTCCAACGCGGTGTTCCCGCTCATGGGCCAGCCGATGCTGCACAAGGGCATCGCGGTGATCATCCTCGGCGGCATGGGCGACATTCGCGGCGCGATGCTGGGCGGCCTGTTCCTCGGCTTTGCGGAAGTGCTGTCGGTGGCCTACATCGGTTCGACCATGCGCGACGCGGTAGCGTTCGGCCTGCTGTTCCTCGTGCTGCTGGTGCGGCCCAAGGGGCTCTTCGGCACGGTGCAGGAGCGCAAGGTATGAGCCTTCTCGAGAATTTCTGGTCGGTCTACAGCAACCTGGTGCTCACGCTGGGCACCAACGCGCTGCTGGCGCTGTCGATCTGGCTCACGCTGTCGTGCGGCATGCTCGCGATGGCGAACGCCGCCTTCATGGGCATCGGCGCGTACACCTCGGCCATCCTGTCGATGAACTACGGCGCCCCCTTCCCGGTCGCGATCGCGGCGGGCATGGCGGCGCCGGCGCTGACGGCCTTCGTGATCGGCAAGCCGACGCTGCGGCTGTCCGGCGTGTACCTCGCGATGGCGACGCTCGCCTTCGGCGAGGTGGTGCGCATCGTGGTGCTCAACGCCGAATCGCTCACGGGTGGCGCGCTGGGGCTCAACGGCATTCCGCAGGCCACGCAGTGGTGGCACGTGCTGCTCGCCGTGGTGCTGGTGCTGTTCGCGCTGTGGCGCCTGCGCCGCTCCAAGGTGGGTCGCGCCTTCGAGGCCATCAAGGAAGACGAGACCGCCGCCGGCCTGATGGGCATCGACGTCGGCGCGCACAAGATGCTGGCCTTCGTGCTCGGCGCCGCGATCGCGGGGCTCGCGGGCGTGCTCAATGCGCACCTGACCTTCTTCATCGGCCCGAACGAATACGGCTTCGACCGCGGCGTGGACATCCTGACGATGACCGTGCTCGGCGGCATCAACGGCCTGACCGGCCCGGTGCTCGGCGGCGTGATCCTCACGGTGCTGCCCGAGGCGCTGCGCGCGTTCGGCGACTTCCGGCTCGTGGTCAACGGCGTGATCCTGGTGCTGATCGTGCTGTTCCTGCCGAAGGGCATCTGGGACCCGGCGCGTTTCCGCCAATGGTTCGGACGCAAGGGAGCGATGGCATGAGCGCCGCGCCGGGCCGCTCCCAAGCAAGCTCTCGCCCCCTCGGTGGGCAGCGAGGACATGAAATGCCGAGCGTGGGGGCAACAGCCGCGCCGCTTCTTCAGCTCGACGGCGTCTCGCGCCATTTCGGCGGCCTCAAGGTGCTGCAAGAGGTGAACCTCGAAGTGCCGAAGGGCGGCGTCTTCGGCCTCATCGGCCCCAACGGCGCGGGCAAGACGACGGTCTTCAATTTGACGACGGGCCTGCTGCCGACCACCGGCGGCTCGATCCGCTTCGAGGGCCGCGACCTCGCAGGCCTCAAGCCCCACCAGATCACGCGCGCCGGCATCGCACGCACCTTCCAGAACATCCGCATCTTCAAGGAGATGTCGCTGCTGGAGAACGTGATGGTCGGCATGCATGCCAAGCTGCGCTATGGCGCATTAGGGCTGCTCGCGGGCACGGGCCTCTTCCGCGGCGAGGAGAAGCGGGCGCGCGATCGCGCGCGCGAGCTGCTCTCGTGGGTCCGCCTCGATCACAAGGCCGACGACGTGGCCGACAACCTCTCGTACGGCGACCAGCGCAAGCTCGAACTCGCGCGGGCCCTCGCCACCGACCCGAAGCTGCTGCTGCTCGACGAACCGGTCGCAGGCATGAACAGCACCGAGAAGACCGAACTGATGCACGAGATCCGCAATATCGCGGGCCGTGGCTACACCATCTTCATGATCGAACACGACATGCGCTTCGTAATGGGCTTGTGCGAGCACATCGCGGTGCTGAACTTCGGCCGCATCATCGCGCGCGGCAACCCCGACCAGATCCGCAACGATCCGCAGGTGATCGAGGCCTACCTCGGCCGCGAGGAAGACGAAGCGACGAACGAGGGAGTGGCGCCATGAGCACCGGGCCTCTGCTGAAAGTCGAAGGACTGCGCGTCGCCTACGGCCACATCGAGGCGGTCAAGGGCATCGATTTCGAACTCCACGAAGGCCGCATCACCACGCTGGTGGGCGCCAACGGCGCCGGCAAGTCGACCACGCTGCTCGCGCTGTCGGGCCTGGTGGCCAAGGCGGCGGGGCGCGTGGTGCTCGACGGCCAGGACCTCACCGCCCTGTCGCCGCACCGCATCGTCGCCTCGGGCATGGTGCAGGTCGCCGAAGGCCGCGCCACGCTGACGACGCTGACGGTGCGCGAGAACCTCGAACTTGGCGCCTACACGCGCCGCGACGGCCGCGCCCAGCGCGCGGAGGACCTCGAACGCATCTACACCCTGTTCCCGCGCCTGAAGGAGCGGGCCGACGGCCTCGCCGGCAACCTCTCGGGCGGCGAGCAGCAGATGCTGGCGATCGGCCGCGCGCTGATGGCAAAGCCGCGCGTGCTGCTGCTGGACGAACCGTCGATGGGCCTCGCACCGATCATCGTGCAAGACATCTTCCGCACGCTGCGCGAGATCAACAAGGCAGGGCTGACGATCTTTCTGGTCGAACAGAACGTGCGGCAGGCGCTCAAGATCGCCGACAGCGCTTACGTGATCGAGACCGGAAGAATCGTGTTGTCCGGCAGCGGGCACGAACTGCTCGGAAACCCGAAGGTCCAGGACGCGTACCTCGGCGGCTGAGGCGCGTGGCTGGTTCCGGGCGCGCGCCTGCATTGGGGAAGTCCTCAAGGCGGCGGCCTGCCCGGACCCCGGACAATTAGCAACAGAGCGTTACTATTGAAGGTTTTGCGCCCACGCCGGCGCGAAACCAGAGACCCCGCGTCCGGAGACAAAGTTGTCAGCCTTCCTCAAATTCACACGCGCCGTGGACTGGGTCAGCGCCCAGCTCGGCAAGGTAGCCGCCTGGGCGGTGCTCGCCGCCTCGGTCATCTCCGCGTGCAACGCGGTGATCCGCTACGGCCTCGATCTCAGCAACAACGCCTGGCTCGAGATCCAGTGGTATCTGTTCGCCGCGACCGTGATGCTCGGCGCGCCGATCGTGCTGAAGCTCAACGAGCACGTGCGCGTGGACATCCTCTACGGTCGGCTCAAGCGCAACGGCCCGGTCTACGTCGATCTCTTCGGGCTGCTTTTCTTCCTGCTGCCGGTGATGGGCCTGCTGTTCTGGCTGACCTTCCCCTTCTTCCTCAACATGCTGCGCACCGGCGAGATGTCCGGAAACATCGGCGGCCTGATCCGCTGGCCCGCCGCGCTGATGATGCCGCTGGGTTTCGGCGCGATGTTCCTGCAGGGCGTGGCGGAAATCATCAAGCGCATCGCCTACCTGCGCGGCCTGATCGAGATGGATACGCACTACGAGAAACCGGTGCAGTGAGCACCGAACGCCAGAGCCACCCGCGCCCAGCTCGCCGCTGGCGCATCGCAGGATAAAAAGAATGCAAATGGAAAACTTCGCCCCGATCATGTTCGCGGGGCTGGTCGTCATCATGCTGATCGGGTTCCCGGTCGCGTTCTCGCTGGCCGCACTCGGCCTCTTCAGCGGCTTCTACGCCATCGAGATGGGCTGGTTCCCGGCCGGCTTCATGGCCAACCTGCCGCTGAACGTCTTCGGCATCCTGTCGAACGAGACGCTGCTCGCCATCCCCTTCTTCACGCTGATGGGTGCGGTGCTCGAGAAGTGCGGGCTCGCCGAGGACATGCTCGACTCGATGGGCCAGCTCTTCGGTCCGGTGCGCGGCGGCCTCGGCTACTCGGTGATCATCGTGGGCTTCATCCTCGGCGCGATCACCGGCACGGTGGCCGGGCAGGTGATCGCGATGGCGATGATCTCGCTGCCGATCATGATGCGCTACGGCTACAACATGCGCTATTCGACCGGCGTGCTGGCGGCCTCGGGCACCATCACGCAACTCGTGCCGCCGTCGCTGGTGCTGATCGTGATGGCCGACCAGCTTGGCACCGACGTCGGCCAGATGTACAAGGGCGCGTGGGGTCCGTCGATCCTGCAGGTGCTGATCTTCGCGATCTACACCTTCCTCGTCGGCCGCATCCGTCCCGACTACGTGCCGGGCGTGCCCGCATCGGCGCGCACGCTGTCGGGCTGGGCACTGTGGGGCAAGTGCCTGCGCGGCATCATCCCCTCGGCCATCCTGATCTTCGCGGTGCTCGGCTCGATGGGCGGCCTGCCCTTCATGGACCACGCGATCGCCACGCCGACCGAGGCCGGCGCGATGGGCGCAGTCGGTTCGCTGATCCTCGCCGCGATCCACCGCCGCCTGAACTGGCAGATGCTCAAGGAAGCCATGGACGGCACCATGCGCCTCACGGCGATGGTGGTCTTCATCCTGATCGGCTCGCGGATGTTCTCGCTGGTGTTCCAGGGCGTCGACGGCGCGAAGTGGATCGAGCACATGCTCTCGGGCCTGCCGGGCGGCCAGATCGGCTTCCTCATCGCGGTCAACATCTTCGTGTTCTTCCTGGCGTTCTTCCTCGACTTCTTCGAGATCGCCTTCATCATCCTGCCGATGCTCGGGCCCGTCGCGGCCAAGCTGGGCATCGACATGGTGTGGTTCGGCGTGCTGCTGTGCGTGAACATGCAGACCTCGTTCATGCACCCGCCTTTCGGCTTCGCCCTCTTCTACCTGCGCGGCATCGCCGACACGCTGTTCAAGAACGGGGCGCTGCCGCGCAAGATCGAATCGCGCGACATCTACCTGGGTGCGGTGCCGTGGGTGGGCCTGCAACTGCTGCTCGTCGGCATCGTGATCTTCTTCCCGCAGACTGTCACGGTGTTCCTCGACAAGCAGGTGGTGGTCGACGTGGACAAGGTCCAGCTGGAGATGCCCGCCGAACAGAACGAGCCCGACAGCGGCGTGAACATGGAAGACCCGTTCAGCCAGAAGTCCGAGCCCGAAGCGCCCGCAACGCCCGAAGCCCCGGCACCGGGCAGCGACTCCAAGCAGTGAGCGACGACGGGGCCGAGACCCCTCCTCCTACCACCCCGGACGACGCGCCGGCCTCGCTCGAAAGCCCGGCCTATCCGCGCTTCGTGCGAATCCTCGCGGTCGTCTTCGTGATCGACCTGATCGCGTTCGGCCTCTGGAGCCTGCCCGCGCTCAGCGGCGAATCGTGGACCCCCGGCAGCATCGCGCTGTTCACCTTGGCCGCGCTGTGCATCGGCTGGATTGGCTATTGGATCGTCAACAGCCGCACACGCCTCGACGGCGACGAACTCACGCAGACCTGGCTCTGGACGAAGCGCGTGCGCGCATCAGAGGTGGCGCAGCTCAAGCTCGTCCATTGGCGATGGCTACAAAGCGTGATCGCGCCGCGTCTTCTCGTGCGCCGGCGCAATGGCGCGGTCGGGTGGTTCCATTCGGCCGATGCGCGTTTGCTGACCGAGTTCGCGCAACGCGTTGCTGCGCGAAGCTTCAAGAACTGATCGCTCGCTCGGCGACCTCCACGAAAAAGGCCCTGCCGTCGCCGGCAGGGCCTCTTGATCCGGTGCAACTTGCGGCCGGACCGATTACAGCTTCTGCGCCTGCATGAAGCGGTCGAAGGTGCCTTCCGTGAAGCGGAACCAGGCGTTCTGGTCGGCCAGGAACTTGGCGTAGTCGCCGTACACCTTCTTCCACTCGGGGTTGGTGTTGTTCAGGTCGGCGTAGATCTGCTGGGCCGACTTGAAAGCCGCGTCCATCACGTCCTTCGAGAACGGGCGCAGCTTGGTGCCCGAGCCCACGAGCTGCTTCAGCGCGACGGGGTTGCGCGCGTCGTACTTCGCGGTCATGCCGACATTGGCCTGCGCGGCAGCCGCCGAAACGATCGCCTTGTACTCGGCCGACAGGCCTTCCCACGCCTTGGTGTTGATGTAGAAGTCCAGTTGCGGACCACCTTCCCACCAGCCGGGGTAGTAGTAGTACTGCGCGACCTTGTTGAAGCCGAGCTTCTGGTCGTCGTAAGGGCCGACCCACTCCAGTGCGTCCAACGTGCCCTTTTCGAGCGCGGGGTACAGGTCCGCGCCGGGGATCGACTGCGGGATCACGCCGAAGGGTTCGAGCACGCGGCCGGCGAACGGGTTGGTGCGGAACTTCAGGCCCTTCAGGTCGGCGACCGACTTGATCTCCTTGCGGAACCAGCCGCCCATCTGCGCGCCGGTGTTGCCGCCCGGCAGGTTGTAGATGTTGTACTTGGCGTAGAAGTCGCGCATGAGCTTCAGGCCGTTGCCTTCGTACATCCATGCGTTCATCTGGCGGGTGTTCATGCCGAAGGGCACCGCGCAGCCGAGGCAGAAGGTCGGGTCCTTGCCGTAGAAGTAGTACGGCGCCGTGTGCGCCATCTCGACCGACGCGTTCTGCACGCCGTCGACCACGCCGAAGGCGGGCATCAGTTCGCCGCCTGCATGCACCGATATCTGGAACTTGCCGCCCGTCATGTCGCTCACGCTCTTCGAGAACGTCTCGGCCGTGCCATAGATGGTGTCGAGGGACTTCGGGAAGCTCGACGCGAGACGCCAGCGCACGGCAGCCTGCGCATGAACCGCAGGCGCGATGCCCGCGGCGAGAACGCCGGCGATGCCGGCGTTTTTGATGAGGGAACGACGATCCATTGATTGGTCTCCGGGGCTTGAAAAACGAGAACGCGGCTTGTGGCCGCGTCGCTGACCAGACTGGTCAGCGACCATTGTAAAAAATGCTTACACAACGCCGGGGCGGGTTTTCCCTGCGGAAACCACGCTGTCGAAGCGCTGCGCGATGGAGCGCTCGATGCCTTCTGCGTCCAGGCCGATGCCGGAGAGCAGCTTCGCCGGATCGCCGTGTTCGATGAAGCGGTCGGGCAGTCCGAGTTGCAGGACCGGCTTTTGCAGGCCCGCGGCCTGCAGGGCTTCGAGGACCGCGCTGCCGGCGCCGCCCATGATCGCGCCCTCTTCCACCGTGACCAGTGCCTCGTGCGAGCCGGCGATCTTGAGCAGCAGTTCGACGTCGAGCGGTTTCGCCCAGCGCATGTTGACCACGGTGGCGTCCAGCGACTCCGCGGCCTTCAATGCCGGATAGAGCAAGGTGCCGAAGGCGAGGATCGCGATCTTGCGGCCTTCGCGGCGGATCTCGCCCTTGCCGAACGGCAGGCCATCGAGCGACTGCGGCGGCGCGACGCCCGCGCCCGAACCGCGCGGATAACGCACCGCCACCGGATGGCTCTGCTCGTAGGCCGTGGTGAGCAGTTGACGGCACTCGGCTTCATCGGCCGGGCAGGCCACGCTCATGTTGGGAACGCAGCGCAGGAACGAGATGTCGTAGGCGCCCGCATGCGTCGCACCGTCGGCACCGACGAGGCCCGCGCGATCGAGCGCGAACACCACCGGCAGGTTCTGGATCGCGACGTCGTGAATGAGCTGGTCGTACGCGCGCTGCAGGAAGGTCGAATAGATCGCGACCACCGGCTTGAGGCCTTCGCACGCGAGTCCGGCCGCGAAGGTGACCGAATGCTGCTCCGCGATGCCGACGTCGTAGTAGCGCTCGGGGAAGCGCTTCTCGAACTCGACGAGGCCCGAGCCCTCGCGCATCGCCGGCGTGATGCCGACGAGGCGGGCGTCCTTGGCGGCCATGTCGCACAGCCAGGTGCCGAAGATCTGCGTGAATGTCTGCTTGGGCGCGGTCGCGGGCTTGACGAGCCCGACCGCCGGATCGAACTTCGAAGGCCCGTGATAGGCCACCGGATCGGCCTCCGCGAGCTTGTAGCCCTGGCCCTTCTTCGTGACCACGTGCAGGAACTGCGGGCCGCGCAGATGCTTGAGGTTCTCGAGCGTCGGCACCAGCGAATCGATGTCGTGCCCGTCGATCGGACCGACGTAGTTGAAGCCGAACTGCTCGAACAGCGTGGCCGGCACGACCATGCCCTTGGCATGCTGCTCCAGGCGCTTCGCGAGTTCGAAGAGGGGCGGCGCGGCGCGCAGCACGCTCTTGCCGACGTTCTTCGCGGCGGCGTAGAAGTTGCCGCTCATGAGCTGCGCGAGGTAGCGGTTGAGCGCACCCACCGGCGGGCTGATCGACATGTCGTTGTCGTTCAGGATCACCAGCAACTTGCAGTCGTCGCACACGCCCGCGTTGTTCAGCGCCTCGAAGGCCATGCCGGCCGTGAGCGCGCCGTCGCCGATGATCGCGACCGAATGGCGGTCCTCGCCCTTCTGCCGAGCCGCCAGCGCCATGCCGAGCGCGGCCGAGATGCTGGTCGACGAATGCGCGGTGCCGAAGGTGTCGTATTCGCTTTCGGTGCGCTGCGGAAAGCCGGAGATGCCGCCGAGCTGGCGCAGCGTCGGCATGCGGTCGCGGCGGCCGGTGAGGATCTTGTGCGGATAGGTCTGGTGGCCCACATCCCACACCAATCGGTCGTGCGGCGTGTTGAAGACGTGGTGCAGCGCGACCGTGAGCTCCACGGTGCCCAGGTTCGAGCTGAGATGGCCGCCGGTGCGCGAGACGTTGTCGAGCACGCAGGTGCGCACCTCGTCGGCGAGTTGCTTGAGTTGAGCGCGGTCCATTTGCCGCAGCTGGGAGGGGTCGTGGATGGTGGGGAGCAGCGGAGCCATGTGCAGTTCTTGTCGTTATCGATCGCGATCGACGACCATGTGGGCGAGCGCGCGCAGCGCGCCCGTGTCGGCCAGCGCGCTGCGATCCAGCGCTTCGAGGGCCTGGGCCAGCAACTGGCGCGCCTCGGCACGCGCGCCGTCGAGGCCGAGGAGTGAAACGTAGGTGGGCTTGTCGCTCGCAGCGTCCTTGCCCGCCGTCTTGCCGAGCGTTTCGGAATCGGCGATGACATCGAGGATGTCGTCGACCACCTGGAAAGCCAATCCGATGGCCGCGCCGTAGTCGCGCAATGCGACGAGCGTTTGCGGCGAAAGCGCATTGCCGCAGGCCGCGCCCATCTCGACGCTGCCTTGCAGCAGCGCGCCGGTCTTGAGGCGGTGCATGTTGCGCAGCTCGGCTTCGGTCAGCGCGACGCCGACACTGGCGAGGTCAATCGCCTGGCCGCC
Organism: Variovorax ureilyticus; assembly: GCF_037889935.1. Classification (NCBI taxonomy): domain Bacteria; kingdom Pseudomonadati; phylum Pseudomonadota; class Betaproteobacteria; order Burkholderiales; family Comamonadaceae; genus Variovorax; species Variovorax ureilyticus. The sequence continues at coordinate 366,238 of NZ_JBBKZU010000006.1, forward strand.
CGCCATGCCCTGGCTGCCGGCGGCGCGCGCCAGCAGGCGGCACAGCATCGCCTGCACCGCCGGCGAAATGCTGGTGCCATCCGGCGTGAGCAACTCGAACGCGAGCGCTTGAAGGGCATCGCCGGCCAGCAGCGCATCGGCTTCACCGAACTTGACGTGCACCGTGGGCTTGCCGCGGCGAAGCACGTCGTTGTCCATGCACGGCAGGTCGTCGTGCACCAGGGAATAGGCGTGGATCAGCTCGACCGCGCACGCGGCGCGCAACGCCGCTTCTGCGTGGCCGCCGACCGCCTCGCTCGCGGCCAGGACGAGCAGCGGACGCAAACGCTTGCCGCCGTCGAGGACCGCATAGCGCATCGCGTCGCCCAGGAGCACCGGCGCATCCACGCCGACCCATTCGGACAAAGCGGATTCGACGCGCGCCAGCAGCGGTTCGCTCCATGCGGACAGACGAACGGCATCCCACCGCAAGGTTTCGCAGGCCGTCGTCATTCGGCCGTCCAGACCTTGAGGCTGCCTGCGTCGAGCAGCTTGATCTGGTCTTCGACCGCTTGCAGCTTGTCGCGGCAGAACGCCAGAAGCGCCGCGCCGCGCTGGTAGCTGCCAAGAAGCTGATCGAGCGGCAACTGGCCTGATTCGAGTTCGTTCACGAGTTGTTCGAGCTCCTGCAAGCCGGCTTCATAGGTGGCCGGCAGCGCGCCGGTATCGGGCGCGGCGGATTCGGCCGGCTGGGAGGAAGAAGGCACCTTGGGCATGCGGCGATCGTGGGTGAAACCCTACATTTTAGGGCGGGGGACCCGATCGCATCCCGACGGGTACAATCCGCGGTTCTCCGGGCCGGCTGATGCTGACCCATTTTCTTTTGGGGCCGCCGCGCGACACCGCACGCTTTCAAGGCAGCCATCCGTTCCTCTTTCTCCCTGTGGGGAGCTTGGTCAGGTCACCCATGTCTGATTTAAGTCTTCAACTGCAGCAGGCTTCGAGCCAACTTCCGGTTTCTGCGTATTTCGACGAGGCGCTCTACGCCCGCGAGATGCAAACCCTCTTCGCCGCCGGTCCGCGCTATGTCGGCCATCGGCTGGCGGTCCCCGAGCCGGGCAGCTTCCATACGCTGCCGCAGGAGCACCAGGGCCGCGCGCTGGTCCACACGCCCAAGGGCGTGGAGCTGATTTCCAACGTATGCCGCCACCGGCAGGCGCTGATCCTCCAAGGACGCGGCGAAATCGATCCGACGAGCGGCGGCAACATCATCTGCCCCCTGCACCGCTGGACCTACGCGGCCGCGGACCCGCGCACGACCGGCACGCTGATCGGCGCGCCCCATTTCGAGCAGGACCCCTGCCTCAACCTGCACAACTACCCGCTGACCGAATGGAACGGGCTGCTCTTCGAGAAGAGCGTCCAACCCGGCAGCCGTGACGTGGCCACCGACCTCGCGAACCTCGGCGCGCGCGCCGACCTCGATTTCGAGGGCTATGCGCTCGATCGTGTCGAACTGCACGAGTGCAACTACAACTGGAAGACCTTCATCGAGGTCTACCTCGAGGACTACCACGTCGGCCCCTTCCATCCCGGCCTCGGCAGCTTCGTGACCTGCGACGACCTGCGCTGGGAATTCGGCAGGCACCATTCCGTACAGACGGTCGGCGTGGCCAACCGCCTCGGCCGCGCCGGCAGCCCGGTGTACCAGCGCTGGCAGGAACAGTTGCTGAAGTACCGCGAAGGCAAGCCGCCGAAGTACGGCGCGATCTGGCTCACCTACTACCCGAACGTCATGGTCGAGTGGTATCCGCACGTGCTCACGGTGTCCACGCTGCACCCGATCGGACCGCAGAAGACGCTCAACATGGTCGAGTTCTTCTACCCCGAGGAAATCGTCGCCTTCGAGCGCGAGTTCGTCGAGGCGCAGCAGGCTGCCTACATGGAAACCTGCGTCGAGGACGACGAGATCGCCGAACGCATGGACGCCGGCCGCCGCGCGCTGATGCTGCGCGGCGACGACGAAAGCGGCCCTTACCAGAGCCCGATGGAAGACGGCATGCAGCAGTTCCATGAGTGGTATCGGCGGCAATTTTGACTCGCCCCCAGGCTCGCGCACTTCGTGTCGCTCTCCACCCCCTGCCGGGGGCGCAGCCCGCGGCCCGGCCAAGCCGGTTCCGCGGCTGCCCGCGAACGGGCGGGCGCTTCGCGCCGCCGGGGGTGAGTCACTGATGCAAGCACTGTGGATGGTGCTTGGGGCGCTGATCTTCGCCACCATGGGCGTGTGCGTGAAATTCGCATCCGCTTGGTTTTCCTCTGCTGAACTGGTCTTCTACCGCGGCCTGATCGGCATCGTCTTCCTGTGGATCCTTGCGCGGCAGCGCGGCGTGACGCTCGCCACGCGCTATCCCGGCATGCACGCATGGCGCAGCCTGATCGGCGTGGTGTCGCTCGGCGCGTGGTTCTATGCGATCGCGCACATGCCGCTCGCCACCGCGATGACGCTCAACTACATGAGCAGCGTGTGGATCGCGGCCTTTCTCGTCGGCGGCGCGCTGCTGGCGTGGGTGCCCGTGCCCGGCCGCGACGGGCGCACGCAGCGACCGCCATTGCAAGGGCCTCTCGTGCTCACCGTGCTCGTGGGCTTCGGCGGCGTGGTCCTGATGCTCAAGCCGACGGTGGAAGGCAGCCAGGGCTTCGCAGGCATGCTGGGACTGCTGTCGGGGCTGACGGCCGCCTTCGCCTACATGCAGGTGGTCGCGCTGTCGCGCATCGGCGAACCGGAATCGCGCACGGTCTTCTACTTCGCCGTGGGTTCGGCCGTTGCGGGCGGGCTCGGCACGCTGGTCGGCCCTTCGACGCCTTTCGATGCCTGGACGTGGGGCCATGCTGCCTGGCTGCTGCCGGTCGGCCTGCTGGCCGCGCTCGGCCAGCTTTGCATGACGCGCGCCTACGCCACCGCCAAGACCGAAAGCGGTACGCTCTTGGTCGCGAATCTCCAGTACTCGGGGATCGTGTTCGCCGCGATGTACAGCGTGCTGCTGTTCGGTGACCGCATCGACGCGACCGGATGGCTCGGCATGGCGCTGATCGTGGCGAGCGGCATTGCGGCGACGGTGCTGCGGCAACGCTCGTTGCCGAAGGCGCCCGCCGAGGAACATTGAAGGACATCACATGTACACCACCCTGATTTCCGTCGAGCAGCTCCAGGGCCTGAAGGCCAACGAGGCCCGGTTGATGGTGTTCGACTGCACCTTCGACCTGATGAAGCCCGATGCCGGCGCGCAGCTCTACCGGACCGCGCACATCCCGGGTGCGGTGTATGCCCACCTCGACACCGCACTCAGCGCGAAGCACGGCGTGGCTGGCGCGCACGGCGTCGTCGTCGCGAAGGAAGAAGGCCCGCCTGCTTCGGGCGGCCGCCACCCCTTGCCCAGCCGCGAGAAGTTCGCCGCCTGGCTCTCCAGCGTCGGCTTCGCGAACGACATGCAGGCGGTGGTCTACGACCGCAACGGCGCGAACTACTGCGGCCGCCTCTGGTGGATGCTCAAGTGGATGGGCCACGAGGCGGTGGCGGTGCTCGACGGCGGCCTGCAAGCCTGGCAGGCCGCGGGCGGCGCCGTCACGGACCGCGAGGAGCCCTCGCACTTCCAGTCGAACTTCGTCACCGGCGAACCCTTGACGCGACTCGTCGACACGAAGACGGTGGCCGCGCGGCTCGCGCAGGCTGACCAGACGCTGATCGACGCACGCGCACCGCAGCGCTATCGCGGCGAAGTGGAACCTCTGGACCCGATCGCCGGTCACATCCCCGGGGCCCTGAACCGGCCCTTTTCCGAGAACCTCGGACCCGACGGGAAGTTCAAGCCGGCCGCGCAATTGCGCGCCGAATTCGAATCGTTGCTGGCGGGCCGGGAGCCGTCCACGGTGGTCCACCAATGCGGCAGCGGCGTGAGCGCGGTGCCCAACCTCCTCGCGATGCAGGTCGCAGGATTGGGTCCGACCGCGCTCTATGCCGGCAGCTGGAGCGAATGGAGCAACACGCCGGGGCTGCCGACCCGGCAAGGCGCAGAACCATGAAATCGATGAGCCGGCCGCTCATTTCACTCGCACTGACCACAGTCATCGCCATCCCTTTCGGCGCGCTCGCGCAAGCCCAACACGCGCATGTGCATGGACAGATCAAGCTCGACGTCGTCGTCGAAGGCCCCACCGTGGTGATCGAGATGGAGTCACCGCTCGACAACTTCACCGGCTTCGAGCGCGCGCCGCGCACCGATGCCGAGAAGAAGACCGCGGACACCGTCATCGCACAGTTGCGCGCGGCGGACCAGATCTTCCGCATCGACCCGGTCGCCAATTGCAAGCTCGGCCCCGTCACCCTGCGTTCGCCCGCACTCGGATTGGGCAAGGCCGAGGGTGAATCGACCGAAGGCCATGCCGATCTCGACGGCACCTTCGCCTTCAATTGCACCAATGCGGCGGCGGCGAAGTTCATCGACATTGGCCTGTTCGGCGCGTTCAAGGGTCCGCGCCAGATCGAAGCGCAGATCGCATCGCCGCAAGGCCAGTTCAAGCGGTCGCTGAAGCGGCCCGCCGAACGGCTCGCATGGAGCAAGTGACCCGGCTGTGAGCTCCGTACTTTCGGCTGAATCGCTCCGATTCCAATGGCCAGGTGCGAAGGCGCCATGCATCGACATCGAACGGCTGGACATCGCCGCGGGCGAAGCCGTGTTCCTGCACGGCCCGAGCGGCTGCGGCAAGAGCACGCTGCTGTCGCTGCTGGCGGGCGTGCTGGTGGCCCAACAGGGGCGCGCCACGCTGCTCGGACACGACTGGGCCGCGCTTTCGGGTGCGCGCCGGGACCGGCTTCGGGTCGCACATGTCGGCTACATCTTCCAGCAGTTCAACCTGCTGCCCTACCTGAGCGTACTGGACAACGTCCTGCTGCCTTGTCGCTTCTCGGCACGTCGCATGGCCCAGGCGATGCGCGATGGCACGGCGCAGGCGCAGGCCGAGCTCCTGCTTGCACAGATGGGCCTGGATTCGAGTCTGTGGCGGCGGCAGGCCCTGCAGTTGTCCGTCGGGCAGCAGCAGCGCGTCGCAGCGGCGCGCGCGCTGATCGGCCACCCCGAAGTCGTGATCGCCGACGAACCCACCTCGGCGCTCGATGAAGACCGCCGCGAAGCCTTTCTCGACGTGCTGCTCACGGCCTGCAAGACGAACCGCAGCGCGCTGGTTTTCGTGAGCCACGATCAGCGGATCGCCGAGCGCTTCGCGCGCCACGTCCTGCTGCCGGAGATCAATCGTGCGGCCTCGGGGGAGCCCGCATGACCGCCGCGCCGGGCCGCCCCAAGCAAGGTCGCGTCCCCCCGGGGGGCAGCGAGGACACGCAGTGCCGAGCGTGGGGGCCAGCATGACCGCACTTTTCGGCATTGCGTGGCGCAGCGCATGGAACCGCCGCTTCACGCTCGCGCTGACCGTGTTGTCGATCGCGCTGTCGACCTTCCTGCTGCTCGGCGTGGAGCGCATCCGCACCGAGATGCGCGAGAACTTCGCGTCCTCGGTGTCGGGCACCGACCTGATCGTCGGCGCGCGCACCGGCTCCACGCAGCTGCTGCTGTACTCGGTGTTCCGGATCGGTTCCGCGACCAACAACATCCAGTGGAAGAGCGTGCAGGCACTTGCCGCGCATCCCGGCGTGAGCTGGGTGGTGCCGATGTCGCTCGGCGATTCGCACCGCGGCTTCGCGGTGCTCGCGACCACGCCGGAGTACTTCGAGCACTTCCGCTACGGCGACCGCCAGCCGTTGCGCATGCGCGATGGCAAGCCGTTCGGTGAACTGTTCGACGCGGTGATCGGCGCCGAGGTCGCGGACCGCCTCGGCTATCGGGTCGGCCAGAAGATCACGCTCGCGCACGGCAGCGGCGAGCTGGTCGCCGAGCATGCCGACAAGCCCTTCACGGTGATGGGAGTGCTCGCGCGCACCGGCACGCCGGTCGACCGCACGGTGCACATCGGCCTCGGCGCGATGGAGGCCATCCACCTCGAATGGGCCGGCGGAGCGCCGATGCCGGGCGTCAAGATCCCGGCCGATCAGGTGCGCAAGTTCGACCTCACGCCGAAGAACGTGACTGCCGCGCTGGTCGGCCTCAAGAACCGTGCCGCGGTGTTCGCGGTGCAGCGCTGGGTGTCGACCTATTCCGGCGAGCCGCTCATGGCCATCCTCCCCGGCGTGGCGCTCGACGAACTGTGGAGCGTGATCGGCGTCGGCGAGAACGCGCTGCTGCTCATGTCCGCGCTCGTTGCGCTGGTGAGCCTTGCGGGGCTGGTCTCGGTGGTGATGGCGGGGCTGAACGAGCGCCGCCGCGAACTCGCGGTGCTGCGCGCGGTCGGCGCGAATCTGCGCCACGTGCTCACGCTGCTCGCACTCGAAGGCGCTCTGGTCACGCTGCTCGGCGTGGCGGTCGGCGTGGCGCTCGCGACCGTGGGCATCGCGGTGCTGTCGCCCTCGCTGCAATCCCGGTTCGGATTGGCCCTGCACCTGTCCGAACCTACACTGAACGAATGGCTGCTGCTGGCAAGCCTGATCGTCGCGGGCTGGCTCGCGAGCCTGCTGCCCGGCATCCGTGCCTACCGGCTTTCGCTGGCCGATGGACTTTCCCCAAGGATCTGAAGATGACTCTGCGCCTTCCTCTTTCGTTTCTTCTCGCCGTGGTGATCGCGAGCAGCGCGCTTGCGGCCGAGCCCTCCCCCTCGGCCACCTCGCCGACCAATCCGCTCGGCGGCAAGGCGGGCAGCGAAAAGGTCGCACCCGGCCAGCCGCGCGTGATTTCGTGGGAAGAGTTGGTGCCCAAGGACTGGGATCCGATGAAGGAACTCAAGGGCATGGACCTGAGCAAGCTCGACGACAGCGACCCGCGCGCGAACGAGCTGCTGATGAAGCTGCAGGACGTGTCGAACAACGCGCCCACCAACACGGCGATGAACGGGGTCGAGGTCAAGATCCCGGGCTTCATCGTGCCGCTTGAGGAGAACAAGGGCGAGGTCACCGAGTTCCTGCTGGTGCCCTACTTCGGCGCCTGCATCCACACGCCGCCGCCGCCGGCCAACCAGATCCTGCACGTGCGTCCGAAACAGGGCGCGAAGTTCCGCGCGATGGACACGGTCTGGGTCACCGGCAAGCTGCAGACGCTGCGCAACGACTCGATGATGGGCGTGAGCGGCTATCACATCACCGCCGACAGCGTCACCAAGTACACCGGCGGCGCGAAGTAGGCCGCTTTCGGCTCAGAGCCGCTTCGTCATGAAGAGGCTGTTCGGGTCCGGGGCGTAGTCGCCGAAGGGTTCGCAGCGCGTGAATCCGAAGGACTCGTAGAGCCGGTGCGCAGGTGCGAAGGCCTGCATGCTTCCTGTCTCCAGGCTGAGGCGCTCGAAGCCACGCGCCTGCGCCTCGGCGACGATGTGATTCAGAACGGCGCGCGCCACGCCGCGTCCGCGATGCGCTTCGGCGGTGCGCATCGACTTGATCTCGCCATGCGTCGACGACAGCGCGCGCAGTGCGCCGCAGCCGAGCAGGTCGCCGCCTTTCCACACCGTCCAGAACGAGATGTCCGGCTGACGCAGCTTGTCGAGATCCAGCGCGTGCACGCTCTCCGGAGGCGACACCGCGCGCATGTGACTCAGATGCTCTTCGAGCAAGGCGCGGATCTCCGGCCCGCGGAGGTCGTCCTGCCGGATCTCCATGGTCACTGCTTGCCGATCTCGGTCAGGAGCCGGGTGACGAGATACAGGCGCGGCACGATCGAATCCACCTCGATGTATTCGTCCTTCGCGTGATAGCCGAAGCCGGCGAGGCCGAAGCTCTCGAGCACCGTGGCCTTGCCCGAACGCCCCGCGAAGCCCGCGTCGGTGCCACCGCCGGTCATCGGCGCCAGCGCGAGGTCGCGATCGATCTCCTTGTAGATCGCCTGCGCCTTCGCGGCGAGCGCCGCGCCCTTCTCGCCGGCCAGGAAGGCGGGGCGGCCCACTTCGACCTTCAGGATGGTTTCGGTGTCGGGAATCAGCTTTCCGCTGTCGATCTTGCTGCGCAGCGCGGCTTCGAGCTTCTTCTCCGCGCCGGGCTGGGTGATGCGGATGTCGCCCAGCGCCTGTGCCTTGGCGGTGATCTGGTTGAGCGGGCCGTTGGCGCTCGCCACGGTCCAGTTGAGCGTGGCGCCCGGCGTTTCCTTCGGCACGTCCTTGGTCTGCAGCATCTGGTAGGCCAACTCGTACAGTGCGTTGCGGCCCAGCTCGGGCGCGGCCCCGGCGTGCGCTGCGCGTCCCTTCACATCGAGCGTGGCGGTCGCGATGCCCGCGGCGCCGAGCAGCAGGGCCTCGCCCTTCGCCACCGATTTCGCGGCAGTGGGTTCGAAGGACAGCACGACATCGTGCTGATCGGCCAGCGTGGCGATCAGCTCGCCCGAACCGACGGACCCGACTTCCTCGTCGGGATTGAAGAGCACGGTGAGCGTGTCGTAGTCGCGCCAGCCGGCCTCCCCGAGGATCTTGAGCGCGGCGAGCATCACCGCGATGCCGCCCTTGTCGTCGGCGATGCCGGGACCGTAGATCCGGTTGCCGTCGACCTTGTAGGGCTGCGTGCCCAGGATGCCGGCCGGGTAGACGGTATCCATGTGCGCCTGCAGCATGATCTTTCGCTTGCCCGTGCCCTTGAGCGTGCCGATCACGATGTCGGTGCCCGCACCGGCCGTCGCCTTGCGCCGCTCGATCTTGAAGCCCGTGCTCTTGAGGCGGCCCTCGACCACATCCGCCATCTTCATCAGACCGTCGACGTCGAGGCTGCCCGACTCGATGAGCACCATGTCCTTGAGGTTGTCGATGACTGCGGGTTGCGCCTTTTCGGCTGCGGCGAGCAGCCCGGCATCGGGGGCGGCCTGCACTGCCGGGCTTGCAAGAACAAAACAGGCCATCGCGAGGGCCGAGAGCGCACCGGGAAGACGTCGATTCATCATGAACAGGAGATGGTTGAAAAAGCGCGGAGAAGCATATTTCACACCTCGCCCGGCACAAGCACATCCGGGACAAGCGTGCATGGCCTCATGCGCGGGTTTCAACTAGGCACGCTTCAACCGCCCACCGTGCCACCATGGCAGCGCCAATTGCACCGGATCCCAAACGACAGCAAGGAGAACACCATGACCAGCCATGTCTACAAGCTCATCGAACTCACCGGTTCCTCCCCCAACAGCAGCGACGACGCGGTTCGCCGCGCCGTCACCAAGGCGAGCGAATCGGTCCGCAACATCCAGTGGTTCGAAGTCACCGAAACCCGCGGCCACGTCGTCGACGGCAAAGTCGCCCATTGGCAGGTCACCCTGAAAGTAGGCTTCACCCTGGAAGACTGAAACAGCGGAATCAGCGGCGGCGCAAAGCGCCCGCCCGTTGGTGAGCCGCCGCGGAACCGGCTTCGCCGGGCCGCAGGCGGCGCCCCCTTGAGGGGGCTGAGGGCCGCGGCTCCAAGCCTGCCTGCGCAGGCTTGGACGGCCCGAAGAGCTGCCGCCCCCGGCGGCCGCCCGAGAGAGCGACACGAAGTGCGCGAGCCTGGGGGTGGACTCAGTCCGGCGCCTGCATCACCCGATCGAACTCCTCGTCCGCCAGCACGTTGTCCGCGTCCAGTTCGCTCGCATCGGTCAGATCGATGCCGGTCTCCTCCGAGAGTTCGTCCGTCACCTCGGCGTCGAGCTCGTCGTCCTCGAATTCTTCGTTCTCCGCATCCTCGGACACGGTGTCATCGGTCTCGTCGATCTCGGGTTCGTCTGCGGCTTCTCCGGTACGCAGAGGGGGCTCGGCGCTCTTCATGATCGGACTCCTGGCTGACTGACTGCGCATCGCAGCGATGCACACCCGAGTGTGGGCCCAACGGTCGGAGCCGTCTTGTCAGAAAAGACGCAACAAGCGTTTCAGAACGTGCATGGCGCGGGCGGTCGATCAATCCGCGTGGCCATGCGCCTCGTGCGACTCATGCGCGTGGTCGGCATCACCGTGCGAATGGGCATGCTCGCCATGGGCAAGGCGGCTGACGAGCGTGACCAGCACGATGCCGATCGCCAGCCACACGATCTGCATGGCCGTCTGGCGCGCAGGCAGGCGTTTTTGCAGTTGCGGGATCAGGTCGGCCAGTGCCACGTAGACGAAACTGCTGGACGCCAGCACGAGGAAATACGGCAGCCATTCGTGCAAGCGGTCCACCAGCCACCAGCCGACCACGCCACCGAGCGCGGTCATGGTGCCGGCCAGCGACACCTTGACCAGCGCCGCGCGTTGATTGGCCGAACTCTGGCGCAGCACCACCAGGTCGCCGATATGGTGCGGCACCTCATGCGCCAGCACGGCCACCGCGGCGACCAGTCCGAGCCGCAGGTCGGCGATGAAGGCCGATGCGATCAGGATGCCGTCGCCGAAGCAGTGCACGCTGTCGCCGGTGAGCACCGCCCAGCCGCCGCCCTTGGCGGTCGGGGCATGGGAATGCCCGTGCGAATGCACATGGGCGTGCGCGTGGTGATGGTCGTGGTCGTGATCGGGGGCGCCTTCATGGTGATGCTCGTGCCCGTGGTGCCACAACTCGGCCTTGTCCAGCAGGAAGAAGAAGACCAGCCCGAACAGCAGCACCGCAAAGAGCACGCCCGGCGCAATATGGCTTTCGAAGGCTTCCGGGAGCAGGTGCATGAAAGCGGTGGCGAGCAGCGCGCCCGCCGCGAGGCTCAGCAGATGCTGCGGGTTGACACCGCCTTCGCCGGTGCGCACCCCCACGCGCAGCAGCAATGCGGCGATCCACACACTTCCGATGCCGGCGACCAGAGTCGCGGCGATGATGGCTAGCAAATTCATGACGGCTTGACGTGTCTGGCAAAACAAAAGCCGTCCATCGGACGGCTTTCGGTGGAAAGCGGCTGGAGGATGCGGCTTGTCCGCACCTTTGGCTCTTGGTTGGCCCTTGGTTGGTCCTGGCAGCCGGTCAGCCGGATGCCTGTTCGCTTTTCATCTTATCAATCATGTCAAGCGGGGGACGAAGGCATGTCGTAGGCGCGGTTTGCCAATGCGCAAGCCAGCACCCGTGCCGGGTCGACGAGCCGCAACCCACCCACGGCCGCCGAGCCTTGCAGCCCGAGCGGAATCTCGGTGCATCCCATCACGATCGCGACGTCGCCATGCCGCCGCCCCAGCTGGAGCGCGACCTCGCTGAAGCACGCCTCTGCCAGCGCCATGTCGCCGGCCTTCACGCCGTCGTAGATGCCGCGCATGAGCTGGCGCCGCTCGTCCGCCAGCGGCAGGTGGCAGCGCAGGCCTGCGTCGGCCATGGCGTGTTCGTAGAGACCGATGCGGTAGGTGCCCTCGGTCGCCATCAGCGCCACGTCGCGCACGCCCTCGGCCGCGAGATGCGCCGACACTTCGCGCGCCACGTGCAGCAGCTCGATGTGGGGAAACCGCGCCTGCAGCGTGCCATGCCACGCATGCGCGGTGTTGCACGCGATCGCGACCGCGCGGCTGCCGAGCGCGGCCAGCCGCCCCAGCGCCTGCAGCATCGGCTCGAGCGGCTGATGCGCGCCCGGGGTGGCGGAGTCGATCGCCCCGGTGCGATCGGGCACCGGCACCTGCGCCAGCCAGTGCTCCGGAAAGGCCTGGTCCCGCACCGGCTCGCCGCGCGCCCGCATCAGGCCGGCGCAGGCCTCGACGAACAGGCGCACGAAGTCCGCGCCGGCCGCAGGCCCCATGCCCCCCAGAATGCCAACCACCCGCGTCACAACCATCACCTTCCGTCAAATTCAAACCAGAAACACCGCGGAACCGGCTCCGCCGGGCCGCAGGTGTCGCCCCCTGCAAGGGGGTGGGCGGCCACACGAAGTGGGCAACCCGGGGGGTGTGCTCAGGTCGCCGGCTTGTCGCTGGGCGTCTTGATGTTGTCCCGCAGCTGCGGGCTCATCGGCAGGCCGAGCGCAGTGCCCCGCGGCGGAATGGGCTGCATGAACCACTTGTCATACATCTTCTCGAAGCGGCCCGACTTCATGAGATCGATGATGGTGTCGTCCACCACCTTCTTGAACGCCGGGTCGTCCTTCGGCAGCATGCAGCCGTAGGGCTCGACCTGCAGCGAATCCCCGACGACCTCGAAGTCGCCCGGATTCTTGGCGTTGGCGATCTGGCCGAACAGCAGGATGTCGTCCATCGCGAACGCGACGGCGCGATCGGTTTCGACCAGCAGGAAGGCGTCGGCATGGTCCTTGGCGAGGACGATGTCCATGTCGAGGTTCTTCTCGACGTTGTACTTGCGCATGACCAGCGCGTTGGTGGTGCCGGTGGTGCTGGCGACCTGCTTCTTCGCCAGGTCCGCGTAGTTCTTGATGTGGGAGGACTTCTTCACCAGCAGCCGCGTGCCCGTGTAGAAGTGATTGATCGCGAACGCGACATCCTTGCCGCGCGCCGTGTTGTTGGTGGTCGAGCCGCATTCGAGATCGACCGTGCCGTTCTGGATCAACGGGATGCGATTGGCCGAGGTCACCGGCATCAAAGCGACTTCGAGGTTGGGCTTGTTGAGCTTCTTCTTGACCGCATCGACCACCGCATTCGACAGCTCGACGGAGAAGCCGACCGGCTTGCCGCCATCCAGATAGCTGAACGGCACCGAGGACTCGCGATAGGCCAGCGTGATCTTGCCGGACTCGGCGATCCTGGCCAGGGTATCGGCCGCCTGTGCACCCGTCGCGGCGGCGGCGAGCAGGACGGCGGTCATCAATGCGGATAGCTTCATGCGAGCCCTTTCGGTGGTTTGAATGTGAAACGGAGTGTAGGAAGCATCCGCCCGTTGCTCACAATTCCTTTTGCACGGACGGCCATGACCAAAAGTTATGGGCGGCGCATCCCATGAGCTTTGGCTATGGCCCGCGGCGCTTTTGGCATTTCACGGCGCAGACGGTGCGGCCTAGAGTCGACGCATCCAAGACCACAGAGAGGAAAGCGTCATGCACTTGTGCGTGCTGGGAGCCGGCATCGTCGGCCTGGCCACCGCCTGGCAACTGAACCGCCAGGGTTTCGAGGTGACCGTGATCGACCGCGCGGCGCCCGGCGCGGGGGCCAGTGGCGGCAACGGCGCGCAGCTCAGCTATTCGTACGTGCAGCCGCTGGCCGATCCTTCCATCTGGAAGCAGCTGCCCAAACTGCTCCTGTCACCGTCCTCGCCGCTGAAACTGCGCCCGCAGCTCGATCCGCTCCAGTGGCGCTGGGGCCTGGCTTTCCTCGCCGCGTGCAACGCGAAGACCTCGCGAGAGACCACCGCGCAGCTCCTGGCACTGGCCACGCGCAGCCGCATCGCCTTCGAAGCGATGCGCGACGAGCTCCAGCCCGATTGCGACTTCTCCGCCACGGGCAAGCTGGTGCTGTACGCGAGCGAGGCATCGCTCGAAGGCGCGCGCCGGCAACTCGAACTGCAGCGCACCCTGGGCAGCGAGCAGCGGCTGGTGACGCCGGATGAATGCGTCGCCATCGAGCCGGCGCTCGCGGACTATCGGGGCCAGATCGCCGGCGCGATCCACACGCCGAGCGAATGCGCGGCCGACTGTCTGAAGGTGTGCACGGAGCTCGAAGAGGCGCTGCGCGCGCGGGGCGTGCGCTTCGTTCTCGGCAACGATGTGAAAGGGTTCGATCTGCGCCGGGGCCGCGTCGCCGCGGTCCGGACTTCGGGCGGGGATGTGCCGGCGGACTTCTTCGTGATGGCACTGGGCAGCGCGTCGCACGAGCTCGGCGCGCAACTCGGCGTGTACCTCCCGGTCTACCCGCTCAAGGGCTACAGCATCACGCTCGATGTGGACCCGGCGCCGGCCGCTGCCCCGCGCGTGAACGTGACCGACAGCGCGCGCAAGGTGGTCTTCGCCCGCATCGGTTCGCGACTGCGGGTGGCCGGGATGGCGGAGCTCGTCGGCCACGACGCGAGCATTCCCGCGACGCGCATCGAGACGCTCGCCGAAGCGACGCGCGCGGTGTTCCCGAGGGCGAGCCGGATGGACTCGCTCCACCCCTGGACCGGCATGCGCCCTGCCACGCCGACAGGGGTGCCGATCATCGGGAAGGTGGCTGGCGCGCCGTCGAACCTGCTGTTCAACACCGGCCACGGCGCACTGGGCTTCACGCTGGCCTTCGGATCGGCGCAGCAGATCTCCCGGCTTCTGGACGCGAAGCGAAGCTGAGACGGCGCGGCCGCGCGCTCAGTAGGAGGAAGCGCGTGCGCTCCCCGGCGGGAAGCCCGCGAACATCTTGTCGAGGGCGGTCTGCAGCATCGTGTTCATGCGCGCGGGGTCGTCCTGCAAGGTGCCGCTCGCGGTGCCGCGCCACAGGCCGCGCTTGGTGGTGCCGTCGAACAGGTCGACGACGAGCGTGCCCACCTCGAAGGTGTCGACCGTGGTCATCGAGTTCGGCGCTGCGGGGCCGAAGCCGCCCCAGCCGAGGTAGCCCACGGTCGTCGTGTTGAAGACCTGGCGTTCCTGGCTGGTCACATGCGCGGCCACGTGGACATCGCCGTTGGGCGCGAACTTCCAGCCCCGGGCCTGCAGCCGCGCGTCGATGCCGTCGACGATGCGCTGCTGCATCAGCGGCGATCCGCCGTCGGGCTTCGTCACCCAGCTGTAGGTCTTGAATCGCGAGAAGTTCACACCGGGATCGAAATCCGTCTTGACCGTGGGAGTAGCGGCACAAGCCGACAGAAGCACTGCGAAGACGAAGGCGACGAAGCGTCCGAGCATGTTGACTCCAGTGGTGAGTTGCGAAGGCCGGGGCAGTTTAGCCCGGCATCCCCGCGGACCGAACCGTGTCGCTCAGGCGCGCGTGAAGACCAGGACCGAGTTGGTTCCGCCGAAGGCGAACGAATTGCTGATCGCTGCTTCGAGCTGCGGCGCCGCCGTGCCGATCTGCGGAACGAGGTTGAGACTGCACGCCGGGTCCATCTCGGCGCAGTGCGCATTGGGCGGAAACTCGCGCCGCTGCAGCGCCATCACGGTGATGACCGCTTCGAGCGCGCCGGCCGCGCCGAGCAGGTGACCGTGCAGCGCCTTGGTGGAGCTGACGCGCAGTCGGTCGAGATCGTCGCCCCACACCTGCGCCAGCGCATCGCGCTCGACCACGTCGCCGATGCGGGTGGCCGTGCCGTGGGCATTGCAGTAGCCGATGTCCTTCGGCTGCAGCCCGGCCTGCCGCAAGGCCTGCCGGAGCGCGCGCGACTGGCCCGGCGCGTCGGGCTTGGTGAGATGCGTGGCATCGCAGCTCTGGCCCCAGCCGGTCAGCAGGGCACGCGGATGGGCGCCGCGCCGGCGAGCACGCTCGGCGGATTCGAGCACCAGAAATGCAGCGCCCTCGCCGAGCGCGAACCCGCTGCGGTCGGACGCGAACGGCCGGACCGCCGCCGCTTCGTCGCCGGGCACGAAGGACGCGAGCGTCTGCATCGCCTGCCACGCGAGAACCACGCCCGGCACGATCAGCGCTTCGCTGCCGCCAGCGATCGCCAGGTCGACTTCGCCGCGCTGGACCGATTTCGCGGCTTCGGCGATCGCAAGGCTCGACGACGCGCAGGCGACCGAGTAAGTCAGCACCGGCCCGTGCACGCCCTGGCGCATCGCCACATGCGAGGCCGGCGCGCTGGGCATGAAGGCCGGGATGGTCAGCGGCGGCACGCGCCCGTTGCCGCGATAGGCGGTCTCCAGCGCGGTCGCACCGCCCATCCCGCAGCCGGCGAACACGCCGATGCGCTCGGGGTCCACGTCGGCAGCCTTGCCGGCGTAGCCCGCGTCGCGCATCGCGAGGTCGGCAGCGGCCACGGCCAGCTGGCTGACCCGGTCGACGCCGGCGAGCTGCAGCTTGGTGAACCAGCGCAACTCGTCGAAGGCGGCGGTGGCTGCGACCGCGGGCTTGGGGAGTTCGGGGAAGACGGGCCGCAGCGCGGATTCGCCGCGCATCAGCGCATCGAACATGGCCTGGGGCTCGTCCCCCTGCGGCGAGACGATGCCGATTCCGGTGACAGCGACTTCGCTCACGCCGATGCGGATTGCGAGGCTTTCACCTTGTCGACCAGGGCCGCGAGCTGGGCCAGCGTGTCGATCGTGGGATCGTCGTCGGGCATGCTGATGCCGAAGTGGTCTTCGATCGCGAAGACGAATTCGACCAGCGCCAGCGAATCGAAGCCCTTTTCGCGCATGGAAGCATTCGGGTCGAGCTCCGCCGGCTCGATGCCGTATTTCTCCTGGATGAGGTCCTGCAGTTCTTTGAGCGAACTCGTTTGTGCGGTGTCAGTCGTCATGTTCTGTCCATCGACCGGTCCTGTCGACGGCGATGTTGGGTAGTTGCTGTCTGGCCTCAACCCCTCCTGGGAAGGCTGCGATCGACCCGCCGGCCATGCATTTCCATGATATCCGCTTCAGCCCGGGGGCTTGGCGTCGGACGCGGCCGCCAGTACAGCGACGGAATCGCGAAGGCGATGCCGAGAACGGCGCCCGCGACCGCATCGAGCACTACGTGCTGGCGGGTCGCGAGCGTCGAATAGACGATCGCGAGAAACCACGCGGCATTGATGAGCCGCAGCCAGGCGGGCGCACGGATCGCCCTGAAGACATGGTCCACCCAGATGGCGGTGAAGATCGCCACGGCCACGTGCATCGAGGGACAGGCGTTGCCCGCGGCATCGACCCCGCGAAGGATCTCGAAGCCGGGAAAATCGGTCGGGTCCTTGGGAATCGTCGGGATCTGGGTCGGCCAGAAATAGAAGAAGCCGAGACCGGTCAGGCACAGCGCGCCGACCCATATCCCGTAGGACACCAGTTCCCTGAACGTGAGCTGCAGTCCCGGAGCCACGCCGACGTAGACCCAGAGCGAGAAATACGCGATCAATGCCGGCGGCTGGAAGGGAATCAGGCGGTCCAGCGCGGTGAGCGGCATCACCGTCACCGGGCTGGCCGGCTCGCGCAACAGGTGGAAATAGCCGATGAAGAAGATCCAGGTCCACACCGTGGTGCCGACCACCTTCAGCGGCAGGTAGCGGCGCATCCGCAGCCCGAGGTCGGCAGCCCAGCGCGGGGACGGATGGGACGCGAGCCCCGGTCGGGATGGGTTCATGCAGGTCGGCGTGTTCGTTCGGTCAGGCACAAAGGACAAAGGCATGCCCATTGCACCGCCCGAACGACCACGCGGACTTACAGGATCAGCAGCGCACGAAAGTCGTTGACGTTGGTGTGCGTCGGTCCGGTGACCAGCAGGTCCCCGATCGCATCGAAGTAGCCATAGGCGTCGTTGCGATCGAGGTGATCCGCGAGCTTGCGGCCGGCGGCTTCCGCGCGGCTGAGCGTGTCGGGCGTCACAAAGGCACCGGCATTGTCCTCGACGCCGTCGATTCCGTCCGTGTCGGCCGCCAGTGCCCACACGTTCTCGCGACCGGCGAGCGCGCCCGCGAGACCCATGCAGAACTCGCCGGCACGGCCGCCGCGCCCCTTCGGCTGGCCCGGCTGGCGCGGGCGGATCGTCACCGTGGTCTCGCCGCCCGAGATGATCACGCAAGGCCTGGCGAAGGGCTGGCCGCGCATCGACACCGCACGCGCCAGCGCGCCGTGGACCTTGCCGACCTCGCGCGATTCGCCTTCCATCTCGTCGCTCAGGATGTGCGCCTCGATGCCGGCGGCGCGCGCCGCGGCGGCCGCGGCTTCGAGCGACTGCTGCGGCGTGGCGATCAGGTGCGTGGCGTGGTTCCTGAAAACCGGGTCGTGCGGCTTCGGGGTTTCGAGCGCGCCGCTCTCGAGTGCCGCCCGCACTGCCGCAGGCACCTCGATGCGATAGCGGTCGAGGATCGCGAGTGCCTCCGCGCAGGTCGAGGCGTCGGGCACGGTCGGTCCGCTGGCGATCACTGCCGGATCGTCGCCCGGCACGTCGCTGATGGTGAGCGTGACCACCTGCGCCGGCCCGCAGGCCGCCGCGAGGCGACCGCCCTTGATGCGCGAGAGGTGCTTGCGCACGCAGTTCATCTCGCCGATGTGGGCGCCGGATTCGAGCAGCTGCGTGTTGATGCGCTGCTTGTCGGCCAGCGTCAGGCCTTCGGCCGGCAGCGTCAGCAGCGCCGAGCCGCCGCCGGAGATCAGGCACAGCACCAGATCGTCGGCGGTCAGCCCCTGCGTGAGCGCGAGGATGCGCTCGGCCGCCTTCATGCCGGCTTCATCGGGCACCGGATGCGCCGCTTCGACGATGTCGATGCGCTGCGGCAGACCTTCCGGGCGCGGCGGTATGTGCCCATAGCGCGTCACCACCAGGCCCGACAGCGATGCATCGGCGGGCCACAGGGCTTCCAGCGCCTGTGCCATCGACGCGCCCGCCTTGCCGGCCCCGAGCACCAGGGTGCGCCCCTTGGGCGGCTTGGGCAGGCAGGGCCCCATGCTGGCGAGCGGCAGTGCGCGCTCGACCGCGACGCGATAGAGATGTTCGAGGAATTCGCGCGGTGCGCCTCGCGGATCCGGGATGTTCGACGTGTTCGACGGGTTCATGATTTCACCTTGTCTCTGTATCCCTGCCACCATACCCCACCGCCCTCTTGACCAGGGGGCCGCCGCGCCCGGCCGCCCGAAGCGGCCGGCCCGCCCTCAGCAGGGGGGTGGGCGAAGCGACACGAAGTGCGCGCAGCCTGGGGGGTTACTTCGTACCAGCGCCGCCTTCGAACCACTTGGCGATCAAGGCGCGCTCCGCGTCCGTGATCCCGGTGGCGTTGTTCATCGGCATGATCTTGGTGACCACCACCTGCTGGTACACCGCCTGTGCATGCGCGGCCACCTGGTCCGGCGCGTCGAGCCGCACGTTCTTCATCTGCACCTGCGCGCCGTGGCACATGTAGCAGCGCTGTTCGAGCACCTTCTGCACGTCGCCGAACGAAACCTTCTGCGTGGCGGCACTTGCCTCGGGCGCCCCGACCGGCTCCGGCCGCATCCAGATGATGGACAGCCCGAGCACGACGACGCCGAACATCGCGTAGGGCACGGGATTGCGCGCATTACCCAGTTTGAAGCGATGACGCACCACGAAGAACTGACGGATGGCCGCGCCGCCGAGCATGATCAGCAGCAGCACGATCCAGTTGTACTTGCTCGTGTAGGTGAAGCTGTAGTGGTTGCTCAGCATCGCGAACAGCACCGGCAGCGTGAAATAGGTGTTGTGCACGCTGCGCTGCTTGCCGCGAGCGCCGTGGATCGGGTCGACCGGCTTGCCCTCGCGCAGCGCCGCGACGTTCTTGCGCTGGCCGGGGATGATCCAGAAGAAGACGTTGCCGCTCATGGTCGTCGCCATCATGGCGCCCATCAGCAGGAAGGCCGCACGGCCCGCGAACCAGTGGCAGGCGAGCCATGCCGCGAAGGCGATGAAGATCGCCACCAGCACGCCGACGATGGTGTCGCCGTTCTTGCGCTGGCCGAAGATCTGGCAGATGCCGTCGTAGACCATCCAGAACACGACGAAGAAGGCCAGCGCCACCGCGATCGCGGCGCCGGGCTGCCAGTCCATCTTCGATTTGTCGATGAGGTAGGTGCTGGCGTTCCACAGGTACGAGACGGTGAAGAGCGCGAAGCCGGTGAGCCAGGTCGAATAGCTTTCCCAATACGACCAGTGCAGGTGATCGGGCAGCTTCTTCGGCGCCAGCGCGTACTTCTGCATGTTGTAGAAGCCGCCGCCGTGCACGGCCCACTGCTCGCCGCCGACGCCCTTGTCCAACGATTCGGGGTCCTGCGGCTTCTCGAGGCTGTTGTCCAGCATCACGAAGTAGAACGAGGCGCCGATCCAGGCGATCGCGGTGATGACGTGGACCCAGCGCAGCAGGAGATTGGCCCAGTCGAGGTAATAGCTTTCCATTTGGCTTCAACCCTTACGGCGTGTGGGAACGCCGTGGTGTTCCGGCCTGCTCACCACTGCGGGCGCTGTAAGCAGAGTGATTGCCGCGAACGAAAGGCACCTGGTGGCTCCTCGCTCCGCTGCGGCTTGTGGACTGAAGTGTATACACTTTTACGAAAAAGTCATCGGATTCCGGCGTCGAGATGGGTGCAGGAAAACCCTGATCACGGCCGTGCGGAATAGAGCGCCTGCAACAACTGTGCCGCCACTGCGACAGCGATCACCTCCGGCTCCTTGCCCGTGATGCCCGGCACGCCGATCGGACAGGTCACGCGGTCCATCTCGGCCGCCGTGAAGCCCCGCGATTCGAGGCGATGGCGGAAGGTGGCCCATTTGGTCTTGCTGCCGATCAGGCCGATGTAGGGGAGATCGTCGCGCTCGCGCAGGCGCTTCAGGCAGGCGATCACGATGTCCAGATCCTCCGCGTGGCTGAAGCTCATGATCAGCACGCGCGAGCCGGGCGCGAGGTCGGCGACGGCCTGCTGCACCGGGTCGGAATATTCGGTCTCGATCTGTGCCGGCAATTCGTCGGGGAAGACGCCGTCGCGGCTGTCGATCCAGCGCACCGAGAACGGCAGCGTCGACAGCAGCCGCGCCAGCGCCGCGCCCACGTGGCCGCCGCCGAACAGCGCGACCGGTTCGAGATGCGCGAGCAATTCCTTTTGCAGCGCCTGCGCATCGGAAGCCTGGATGCGCCGGTACGACAGGAACACCACACCACCGCAGCACTGTCCGAGGCTCGGCCCGAGCGGATAGCGGCGGATGCCTTCGATGGCCGGGCCGCCCGCGAGCCAGGCGCGCGCTTCCTCGGTCGCCTGGAATTCGAGCTGCCCGCCGCCGATCGTCGCAGTCAGGCCGTCGGCCCAGACCGCCATCCAGGTCCCGGCCTCGCGCGGCGCCGAGCCCTGCGTCGATTCGACCCGCACCAGGATGCCGTGCTCGCGCTTCAGTCGCGCGAGGAGTTCATCAACCGCGCCTGTCATCCGCGATACCTCCGGTTTCGGCGCCCGTTGCCCGCCACGGTATAACCGCGCCAATGAATTTCAAGCTCACGCCGCGCCGCCTTGCATTGGCGGGCGCCCTTGTCTCCAGCCTCTGGCTCGCCGGCTGCGGCACCCCTCCGACCGCACCAGGCGCCGTCCCCGGCCAACTCAGCAACGCGACGCCCGACCGCGGCGACACCAACCGCCCCCGCCCGACGCCGTCCAACGCAACGACCGCGCGCGACTACCGCAAGGACGCCGCGCGCTACGTCTACCAGCTCAACAAGCGGCGCATCTACGAAGGCAAGCTGCCGCCGATGCTCTATGCGGTCGGCACGCTGCAGGTCGATCTCGACGCCGGCGGCAAGGTGATGTCCATGCACTGGATGCGCGCGCCGAAGCACGCGCCCGAGGTGATCGCGGAAATCGAGAAGGCCGTGCTCGAAGCCTCGCCCTTCCCGGCGCCGACGAAGCTCGGCAAGGTGACCTGGACCGACACCTGGCTGTGGGATGAGGACGGTCATTTCCAACTCGACACGCTGAGCGAAGGACAACTGTAGCCCGCTAGTCCGCAAACGCCGCGGAACCGGCTTCCCCGGGCCGCTGGCGTTGCTCCCGGCAGGGGGTTGGCGAAGCGACACGCAGTGCGCGCAGCCTGGGGGCGAGCAACATTTCAAGAGCCGCGGTACGTGGAATAGCTCCAGGGGCTCACCAGCAGCGGCACGTGATAGTGCTGGTCGGCGCGCGCGACGCCGAAGTCCAGCGACACGCGATTGAGGAAGTTCGGCTCCGGCAAGCTCACGCCGCGGGCCTTGAAATAGCCGGCCACGTCGAACACGAGGCGGTATGTCCCCGTCTTGAGCGTCGTGTTGTCGTAGAGCGGGCCGTCGCTTCGCCCATCCGCATTCAACGTGAAACGCCGCACCAGCGTGGCGCGCGCGTCTTCGCCCGTTCCGTCGGTGGTGTACAGCGCAACCTCCATGCCGGCGGCGGGCGTGCCGTGCATCGTGTCCAGTACGTGGGTGCTCAGGCCCATGGATTCGCTCCTTCAGTGCATTCGGGAAATTCCGGTCGACAAAAGTGTATACAGTTCCGGGCTTTCGGTCTATCATGAAAAGACCATGGAATCGACCACCACCCGCGCCATCGTCGACGCACTCACCAAGGCCATTGTGGAGCACCGTCTCCAGCCGGGCAGCAAGCTGGCGGAGCAGAAGCTCGCGGACCACTTCGGTGTCTCGCGCACGCTGGTGCGGCAGGCGCTGTTCCAGCTGTCGCAGAACAAGCTGATCCGCCTCGAGCCCGCGCGCGGTGCGTTCGTGGCGGCGCCGGCGGTCGACGAGGCCAAGCAGGTCTTCGCGGTGCGCCGCATGCTCGAAGCCGAGATGACACGCGCCTTCGTGCGCAGCGTGACGCCGGCCAAGATCAAGGCACTCAAGGAGCATGTGGCGCTCGAGAAGGCCGCCGTCTCAGGCGAAGACATCTCGGGCCGCACCGAATTGCTCGGCGACTTCCACGTACGCATGGCCGAGCTGATGGGCAATGCCGTGCTGGCCCAGATCCTCGGCGAGCTGATCTCGCGCTGCGCGCTCATCACGCTGATGTACCAGAGCGCCAGCGCGGCCGAGCACTCCAACGACGAGCACGCGGACATCGTGAAGGCGCTCGCGGCCAAGGACGAGGAGCGCGCGGTCCGCCTCATGACAGAGCACCTCGAGCACGTCGAGGCCAATCTGACCTTCGACCGCAAGGTTCCCACGCACGACATCGCGTTGGCGCTGGCCTGAAACCCATCCGACCACCATGAGCATCTACGACACCACCCTTCCGTACCCGCGCGACCTCGTCGGCTACGGCCGCAATCCGCCGAACGCGCAATGGCCCGGCCGCGCACGCATTGCCGTCCAGTTCGTTCTGAACTACGAAGAGGGCGGCGAGAACTGCGTCCTGCACGGCGATGCCGGCTCCGAACAGTTCCTCTCGGAGATGTTCAACCCGGCCAGCTTTCCCGAGCGCCACATCAGCATGGAAGGCATCTACGAATACGGCTCGCGCGCCGGCGTCTGGCGCATCCTGCGCGAGTTCGAGACGCGCGAGCTGCCGCTGACGGTGTTCGGCGTCGGCATGGCGCTCGAGCGCTATCCGGAACTCGCCGCCGCCTTCAAGGAGCTGGGCCACGAGATCGCCTGCCACGGCTGGCGCTGGATCCACTACCAGGGCATCGACGAGGCCACCGAGCGCGAGCACATGCGCCTGGGCATGAAAGCCATCGAGAAGCTCACCGGCGAGCGCGCCCTCGGCTGGTACACCGGCCGCGACAGCCCGCGCACGCGCCGCTTGGTGGCCGACTACGGCGGCTTCGAATACGACAGCGACTACTACGGCGACGACCTTCCCTTCTGGATGAAGGTGCAGAAGACCGATGGCGACGTGGTGCCGCAGCTCATCGTGCCCTATACGCTGGACTGCAACGACATGCGCTTCGCGTTGCCCCAAGGCTATTCGCACGCCGACCCGTTCTTCCAGTACATGAAGGACAGCTTCGACGCGCTCTACGCCGAGGGCGACGAAGCACCGAAGATGATGAGCATCGGCATGCACTGCCGCCTGCTCGGACGACCGGGGCGCATCACCGCGCTGCAGCGCTTCCTGGACCACATCGCCGCGCACGACCGCGTGTGGGTCTGCCGCCGCGTCGACATCGCGCGCCACTGGAAGGCGACCCATCCTTACGCCGCCGCCTAGAACGGAGACCGACATGGCCCTCACCATCGACCAACTGAATGCCGCTTCGGGCGCCGAATTCATCGCATTCCTCGACGGCGTCTATGAACACTCGCCGTGGATCGCGGAGCGCGCGGCCAAGGCGCGCCCCTTCCGCTCGCTGGCGCACCTGAAGCACGCGCTCGTGCAGGCCGTCGCCGGCGCATCGCGCGACGAGCAACTCGGCCTGATCCGCGCCCACCCCGAATTGGCGGGCAAGGCGATGGTCGCCAAGAGCCTCACGGCCGAATCGACCAACGAGCAGAACAAGGCGGGCCTCACGCAGTGCACGCCCGAGGAGTTCGCGAAGATCCAGCAGCTCAACGCCGGCTACAACGCCAAGTTCGGCTTTCCGTTCATCCTCGCGGTGCGCGGGCCGCGCGGCACCGGCCTTTCGAAGCAGGAAATCATCGAGACCTTCGAGCGCCGGGTGCACAACCATCCGGATTTCGAACTCGGCGAGGCGCTGCGCAACATTCACCGCATCGCGGAGATCCGGCTCGACGACAAGTTCGATGCGGACCCCGCGCTGGGCAACGAGGTCTGGGACTGGCAGGAAAAGCTGTCGGCGCACACCGATCCCGGCTACGCGGAGAAGGGCCAGCTCACCGTCACCTACCTCACCGACGCACATCGCGCTTGCGCGCAGCAGATCGCCCAGGACATGCGCGAGGCCGGTTTCGACCATGTCGAGATCGATGCAGTCGGCAACGTGGTCGGCCGCTACGACGGCGCCACGCCGGGCGCGAAGACCCTGCTGACCGGATCGCACTACGACACGGTGCGCAACGGCGGCAAGTACGACGGTCGCCTCGGCATCTTCGTGCCGATGGCCTGCGTTCGCGAACTCAAGCGCCAGAACCGCCGCCTGCCCTTCGGCTTCGAGGTGGTCGGCTTCGCCGAAGAAGAAGGCCAGCGCTACAAGGCGACCTTCCTGGGCTCCGGCGCGCTGATCGGCCACTTCGACAACGCCTGGCTCGATCAGAAGGATGCGGACGGCATCACCATGCGCGAGGCACGCCGCCACGCGGGCCTGAAGGACGAGGACATTCCCAAGCTCCAGCGCGATCCGTCGAAGTACCTCGGCTTCGTCGAAGTGCACATCGAGCAGGGTCCGGTGCTCACCGAGCTCGACCTTCCGCTCGGCATCGTCACGTCCATCAACGGCAGCGTGCGCTTCGTCGGCGAGGTCATCGGCATGGCGAGCCACGCCGGCACCACGCCGATGGACCGCCGCCGCGATGCGGCCGCGGCCGTGGCCGAGCTGATCCTCTTCGCAGAGAAGCGCGCCGCGAAGGACGGCGACTCCGTCGCCACCGTCGGCATGCTCGAAGTGCCCAGCGGCTCGATCAATGTCGTGCCGGGGCGCTGCAAGTTCAGCCTCGACCTGCGCGCGCCGAACAATGCGCAGCGCGATGCGCTGGCCAACGACGTGCTGGATGCGCTGAAGGAGATCTGCGAGCGGCGCGGCGTGCGCCACACGCTCGAAGAAACCATGCGCGCCGCCGCCGCGCCCAGCGCGCCCGAATGGCAGAAGCGCTGGGAAAAGGCGGTCGACCAGCTCGGCGTGCCGCTTTTCCGCATGCCCAGCGGCGCCGGCCACGACGCCATGAAGCTGCACGAAGTCATGCCGCAGGCGATGCTCTTCGTGCGCGGCATCAACTCCGGCATCAGCCACAACCCGCTCGAATCGAGCACCAACGACGACATGCAACTGGCGGTGCAGGCCTTCCAGTCGCTGCTCAACGATTTGGCCAACGAACAAGCCCACTAAGACCATGACCGACTACAGCAAGCTCGACGCCTGGATCGACGCCCACTTCGACGAGGAAGTGCGCTTTCTTCAGGAAATGGTGCGCGTGCCCACCGACACGCCCCCCGGCAACAACGCCCCGCACGCCGAACGCACCGCGGAACTGATCAAGGCCTTCGGCTTCGAGGCCGAGAAGCATGCGGTGCCCGAGCAGGAGGTGAAGGACTACGGCCTGGAGTCCATCACGAACCTGATCGTGCGCCGCAAGTACGGCGAAGATGGCGGCCGCAAAGATGGAGAACGACCAAGCAAGGGCTTGGTCGTGGCGCTGAACGCACATGGCGACGTCGTGCCACCCGGCGAAGGCTGGACGCACGACCCCTACGGCGGCGAGATCGAGGACGGCAGCCTCTACGGCCGCGCGGCCGCGGTCAGCAAGAGCGACTTCGCGAGCTTCACCTTCGCGCTGCGCGCACTCGAAGCGGTGGCCAAGCCGACGCAAGGCAGCGTCGAACTGCACTTCACGTACGACGAGGAATTCGGCGGCATCCTCGGCCCGGGCTGGCTGCTCAAGAACGGCCTGACCAGGCCCGACCTGATGATCGCCGCGGGCTTCAGCTACGAAGTGGTCACCGCGCACAACGGCTGCCTGCAGATGGAAGTCACGGTGCACGGCAAGATGGCGCACGCGGCCATTCCGACCACCGGCGTCGACGCGCTGCAGGGCGCGGTGAACATCCTCAATGCGCTCTACGCGCAGAACAAGCTCTATCAGGAAGTCACGTCGAAGGTCGAGGGCATCACGCACCCCTACCTCAACGTGGGCCTGATCGAAGGCGGCACGAACACCAACGTGGTTCCCGGCAAGGTGGTGTTCAAGCTCGACCGGCGCATGATCCCCGAAGAGAACCCGGTGGAAGTCGAAGCCAACATCCGCAAGGTGATCGAAGACAGTGCGGCGCAGATGCAGGGCATCACGGTCGAGATCCGGCGCATGCTGCTGGCCAATTCGATGAAGCCGCTGCCGGGCAACAAGCCGCTGGTCGATGCCATCCAGAAGCACGGCCAGGCGATCTTCGGCGAACCGATCAAGGCCATGGGCACGCCGCTCTACACCGACGTGCGCTTGTATGGCGAAGCCGGCATCCCCGGCGTGATCTACGGCGCGGGGCCGCGCACGGTGCTCGAATCGCACGCCAAGCGCAACGACGAGCGCGTGGTGCTCGAAGACCTGCGCCGCGCAACGAAGGTGATCGCGCGGACGCTCAGCGATCTGCTGTCCTGATCGGGCTTCGCCCGAATCCGGCACGTGGCGTGCGGTCATTGCGCGTGACCGCATCGCCCCGGCCTACACTCGCCCGCATGCACACCGTGACCGTCCCTCTTCGCTCCCTGCTCCTCGCAGCAGATTCCTGAGCCCGGCGGTCCGTTTCCCTCCCCTTCTTGCGCAAACCATCGACCGCCGGGCATCCCTCCCGCGCGGCAGCGGCTGCTCCTCGTGCGAGCAACCGTATTCGACTGGAGTGCGTCCATGCATGCAACGAATTCCGGCGAACCCGTGTTCGCCGTTCCTCATCACACCCTTCACGGCCGGCCGGCGGAAATCCGCTCGATCCTCGCGGTGACCGATTTCTCCGCACAGGCGGGCTGCGCCATGGACCGGGCGGCCCGGCTGGCGGTCGAGCACGGCGCGACGCTCAAGCTGATGGTCGCCTCGCTGGGAGGCGCATTGCCGAGGCCTCATGCGGCAAGCCTCCTGGCACAGACCGCCCGCGCGCTCGGCGCGCGTTTCCCGCTGACGGTGAGGACCGTCGACCAGGCTGCCAACACGCTGGCTCACGTCGCCGGCGAGGGGCGATGTGCCGACCTCGTCGTGCTGCCGGCCTGCCGCGAGAGTCCGCTCATGACGTTCGTGCGCGGGCACGCCGCCGAACGGCTGGCGCGCCTCGTGCGCTGCCCGGTCCTCCTGGTCCGGCGTGCGGCCAACAGGTCGTACGACAGGATCCTCGTCGCGGTGGACTTCAGCGCCGAGTCGAAGCATCTGGTGCGACTCGCGTGCGATCTCGACCGCCACGCGGACATCCAGCTCTTCCACGCCATCAGCGCGCGCGACGAGGCGAAGCTGCGCTCCGCCGAAGCCTCCATTCACCAGATCCGCGCATACCGGGAGGACTGCCTTCGATACGCGCGCAACCGCATCCTGTGGCTCACCGATTCGTTCGATGCCAGGCGCAATCGCGTGATGTCCACGATCGGCCACGGCGATCCGGCGCGCCAGGCGGTCGTGCAGCAGGAATACCTGCGCGCCGATCTCCTGGTGGTCGGGCGGCGCCGACGGTCACCGGTGGCGGATTTCTTTCTGGGCAATGTGGCGGAGCGGGTGCTCCGCTGGGCGACGAGCGATGTGTTGGTCGTGCCCCGTGACGCGCGGGCCGCGACGGGTGTCGCGGCCGGGCAAAGATTGAAGGCCGAAGGCCTGCGTCTTCCGGCTCAGGCGCGCTGACCGCTGGGGAGCAGGTAGCCGTTGCGATAGACACCGATGACGAGCCCGCTGACCGAGTCGGTGGGGCGGGCCGTGACGTACCTGCCTGCGCCGGCCTGGTAGACGACGATCGTGCAGGCGGAACTCTTGCTCAGGGTGCGGGCGACGCCGACGGCCTGGTTCGCGGTCTGGTAGGTGTTCATCTTTGGCTCCTCGGGCGATTCGCAAGTTGACTTCAGGCGCGGGCGACGGACAGGAGGCCGTCGATCGCGAGCACGACGCCTTCCTGGGCGTCCTGGGTCGGTGCACCTTCGGTCAGCAGCTTGCGAATCAGGCCCAGGGTGTTGAGCAGCTCCGCTTCCATGTCGGTCAGCAGCGGGATGACTTCGAAATTCGGGTACTTGCCCCGCGCGCCCATCGGCCGACCGGGGCCGGAAAGATCGACGTTGTAGCCTTCGCTGATCGCTTCGTTCTGGGTTTTCATGGCGTTGGGATTGGTTTGGACAAACTGGGACGGACGGGTCCGGCATCGCATCCGGCGGATCCGCTCCAGGCGGCGCGCAACGCGACGGACATGCAGGCGACTCAAGGCAGTCTCATCAGATCGGTAAGACGCTTGCCCATCGCCTGGATGCGGTTCTGCTTCTCGGCGCGGCGGCGGGCGACCATCTCAAGCGCCTGGGCGACGGACTCGGCACCGAGATCTCCAAACGAGCTGCGATCGCGCCAGGCACTGGCCACTTCGGCGATCTGATCGCTGTCCAGCCGCTCGGGCGGGGGATTGGCATGGGAGGCCACGGCCCGCGCGCGATCGGTGGGCGGCAGGCTTGCGCGAAGGAGTCCCAGAAGACCGGCGCTGGTCCACTGAGGTTTGGAGATGTTTCGTGCGTCCATGTAATACATTGTGCCTATGTAAACATAAAGTTACAAGCGCTCCCATTCAACTTTCTTCTTACGTTTTCTGCGACCGGAACTAATTCACGAAATTCGGTCATCGGCCCGTCACAAACGCCCTCGCCATTTTGGGCTCGCTTCGCCTCCGGCCGGGCCCGTCACGCGTGGTGGGCCTCAACGCATCGATTCGAACGGCCGCAGCAGCCTGAACTTGCGCCCTTCCGGCTGCGAGGCCTTGCCGCCCTTCGCAGCGCCGCCGTCCAGTCCGCAATCGGTGGCGACGCCTGCATCGCCAAGCAGGGCGGGCGCGAGCAGCGACAGGCCACCCGTCGCCGCGGCCACGCCATAGGTCGCTGCCTGCCGCACCGTGCCCTTGGGGTCGATGCTCAGCTCGGGACTCTCCAGCGGGCCCTTCAGCAGCATGAGCTGAACGAGGCTGCCCGGATTCAGGTCCAGCCCTTTCTTCACCCGCGGGCGGAATTCGAGTTCGATCGTCTGCTTCGCCAGATCGACTTGTCCGATCGCCGCGACCGCGATCTGCCGCGTCTCCATCGCGATCGACCGGTCGATCGGTGCGACACCATTGCGCAGCGGCAGGCGTGCCACCGCGCACTGCACCACGAGGTCTTCGCGCGAAGCCTGCTTGGGCAGCAGCACGTCGACGAGGCGCGCGACGATGCCGCGATCGAGCGCCGCAGCCCGACCCGCCAGCGCGACGTCGCGGACCGAGAACTGCACATCGCCGTTCGACGAGGCGGCCAGGCTGCGTGGCGTGCGGCCGGTCATCGACAGCTTGGCGGCGAGGCTCGCACGGCCACCCTTGAACTGCTTGCCCCCGCTCCACAATTCATCGAGCGCGTCGACCGACAGCGAACGCGCCGTCAGTTGCACTTCGGTCCGAGGCGCCGCCCCATGGCTCGACGCGATCGAAAGACTGCCCTTGATCTCGCCACCGGCCGCACCGAACGAAACGGGCTCGATCGTCAATCGTCCCTTTTCCGATACCGCACGCGCCTTCACACCCGACAGCATCGGCAAGCCCGGCACCGTCAGCCGATCGACGCCGAGCGCAATCCGCAGCGCAAACGGCGGCAGCGACTCGAACGTGATCAGCGGCACATCGCCGAAGACCGGCTTGCGCGATCCGGTCTCGGCCGAAGCCGGCTTGCTCGCCGATCGACCGACACCCCATTTGCCCAGGTCGATCTCCGCGCCCGAAAGTGCCACGTCCAGACTGGCCGTCGGCTGCGTCGCCATCCAGGTGACCCGGCCCTTCATCAGTTGCCCGGCGAGCGACAGCGTCAGCGCATCGAAGCGCCATTCGTCCCGGTTGCGCTGCAGATCCGCACTGGCCTCCACCGGCATCGGCAACGCGGCCGCGAACTTCGACAACTGCGGCAGCTGCGACAGCGCCCGGGTGTTGTCGGCACGCACCGTCAGCCTGGCCGACAGCGTTCCGGTACGCGGGCCGACACCCATGCTGCCGTTGGCCGTCATGAGCGCGCCGCCGGTCGCGAAGCGCAGGTTGAACGGCCATTCGTCGGTTCCAGCCAGCAGCATGGCCGGATGGCCGATGTCGCCTTCCACCGTCCAGTGCTGGGGCCCGAGCCTCAAGGCGGCGGTCAACCGGTCGAGATCCGCCCGCGCCTGCAGTTCCAGCGACTCGATGTCGATCTCGCTCGACGTGCCCTTGCCCGCGTCCCGATAGCCGATATGCACCTGCGAGAGCACGAGCCGATCCAGCGCGAGCGGCGGTGCCGACGCATTGCCGGTGGATGGCGCACGCGGCGCCATCTGCCAGTTGTAGCGGCCGGCGCCGTCGGTCTCGAGCAGCACGTCGGCACCGTCCACCTCGATGCTCAGGATGCGGATCCTGCGATCGAGCAGATCCCGGAGCGAGACCTCGAACGCCGCGCGCCGGAAGCGGAACATGTCCGGCCGGGAACCCCACTGCGCATTGGCCAATGCGACATCCTCGGCGCGCACCGCGATCGTCGGCAGCAGTCGGATCGACAGATCGCCGTCGATGCGGAACACACGCCCTGTCGCCGCCGTGACCTGCTCGGCCAGCAGCGCGGAGATGCGCGCCGGCGGAAAGGCCATGCGCAACCCGATGGCCGCGGCCACCAGCAGAAGCACGATGACCACCAGCACGATGCCCGCGATGCGCCAGCCACGCCCGCTGCGCTTCGGGTCCGTGACGTGGGGGGTGTCGGCCATGGCGTCGGGCGGCCCGCTATTGGCTGAATGCCGAAGCGGGCATCCTGATTTCAGTCAGCTTCCAGTCAACAAAGCCGCTGCGTTCGAACACCAGCCCGAGGCGCTCCGAATTGGGCTCCTCGGGCTTTGCCGGATCGATCGCGAAGGCGGTAATGCGGCTGACGCCTTGCCTGTCGATGACCCAACGCGGCCTGTCGTCCGTCTGCGCTCCTGCGTCCGTCCGTGGCGGGCTCGCGGGCGCAGCCTGGCCCGGGGCCG
Source organism: Variovorax ureilyticus (assembly GCF_037889935.1). Taxonomy (NCBI): domain Bacteria; kingdom Pseudomonadati; phylum Pseudomonadota; class Betaproteobacteria; order Burkholderiales; family Comamonadaceae; genus Variovorax; species Variovorax ureilyticus. The sequence goes on from NZ_JBBKZU010000006.1 coordinate 397,520, forward strand.
GTGCCGGGTTGGGGGTCGCGGCAGGTGCGGGCTGCGCCAGCCGGCCGTGGCTCATCGCGGCCATGACCGTTTCCGGCCGCACCATCACGTCCACGAGCTGGTTGACCAGCCCCAGCCCGAGCATGCTGCCGAGGGTCGCGAGTGGATTGCCCGGATCCTTCTGCGCGCCGAGCTTCTGTGCGACGAGCGCCGAGAACTGGTCCTTCAGGCTCTCGCGCAACCTCGGGTAATCCACATGCCGGTTGAATTCTTCCGCGTCGCCGTTGCGGGCCGCCGTCTGGAGCTGCCGCAGGGCCAGGAACGGCGACCAATACCAGTACGCCGCGAGGCCCAGAAGCAGGACCAAAACGACCGCGACGAGACTTTTGGATTTCATGCAAGAGATTCTGCAACGTGTCATCCGACTTCGAAGTCGCGCGTTGAACGCCTTGACCGATCCGGAATTTCGGATCGGCCAACCTCAAAAACCGTCACAACACCGATCATTCATGAAACGCACTCTCATCGCTCTCGTCGCTGCAGGCTTCGCACTCGCCGCCGGTTCTTCCTTCGCACAGGCCCCTGCCGAACCCACCGCTGCGCCGGCTGCCAAGACCAAGTCCAAGCACAAGTCGTCGCACAAGACGGCACACAAGAAGTCCACGAAGGCAAGCGCAGCCTGAGATGAACGAAACATGAAAGGCCCCTTCGGGGGCTTTTCTGTTTCTGGGGCCTAGCGGATCACCGCGGTCGCGATGCCCGCAAGGCCCGCGGCGATGAGCCCGAGCGCCCACACGAAGTCGAGGTCGAGCCACGCGCCACGCAGCGCGCGCAGGCCGAGGTAGCGATAGACGATCCACGCGGCACCCAGTCCCGCGCCGATCATGGCCGCCGTGTGCACCAGCGAGACGGTGACGGCGACGCCGACGCTGGAGCGCATCAGCTCCATCACTGCCTTGTGATCCGAAAGGCCGGACGGCGACGCTGGCGACGCGGGCTGCGACGAGTCGCACAGGCCCAGGAGAATGGGCAGCAGCATCAGGGCCGCTCCATGCGCGGTCGCCATCAGGAACGACCACAGCGCCAGTTGCGTCGGCCGCACGCGGCTCAACCAGCGGTGACGATGCCGACCCATCAGCCGCCACACGCCGAACGACAACACCAGGAGGCCCGCCGCGATGCGAAGCTCATGGTTCCAGCGCAGCATCCACGCGAGGGCCGCGAAAGGTACGAGCACCAGCGCCATCGCGAGCAGATGCCCCGCTCCGAGCGGCAACCAGGTTGCGAAGACCGCCGTGTCGCGCTTCTCGCCGAGTCCGTTCGCCACGGCCAGCGGCCACCCCATCGCCGGGTTCAGCCCGTGAAGAACCCCGACCACCACCACCCCGGCCCACAGCGAAAGGGTGGCCGCGTTCACGTCGTCAGGCCGATGGATAGCAGAACGAATCGGTCGAGCAGTCGCCGCCCTGCAGGCGGACCTGGTGCGATCCGTAGTCGGCGCCGAAATCCACGAGGAACCTGCCGTCCAGTTCGATGCCGCCGTCCGCGCCCACGTTGCACATCGCCATCCGCCCGGGAATGCCGTCCGGATAGAACTGCGCGTCCCAGCGGCTGTAGAGCGAGTTGGTGAAGTACACGCGCTTGCCGTCTCGGCTGATCTCGGTCATCTGCGGCCCACCGCCGAAGCTCGTGCCGTTGGGGTGCGGCGCGTGCTTCACGATGCCGCCAATGCGTACGCTGCCCGCAAGCTTGGGGTTCTGCGGGTCCGTCACGTCGTACTGACGCAGTTCGCCCGTGCCCCAGCAGGCCACGTACAGGAATCGGTCGTCCATCGACAGATCGATGTCGCTGATCAGCGGCGGCACCGCGCCGAAGCCCTTCAGCAGCGGCGGAAGCACCGATGCATCCGCGGGCTCGGGCGGAATGACCGCCGTCTTCTTCGCGTGGAACTGGCCGCCTTCGCGCCACCAGGTCCAGATCGAGCCTTCGAGATTGGTGGTGTCGACCACCACGCCGACGAAGCCGTATTCGCGCGTCGGATCGTGCGCGGGCCGCACCTCCAGCGCCATCTGGTGATTCGCGCCGAGGTCGATGGTCTGCACGTGCCGGCGGGCGCGCAGGTCCCAGAAGTGCAACTGGTGCCCGTAGCGATTGCCCAGCAGGTCCTCCGCCACGATGCCGTTCTCGAACTGCGGCGGCAGGCCCCATTCGCTCGACACCATGTAGTCGCGCGGCAGGTTCCACCAGAAGTCGTAGTGCAGCTTCTGCGGGCCGCGTTCGATCTCCCACTGGCCGAGGACTTCGAAGCTCTCGCAGTCCATGAGGAACACGCCCGGCGGCCCCTGCGTGCCGTCGCCGGCCCCGCCCAGCGTGCTGATGTAGAGGCCCTCGGGGCCGCAGTGCACCGTGTGCGGGCGCGAATAGCCCGTCTTGCGGATCACCTCCTCGGGCTCGATCACGCGGCTGATGGTCGGTTTCTTCGGGTCCGGCTGCGTGTCGACCACATAGATGCGAGACGAGCGGATGCCCGGAATGATCAGGTAGCGCCGCTTGAGGAATGCGTGCCCCGACATCGGCGACAGCGCGGAGCTGCAGGCATTCCAGCCGAAATGATGGAACTCGTCACCCTTGTTCGGCATGTCGAGCCGGTACAGCACGCTGCCGTAGCTCGCGGAGGCCGGATCGACATCCACCACCGCGATCGCGTCGGGCCGCGAGGCATCCGGCGAGAGCAGTGCGGTGTAGGCGATGTGCTCGGGCTCGGCCTCCATGGCGAGCTTCGGCGAAGGGTGGAATGTGGGATCGGTACGCAGAGATTCGAGCATGGCGAGACTCCTGCAGACGCACGGCCACACGTCGCACGGACGCGGCGAGGTCGGACGAGTATGCGCCTGACCGGATTGGTCAGGAACAGCCAGCTGTATCGATGCGAAACAGCGGCCGGCCCCGGGTTTTCCGCCATACAGCGCGCCGGCTCAACTGTATACAGTTTCGCGTACAGACTCGTGAACGCTCCTTGCGGGCACGCGTCCTGCAAGCCCTTCCCTCACTCTCACGCCGCCCCAGGAGAACTCGAAATGACGGCTGCCGCCTCCGTTCACCCCGTCGACCAGCGATTGCCGCTGGGCAAGGTCACTGCCCTCGGACTGCAGCACGTGCTGGTGATGTATGCCGGCGCCGTGGCCGTGCCGCTCATCGTCGGCCGCGCGCTCAAGCTCAGCCCGCAGGAAGTCGCGCTGCTGATTTCCGCCGACCTCTTCTGCTGCGGCATCGCCACGCTGATCCAGTCGCTCGGCGCGACGCAGTGGTTCGGCATCAAGCTGCCGGTGATGATGGGCGTGACCTTCGCCTCGGTCGCGCCCATGGTGGCGATCGCCAATGCCAATCCAGGGCAAGCCGGCGCGCAAATGCTCTTCGGCTCGATCATCGGTGCGGGGGTCATCTCGATCCTCATCGCGCCGATGGTGTCGCGCATGCTGCGCTTCTTCCCGCCGGTGGTGACCGGCACCATCATCGCGGTGATCGGCATCAGCCTGATGCGCGTGGGCATCAACTGGATCTTCGGCAACCCGGTCGGCCCGACCGCGCCGGCGATCGTCGATCCGGTCTACGCCAAGTGGCTCGCCGACGTGACCTCGCCCGGCTCCGCGGTGCCGCCGATGCCCAAGGGCCTGTCGATCGTGCCCTCGGTGCCCAACCCCAAGTACGCCGACCTCGGCGGCCTCGCCATCGCGGCGCTGGTGCTGGTGTCGATCCTGCTGATCGTGAAGTACGCCAAGGGCTTCGTCGCCAACATCTCGGTGCTGCTGGGCATCGTCATCGGCGCGGTCGTCGCCACGCTCTTCGGCTTCATGACCTTCGAGAAGGTGGCCAACGCGGCCTGGGTCGACATCGTGCTGCCCTTCCACTTCGGCATGCCGAAGTTCGACCCGATCCTGATCCTCACGATGTCGCTGATCATGATCGTGGTGATGATCGAATCCACCGGCATGTTCCTCGCGCTCGGCGAGATGACCGACCGCAAGATCTCGCAGGAGGACCTCGCACGGGGCCTGCGCACCGACGGCCTCGGCACGCTGATCGGCGGCGTGTTCAACACCTTCCCCTACACCAGCTTCTCGCAGAACGTGGGCCTGGTGGCGGTCACCGGCATCAAGAGCCGCTTCGTGTGCGTAGCCGGCGGCGTGATCCTGATCGTGCTGGGCCTGCTGCCGAAGATGGCGGCGCTGGTCGAATCGCTGCCCACGGTGGTGCTCGGCGGCGCGGGCCTCGTGATGTTCGGCATGGTCGCCGCCACCGGCATCCGCATCCTCTCGGGCGTGGACTTCAAGACCAACCGGCACAACGCGATGATCGTCGCGGTGTCGATCGGCATCGGCATGATTCCGCTCATCGCGCCGAACTTCAAGCAGTGGATGCCGCACGCGATCCACTCGCTGGTGGAGTCGGGCATCCTGCTCGCGTCGGTGAGCGCGGTGGCTCTCAACCTTTTCCTCAACGGCGCGAAGCACGACGAGGCTGCCATCGTGGCGGCAGCCAAGCAAGCAGAGGCGCACTGATCAGATCATCGCCAGCGGCTTCTTGCGACGCGGCGGTGGATGCAGGCGGTCGATCTCTGCGAGCGTTTCGGCGCTCAGTTGGAGGTCGGCCGCCGCGAGGTTTTCGCGCAGGTGGTTTTCCCGCACGGCCTTCGGAATCGCGACCACGCCAGTGCGCGAGATGACCCAGGCCAGTGCCAATTGCGCCGTCGTGACGCCGAGCTTCTGCGCCAGCCTGCCCAGCGCCGGATCGGCCGCCAGCGCGCCCTGGTCGATCGGGCTGTAGGCCATCATCGGCATGCCGCGCTGGCGCTGCCACGGAAGAAGACTGAACTCCGCACCGCGTTCGCCGACCGAGAAGTAGACCTGGTTGGCCGCGCAGCCGCCGTCCACCGCCTCCAGCTCTTCCATGTCGTCGACATCGAAGTTGCTCACGCCCCAGTGCCGGATGCGGGCATCGGCCACCAGGGCGCGCATGGCTTCGCAGGTTTCCGCCAGGGGATATTCGCCGCGCCAATGCAGCAGATACAGGTCGACGTGATCGAGCCCGAGCCGTGACAGGCTGCGCGCACAGGCCGCCGGGGTGCCGCGCCGGCTTGCGTTGTGGGGATAGACCTTGCTGACGATGAAAAGCTCTTCCCGCCTCACCTCGCCGGCTCGCAGCGCTTCGGCCACCGCCTGGCCCACGACCTGCTCCGCGCCGCCCTCGCCGTACATCTCGGCGGTGTCGATGAGCCGATAGCCCATGGCGATCGCGGCACGCACGGCCGCCACTTCGGCGGCGCGACGGCCAGACGATTCGCCCATGTGCCAGGTGCCGAGGCCGAGTGCGGGCATCGCGCCGCCACCCGGGAGTTCCAGACTTTTCAATGCAGGCTCCTATTCGTGTGTGGCGGGCGCCTCGAACCAGCGCGACTGGGGCACGATCTTCGCCTCGTCCGGATCGCCGAGGTAATGCGGGGACATGATCTGCACGCCATGCTCGTTGAAGACGTCCTGCACGTTCTGGTGCAGCCGCCCGAGGATGTCGATCCGCGGGCAGTCCTGGCTCAGCAGCCCGTGCGCCACCAGGCGGTACTCGACGTAGAAGTCCGACAGCGCGGTCTGGTAGACCTGCGGCGCCGGATCGGCGAGCACGTCCGTGGTGCGGCGCGCCGCCTCCTTCAGCATTTCGTGCACCTGCCGCCACGGCGTGTCGTAGCCGATGGTGGCGCTGGTATCGAGCAGCACGATGCTCCGGCCCGCCGTGTTGCGCGAGAAGTTGCGCGTGGGCGTCTCCAGCACCATCGAATTGGGCAGCGTGAGTTCTTCGCCGATGCCGGTCCGAAGACGCGTGCGGTACATCCCGAGTTCGACCACCACGCCTTCGTGGTCGCCGATCCGCACGTACTCGCCGACGCGGAAAGTGCGCGTGTAGGTCAGGATGGTGCCGCTCAGCATCTGCCCGACCACGCTCGCGCCACCGATGGACACCATCAGGCCGACGAGGACCGACAAGCCCTTGAAGGCATCGGTGCTCGCGCCCGGCAGGTAGGGATACGCCATCACCAGCGCGAGCAGCCAGACCGCGATCGTCAGCAGCCTGCGCGTCGGACGCGCGGTCTCCGGATCGACCCATCCGAAGTCGATGCGCCCGCTCGCCACGCGGTCGAAGAAGCGATGCAGGAGGCCGACCACGAAGCGTGCAAGCACGAAGATGACCACCGCGATCAGCAATTCCGGTATGGCTCCTGCGACACCGCCGACGAGTTTCGCGGCCGTCTCGACGAGAAATCCGTTGAGCCGCTCGCCCCAGGGCCGCGTGTACGGGAAGAGCTCCAGCACCCGGCCGGTCCACTCGTAGGTCAACAGCAACGCAGATGCCCAGAACAGGAAGGCGGTCAGGCGGCGGACGAGTTCGAGCGCCCAGTCACTTTCGATGAGTTGCAGACCGCGCAGGTGCAGTTGCTCCGACTTGGCCTTGGCGATGCGCGCCAGCCGCAAGCCGATCCGCCGCCGCGCCAGCGCGAGCACCCACAGCAGCGCCAGATAGGCGAGCGTGAGCGCGGCTGCGACCGCACCGGACTTCAGGAGGCTGCGGGTGTCGCGCAGTTCACGCGTCTCGTTGATGGCGCCGCGAAGTGCATCGGCGGCGCGCGTGGCAGTGCCTTCCAGCGTGTCGTTGTGCAGCGTGTTGACATCCCCGGAGGTCACGCCGAAAGCCAGCGCGTCGTCGATCTTCACCAGAATGCCCTGCGGGATCTGCTGCGTGGTGACGTCCGCCGGCCCCTGGCGCGCGAGCAGTTCCTCGATGCGCTCACGGGCCTCGCGCGCCCGGTCCGCAGGCTCGAAGCCGAGGAAGGGCACGCGGAAGGTCACGATGATCCGGTTCATCACCACCAGCGGCGCGGGCGTCGAATGGGGCGCCGTCGACTGCGGCTGCGGCTGCGCCTGCGCCAGACCTGGCGCGATCCACAGGAGGAAGAGCGCGGCACACGCGCTTCGCCAAATCCAGGACCCCATGCGGCGGGCCGTCACGGGACACTCCGGCTGGACAAGAACATGGCGAAACGCTCCTCCATGCGAGTTCTTCGACCCGGCATCATGAAGGCAATCGCCCCCGAAAGCCACGTTCTGTTTCAGGTGGGCGATCGGATGTAGAGTGCCCGGCGACATGAAGAAGCTCTCCATTCAAGTCGGCGACGACACCACGGTCTCGGCCATCCTCCAGGCCCCGGACGATCCCAGGGCCTGCTATGTCTTCGCGCACGGCGCGGGCGCGGGCATGGAGCACGCCTTCATGACGGCTGTCGCGAACGGTCTCGCCGAGCGCCGCATCGCCACGCTGCGCTATCAGTTCCCGTACATGGAGCGCGGCAGCAAGCGGCCGGACACGCCGCCGGTGGCGCATGCCGCGGTGCGCGCGGCTGTGGCCTGTGCAGCACGCGAACTCGGGCCGCTCATGCTGCTGGCCGGCGGCAAGTCGTTCGGCGCGCGCATGACCTCGCAGGCGCAGGCCATCGAGCCCCTGCCGCTGGTCGCGGGCCTGGTGTTCCTCGGCTTTCCGCTGCATCCGGCCGGAACGCCCTCGATCTCGCGCGCGGAGCATCTGTCGAAGGTGCAGATCCCGATGCTCTTCGTGCAAGGCACGCAGGACAAGCTCGCCGATCTCGACAAGCTGCGCCCGGTCGTCGCCGGGCTCGGCGCACGCGCCACCCTGATGACCATCGAGCACGCCGACCACTCCTTCCACGTGCCCAAGCGCTCCGGGCGCGACGACGAGGCCGTGCTGAAGGACGTGCTCGACGGCGTCGCCCGGTGGGCGTTCGAGTGATTCACCCCCAGCCTCGCCCACTTCGTGTGGCTCGGTCATCCCCTCTCCGGGGGCAACCCCGGCGGCCCGGCGGAGCCGGTTCCGCGGGGTTCCTGGCTTGGGCCGTGCCGGTTTTATGAGATCGGGGTGGCGCGCAGCGCTGTCGAATCGAGCGCCAGGAAGTGATGCGCCACCGGCCGCTCCGGCCCGATATGGAAGCGCATCACGTCGGCCTGCAGGTCGGCATCGGCCTTGGAAACGCGCCGGTGCTGGCGCATGTGCTCGGCCCACGATTCGACCAGGAACCACTCGATGACGCGCCCCGGCTCGCCGGTGTGCTCGGCGACGCCCCAGGCGTAGGCGCCGTCACGGCGACGCTCCAGCGACAGGCGCTGCATCGCCTCGAGGAAGGCCGGCAGGTCGTCCTTGCGGACGCGGTATTCGATCTGCACCATCACCGGCCCGCGGTCGTTGGCGACCGGCTCGACGAGCATCGGTTCCGGCCAGTGGTTGGATGGCTGCAGGTCGGCCTCGCCCGCAGGCAGCTTCACGCGATGGAAGACCAGCGCCACCACCACGAGTCCACCCGCGCCGACGAGCAGCGCGCCCGCGATGCCCACGGGCTGCGCCACCAGGCCCCAACCGAGGCTGCCGGCGGCCATCGCGCCGTTGAACACCGTGAGGTAGATCGCCAGTCCGCGCCCGCGCACCCAGTTCGGCAGCACCGCCTGCGCCACGCCATTGAGGGTGGTGAGCGCGATGATCCATCCCACCCCGAGCATCACCATCAGCACCACCGCGGCCCACTGCGGCGGCGCGATGGCCAGCGCGGCCATCACGCCCGCGGTGAGCAGCGACGCGGTGAGCACCAGGCCATCGGCATCGAGCCACTGGCGCAGCTTCGGCAGCAGCACCGCACCGAGGATCGCGCCACCCCCGACCGCGCCCAGCAGCACGCCGTAGAAGCCCGCGCTGCCGCCCAGCATGCCGCGCGCGACGAGCGGCAGCAGCGCCCATACCGAACTCGCGAACAGGAAGAACACCGCCGCGCGCAGCAACACCCGATGCAGTTCACGGCTCGAACGCGCATAGCGCAGGCCCGCGCGGAAGGCGCCGAAGAATTGCTCGTCGAGTCCCTTCGACTCGGCCTGCGGACGACGCCACCACAGCAGCGCGCCGATGACGATCACGTAGCTCAGCACGTCCACGCCGTAGACCAGCGCCGCACCGAACGCCGCGAGCAGCAGGCCGCCGGTCGCGGGACCGATGGCGCGCGCGATGTTGATGCCCAGCGAGTTGAGCGCCACCGCGCTCTTGAGATCGCCGCGCGGCACCAGTTCCGGCACGATCGACTGCCAGGTCGGCCCCATCAGCGCCGCGCCGATGCCGCCCACGAAGGTGAGTGCGATGAGCGCTTCGACCGTCAGCGTGTGCGTGCGCGCCATCACCAGCAGCGCGATGCTCACCGCCCCCAGCAGGATCTGCACGCCGATCAGGAAGCGCCGCCGGTCCAGGATGTCCGACAGCACGCCGGCGGGAATCGCGAGCAGGAAGATCGGCAGGGTCGCCGCCGTCTGCACCAGCGCGACGGCGGCGGGGCTGGTGGACAGTTCCGTCACCATCCACGCGCTCGCGACGTCGCGCATGAAGCTGCCGATGTTGCCGATGACGGTCGCGGCCCACAGCACCGCGAACACCGGCAGCCGAAGCGGCGCGAAGCTGCCGCCGCCGGTCGAAGGCGATGCGGGCGCAGCCGCAGCGCGTGACGATTCATCCGCCATGAAAACCTCCCAGGTCGATCCAGGCGATCAGCAGCAGACCGCCGACCAGACCCCAATGTTCGAAGAACGCATTGGCCTTGTGCTGCCGCTGCGAACGCGGCCCCCGCCAGAAGCGGTCGGCCAGAAAACCGGCGAGCACCGTGAAGCCCGCCAGTGCGAGCGCGCCGAGCCAGCGATACCAGCCCGTCAGCACCAGCGCCGACGCGCCGAGCTGCAGCACGATGGTCGCCGCGGCGATGGGCGCGGCCGGCGCGAGGCCGAGCTGCCTCACCTCGGCCACCGCGCCGCCGAAGTCGCGCACCTTGTCGACGCCGCCCTGGAGGTAGGCCGCGCACAGGCACAGCAGCGCCAGCCAATGCAGCCACGGCGATGTGAAGGCGGCATGCAGCATCGGCAGCCCCTCAAACCGCCCAGCACGCGCAGCCGAGCGCGCCCCAGAAGCCCTTGAGATCGGACACCGGCAGCTTGCTCGTCCATGCGGTCGCGTGCTGGTGGCCGTGCACGTTGCAACTGCTCGCGCAACCGCACGCGGCCGCCGCCTGACGCATCACCTTCTGCAGCGGCGCGCCCTCGCGCTCGCCCCATGCGCCATAGCCGCCGTAGCGCCGCACCGGCGACCAGTCGGGCATCGCGGGCGGCAGCGGCGCATCGTCGAACGCGGCGAAGGACCCCGCGCCGTAGACCACGCGGCCGCCGACGATGGTGAGCAGCGATGTCGTGTCCGCGATCTCCGATTCCGCGCACGCGAAGAAGTCGCGATCAGGCACGATCAGGTCGGCCATCTGGCCCGCCTGGATACTGCCCTTCCGGCCTTCCTCGTTGGAGAACCAGGTGACCTTCTCGGTCCACATGCGCAGCGCCGTCTCACGGTCGATCAGGTTGCGCTGCGGCGTGATCTGCATGCCGCCGACCGTCTTGCCGGTGACGAGCCACGACAGCGACACCCACGGGTTGTACGAAGCCACGCGCGTCGCATCGGTGCCCGCAGACACTTTCACGCCCATCTCCAGCATGCGCTTGACCGGCGGCGTCGCTTCCGCAGCCCCGGGACCGTAGCGCTCGACGAAGTACTCGCCCTGGTAGGCCATGCGATGCTGCACCGCCACGCCGCCTCCGAGCGCCGCGACGCGTCCGATGGATTTCTCGGAGATCGTCTCCGCGTGGTCGAAGAACCAGTTCAGGCCCGCCAGGGGGATGTCCTTGTTCACCTTCTCGAACACGTCGAGCGCGCGCGTGATCGTCTCGTCGTAGGTCGCATGCATGCGCCAGGGCCAGCGGTTCTGCGCGAGGATGCGCACGACTTCTTCCAGGTCGCCCTCCATCCCCGGCCCCATCTCGGGCCGCGGCTGGCGGAAGTCCTCGAAGTCGGCGGCGGAAAAGACGAGCATCTCGCCCGCGCCGTTGTGGCGGAAGTAGTCGCTGCCCTGCTTGTACTGCGAGCTCGCGGTCCACTTGAGGAAGTCGTCCTTTTCCTGCTTCGGCTTCTGCGTGAAGAGGTTGTAGGCCAGGCGGATCGTGAGCTGGTTCGCATCGGCCAGTTCCTGGATCACCGCATAGTCTTCCGGGTAGTTCTGGAAGCCGCCGCCGGCATCGATCGCGCCGGTCACGCCGAGGCGATTGAGTTCGCGCATGAAGTGGCGGGTCGAGTTGACCTGGTAGTCGTGCGGCAGCTTCGGCCCCTTGGCGAGCGTCGCGTAGAGGATCGCCGCGTTCGGCTTTGCGAGCAGCAGGCCGGTGGGATTGCCGCTGCTGTCGCGCACGATCTCGCCGCCGGGCGGCGCGGGCGTGTCCTTCGTGTAGCCCACGGCGCGCAGCGCAGCGCCGTTGAGCAGCGCGCGGTCGTAGAGGTGCAGGATGAACACCGGCGTGTCCGGCGCGACCGCGTTGAGTTCCTCGATGGTCGGCAGCCGCTTCTCGACGAACTGGTGCTCGGTGAAGCCGCCCACCACGCGCACCCACTGCGGCGCGGGCGTGATGGCCACCTGTGCCTTGAGCATCGCCATCGCATCCGCGAGGCTGCGTACGCCGTCCCAGCGCAACTCCAGATTGAAGTTGAGCCCGCCGCGGATGATGTGCAGGTGGTTGTCGATCAGGCCCGGCAGCACGCTTCGCCCGCCCAGGTCGATGCGCCGCGTCTGCGGCCCGGCCAGCGCCAGGACCTCGCGGTCGCTGCCCACCTGGATGAAGCGCCCCTCGGCAATCGCGACCGCAGTGGCGGTGGGATTGGCGCGGTCCAGGGTAGTGAAGCGGCCGTTGTGAAGAATCAGGTCCGGACTGCCGGGCTGTGTCATGCGTTCTCTCTCGTGGTTCGGTGGATCAGCCTTCGTGCGCGCCGAACATGGTCTTGGCGTAGTGGATGCCGATGCCGTAGGCGCCGCCGACCTTCTTCGCGATGCCCGTCGTCAGGTCATAGGTCTCGGCGCGGGCCCAGTCGCGCTGAAGTTCGAGCAAGTATTGCAGCGAAGTCATCGGGCGTGCGCCGGCCTGCACCATGCGCTCCATCGCGCGGTTGTGCGCTTCGGCGGAGACGTCGCCGCACGCGTCGGCGATCACGTACACCTCGAAGCCCTGGTCCAGCGCCGACAGCGCCGGACCGACGATGCACACGCTGGTCCACAGGCCCGCGAGCACGATGCGCGGCTTGCCGATCTCGTTGATCCGCTTGATCACGGCTTCGTCTTCCCAGGTGTTCATCGAGGTGCGGTCGAGCAGCGCCTGCCCGGGGAACGGCGCGGTGACTTCCTCGAACATCGGGCCGCTGAAGCTCTTCTCGGCCACGGTGGTGAGGACGGTCGAGACACCGAAGCCCGCCGCCGCGCTCGCCACGAGCCCCGCGTTGTTGCGCAAGGTGACCGCATCGATCGAGTGCGTCGCAAAAGCCATCTGCGACTGGAAGTCGATCATCACCAGCGTGTGGTCGTGCGGATCGAGCAGCGTGGCGCCGGGAGCGGCTTTGGCGACGGGCCTGGCGGTGGTTGCGTTGGTCATGGTGAAGCTGTCCTCGTTGAAAAAAGATGAAGAAGGGGTCGAGCAAAAAAGATACCGAAGGGATGTGACGCGTCAAAGCGCAGGCAGCTCGCGCGGCCGCAGGTCGAAGACCAGCACCTCGGCCCGGTCGCCCTTGTCGAAGCGCAGCGCGCCGGCGTTGCGGATGCGGGCGCCGTCACCTTCGGAGAGGCGTTCGCCGTTCACTTCGACGCTGCCGCGTGCCACATGCACGTAGACATGGCGATCGGGGCCGACATCGAGTTGCGCAGATTCGTCGCCGTCGAACAGGCCCGCATGCACGCGCGCATCCTGGCGCACCGAGAGCGACCCATCGGCGCCGTCGGGCGAGATGATCAGGCGCAGGCGGCCGCGCTTTTCGTCCTGGTCGTATTGCTTCTGCTGGTAGCGCGGCTGGGCGCCGCGTTCGTTCGGCACGATCCAGATCTGCAGGAAGTGCACCGGCTCGTCCTCGGAATGGTTGAACTCGCTGTGCTGCACGCCGGTGCCGGCGCTCATCATCTGCACGTCGCCGGGACGGATGACCGAACCGGTGCCCATCGAGTCCTTGTGCGCCAGGGCGCCTTCGAGCACGTACGAGAAGATCTCCATGTCACGGTGGCCGTGGGTGCCGAAGCCCTGGGACGGCGCGACCCGGTCGTCGTTGATGACCAGCAGGTCCGAGAAACCGACCTGCCGCGGATCGCGGTAGTGGCCGAACGAGAAGGTGTGGCGGGAGTTCAGCCAGCCGTGGTTGGCGTGGCCCCGGTGGTTGGCTTTGCGGACTTCGATCATGCTGCTTCTCCTTGATGGATTCGATGGGATTCACGCTGGCGGAAGGGGAAGAAAAACATCTTTTTTTCAACCACTTAGGCGCTACGGTGGAGGGAGTATCGAAGCCCGGGTGCCGCTTCATGTTGAAAGGTTTCGGCTCTCATCATCGATAATTTCGACGATGCTGAAACTCACCCTCGAAGCCATCGAACTGGTGGACGCGATCGCCCGCCACGGCTCCTTCGCCGGCGCGTCCGAGCGCTTGCACAAGGTGCCCTCGACCATCTCCTATGCGGTCGCCAAGCTCGAGGAACAGCTCGGGCTCGCGCTCTTCATCCGCAACGGGCCACGCGTCACGCTCACGCCCGCCGGCGAGGAGCTGATCAAGGAGGGGCGCTGGCTGCTCGCCGCGGCGCGGCAGCTCGAATCGCGCATGCGCCAGATCGCCACCGGCTTCGAGACCGAGCTGCGGCTGGTGCACGACTCGCTGATTCCCACCTCCGCATTGAACGAGGACGTGCGCGCTTTCGAGGACCTGAACTGCGGCACGCGGCTGCGCATCGGCTGCGAGGCGCTCACCGCCACCTGGGAGGCGCTGCGCGAGGGTCGCGCCGACATCGTGATCGCGGCGGGCGAAGGGCCCGCGGGCGGCGGCTACAAGGCGGTGCCGGTGGGCACGCTCGATTTCGTCTTCTGCGTGACGGCCACGCATCCGCTGGCGCGCCTGCAACGCCCGCTCACGCGCAGCGACCTGCTGGAACACACGGCCATCGTGGTGGGCGACGGCGCGCGCTCGCTGACCGACCGCACCGTGGGCCTGCAATCGGGCCAGCGCCGCATCACGGTGCCCTCGATGCAGGCCAAGATCGCCTGCCAGGCCGCGGGACTCGGCCACGGCTTCGTGCCGCGGGCCTGCGTGCGCGTGGAGCTGGAGACCGGCATCCTTGTGGAACTCCAGGTCGAGGAGCCCCGCGCGCCCGAGACCTTCTGGCTCGGCTGGCGCACCGAGCACATGGGCGAGGCGCTCAAGTGGTGGCGCAACCGGCTCGACCGGCCGCTGCTGCCGGGCATCCTGCCGTACTAGGATGAAAACACCCCCCGTGCCGCTTCGCGGCTCCCTCCTCTCTCGCCTTCGGCGGGAGGGGGGCGCACCCGGCGGCCCGGCGAAGCCGGTTCCGCGGGTGCCCTGGACGTGGACGCGCCGGTTTCATGGGGCGCGGGTGGCGCGCTGCGCCATGGAAAACTGACATCGACACCCAGCCTACAACGCCATGCGGATGATGGTGAAGTCGTCGTCCAGCGCGCCGGGGCCGTGCGCGTCATGCGCCAGCACCAGCAATTCGTCGAGCTCGGAATGCCCCTCGGCCACCGGCCCCGCGAGAAGCTCGCTCATCGCCGAGAAAGGCTGCATCGAGCCGTCGGGCCGGGTGATCTCGTAGGTGCCGTCGCTGAAGACGAAGAGCCGCGCCGGCGATTGCAGCGTGCACGCTTCCTCCTGGTAGCGCGCCGCCGGCATGATGCCGATGCAAGGACCGGCAGCCGGCAGGGAGTGGCTTTCGCAGGCACCGCCCGGCGGCCCGTTCACCAGCAGCGCCGGCGGATGGCCCGCGGAGGCATAACGAAGCTGGCCGCTCGCGCGGTGATAGACGCCATACCAGACCGTCGAGAACAACTCGCCGTGGCGCTCCATCTGATAGGCCTGGTTCAGCGCAGCGAGCACCTCGCCCGGCCGGTGGAAGTCGGTGCGCGAGAGCGCCTCGGAACGCAGCGTGTTCGCCACCGCCACCGCCAGCAGCGACGAGCCCACGCCGTGTCCGCACACGTCGACGAGATAGATCGCGAAATGCTCGTCGTCGACCCAGTGGTAGCCGAAGGAATCGCCGCCGAGCTCGGTCGAGGGCACGAAGCGCCAGTCCACGTCGAGCGGCGCGGACAAGGGTTCCGGCAACGTGGCGCGCACGTAGCGCTCGGCATCGCGCAGCTCGTGCTGGAGGCGGTCGTGCGTCGCCTGCAGCGCCTCGCGCGAGGCCGCGAGGTCGCGATGCGCGCGGGTCAGCTCGTCGTTGGCCGCTTCGAGCTGTGCGATGAGACGCGCCTCGCGCTGGCTGAGCAGCGTCATGTCGTAGGCCTTCTGCTGCACGAGGCGGGCTTCTTCCCACTCCGCCGTGACGTCGAGGAGCAGCACCCAGACGCGGTCGTCGTCGGCAAAGAAATGCACGTCCGCGACGCGGCCGCTGGGCATCGCGAGCGAGCGGATCAGGAACGGCGTTTCCACCAGCGGCAGCAGCCCCTCGATGAACGGCAATTGGTCGGAAGCGGGACCGCCGGCCTGCAGCCCGTCCAGCCCGTAGTGCGCCAGGTGGCCGCCCGACTGCACCAGGTTCTGCGCGTCGTCGATCACGAGATGCGCGAGCACGCGCTGCCCTTCGAGCAGTTGCAGCAGCGAATCCGCGACGCGCGTCGGCAGGTCGAGCATGGCTATCGCGCCAGCCGCGCCGCGAGTTCCTGGAAGGATTCCTCGACGCCGGTGCCGGTCTTCGCGCTGGTGCGGTGGAAGATCCAGCCGTCGGCCTCCAGCGCTTCGATGCGCGCAGGCGGCAGGGCCCAGTCTTCCACCAGGTCCGACTTGTTGAGCAGCACGAAGAACGGCACCTGGCCCAGTTCCGCGACGATGCGCCGCTGGATCGACTCGGCGGTGTCCAGCGTCTCGGGCCGGGTGCCGTCGACCACCAGCAGGTAGCCGGCCGCGCCGCGCAGGTAGGTCACGCGCACCGCGGCGACCTCGTCCTCGCCGGCGATGTCCCAGAGGATCAGCGCCATTTCCTCGGCACCGACGGTCACCATCTTCTTGTCGATCTTCACGCCGACGGTGGTGAGGTAGGTGTCCGAGAAGATGGTGTCGACGTAGCGCCGCACCAGGCTGGTCTTTCCGACGCCGAAGGCACCGAGGAGGCAGATCTTCTTTTGCAGCATGGGCGCCCTGTTCTTCTCCTAGTCGCCGGTACTCACGCCGAAGGACACGCGCCGGTTCATCGAGAGCTCGTCCTCGCTCGCGCCGGGACTCAGCGGCTCCAGCGGGCCGGCGCCGCGCACGAAGAGCACCGTCGGGTCCACGCCGCGCGCGCGCATCATGGAGCGCACGACCTCCGCGCGGCCGACGCTGAGCGCGAGGTTCGACATGTCCCTGCCGGTCGCGTCGGCGTGGCCGACGATCGTCACCTTCACCGGGAAGCCGTGGTCGCGCCCCACCTGCACCAGGTCGCGCATCTGGGCGGCGAGCGTTTCGATCTTCGCTTCCTGCCCCGCAGCGGGCCGCGGCACGCTGAAGTCGAAGTGGATGAGCTGGGCCTGGATGGCATCGCGCAGGCGCACGTAGTCGGGGTCCTGCACATCCTTGACCGCGCTGATGTCCACCTTGGGCGCACCGGCGGGCATGCTCAGCAGGTAGGCCCGCGCCTTGTCCAGCCAGCGCTGGGAAGCGCTGCCGGTGACGCGGATGCTGCCCGCCTCCTGCACCATGCCGATCGTCTCCGGCGGGTCGAGGGTCGCCTGCAGGCGCTTGAGCACCATGGCCGGATGCAGGGCCTGATAGGGCTCCCAGCGGCCGGCGACATGCGACGGGTCCAGCTTGTTCGGCAGCAGGGTTTCGGGCAGCACCGCGAGCGGATCGCGCAGCCCGGACACCAGCCACTTGCCGTCGCGGCGCTCGAAGCCGGTGACGACGATGCCAGGCTGGTCCTGCAGCGCGGCCACGTAGGTGTTCACGCGGCTGCGCTCGACGAGGCGTTCGCCCACCCACCAGCCCGCCACGGCCAGCAGCGCCAGCGGAATGAGCCACATGAACGGCGACACCTTCCGGTGCGCGTCGGCCGTCTGCGAGAGCAGGCACGGCCGCAGGCGCGATTCGACGTCCTCGAAGGGCGCGGTGTCGCCGTTGAACGCCTCCAGCGGTGCATGCCACTGGTCGTGGATCTGCCCGAGCGTTTCGTTGAGCCGCGCGCGCACCATCGGCGGCGGGCTGCCATGGATCACGGCGGCGAGGAACGCCGACGGGCCTTCCTCGCACCACAGGAGCAGGTCGCCCAGGCGCAGGCTGTCGACGCTGCGGCTGCCGGTGCCGCCGGCGCCGGTCTCGTCGAAGGAATCGCGCACGAAGTCCTGGATCGCGGACAGCATCGCCGAAACGAGTTGCGGATCGCGGGTGGTCGCGTCGTCGCGCGCCACATGCGCGATCAGGAGGCCGGTCGCACGATGGATCAGGAACAGGTGCTCGACTCGGAATTCCGCGGTGTGCTTGAGCACCACGTCCGCGAAGCTGCTGCCGGTGCGCCACGCCTCGATGCGCCACTTGAGCCCGCGCCACGATAGGCTGTGCTTGAACGCGAGATTGAGCGACTGGAAGGTGCCTTCGAGCGTCTCGGCGATGGCCTTGCGGATGGCCGGCCCCATGACCGGGTAGAGGATGTCGACCATCGTGCGCGGGTTCTTCTGGATCGACGCCTGCGTGGCGCGCTCCATGGCCGGCGCGATGGAGTGGCCCAGCCGCTCGTCGCGCACCGCCACCGAAAAGGCCTCGGGCAGCACCGCGCCGATCGCGTCGGCGAACTCCTGCGGGTCGTCGACCTTGCGCTGCAGGTGAGCGAGCACGACCTGTTCGCGCTCGAACAGCATGTCGCGCATCGCATCCAGCCGCGGATCGGCCTGCAGGCGGCTCGGGATGTCGACCGCCACCGTCGGATCGACGCAGCGGGCCAGCTCCAGCAGCAGGCCGGCCAGCCGCTTGCTGGGGTCCTCGTCGTTGGCGGCGTCACCGGGCGCGCGCGTCGCAGCCGGCGACAGGCGGGCGTTCACCCTGCCCTCTCGCGGGCCGCGCTGGCGCCCGGTCGCACGCAGCGGCCCGGCCGAACCGTCAGCCGCCCTGGCCGCCGCTGACGCCCTTCGGCGCTACGTCCTGATTGAGGCATTTGGCAATCTCCACAAACAGGCCGGCGAGCAGGTTGCGATCGGTCTTGACGTTGCTGAGCTCGGCGAACATGCGCTCGGTGGTCGCGCGCATGTCGTCCTGGCGCCGCCGCATCTCGTCGCGCAGGGCCTGCACCTCGTGGTTCAGGCGTTCGGTGAAGTCGCGCTCCTGCCGGGCGAGCTGGTCGGAGACCTGCGCAAGGCGCTTCTCCAGCGCCTGCGTGTGGTCGCGCAGGCTGCGCTCCAGTTCCTTGTCGGCATCGGCGCGCAGGTCCTTTTCCTCGCGGAACTGGCCGGCGACCGATTCGAGCTGCTTCTTGATCGTGGTTTCAAGGCCGCCGAGGCTGCGCGTCGACTCCGATTCGAGATCGCGCAACCGCTGCTGGAAGCGTTCCTCCATGACGGAGAAGCGCTTGTCATAGTCCTGCATCTGGTTGCCGAACAGCAGTTCGCGCATCTTGTCGACACCGGTCGTGTCGGCAGAGCCGTTGCCGCCTCGGGTCGCCAGTGCCGCCTGCGCTGCCAGCGCGGCTTGCGGATCGATGCTTGGTACGGGCTTGGCTGTGGTTCCCATCGACGTATCTCCTCGGTTGCGTATTGAACGGATCGAAAACGGATCAAACGGTGACGGACTTCGGGCCGCGCGGCCGCCGGCGGTCAGGGCGGCGCCGCGGCGCGGAAAAACAGCGTCAGGCGATTGCAGCCGTCCTCATGGCGGTAGCGCACGCCGTCGGAAAAATGCCGGACCATCGGAATGCCCCAGCCGCCGACTTTCGCGTCGCGCAGGGTGGTGGGTCGCACGGGCTCGGGGACCTGCCTGAGGTCGAACTCGCGCCCTTCGTCCACCACTTCGAGGGCCACCTCGTCGCCCTGCCATCCGAGGCGCAGCAGGATGCTCTGCGCGCCCTCGCCGGCCGCGTGGGTCATGATGTTCGTGACCACCTCGGTCGAGCAGAGATCGAGGTTGTGCGCCACCCGCTCGGGCAGGTGCTGGCCCTCGGCCCAGTCGTGCACCCAGGCGCTGATGCGCGGGAGTTCGCACAGGGCGTTGTCGACGATGAGGGAAGCGCGCGGCTCCCCGGCGGCGGCGGCCATCAGCGGCTTTCGGCAGACGACGCCACCAGCGCGCTGAAGGCGGAGTCGACGTCGGGGTACACCGGGATGATCGAGTCGATGCCTGCCATCTTGAGCACCTCCGCTACCACGGGCTGCGGGTTTGCCAGCGCCATCAGGCCGCCGCGCAGCGACTGCGCACGCGCGTTGACGACCAGGGTGCGGATCCCGATGGAGGCCAGGAACGAGACTTCGGACATATCCACCACGGCGAGCATCTTGCGGCTCGCCACCAGCGCAGCGAGTCGCGTGTTGATGTCGTGGCCGCCGACGCTGTCCATTCGGCCGACGAGGCTGATCTTCTCGATGCCCTCGGCCAGTTGTTCGCTCCTCAGATCCATACACGCTCCGCGGTCGATATCGATGGTGCTGAACCGGTCTGCCACCGCAGCGGTGAGCTGCCTCGCAAGTTCTCTTGTTCGCAAACGAAAACAAGCGCTTCTTGCGTATCGGGAGGTAGAACCTTCTTCTAGCTTACGCTGAAATTTCCGGCGCGTCGATCACCCCTTTTTAGGTGGGATCGCACGGGCGGTGGAGATCAGCGGTCCTTGCGCGCGGGCACGTTGCCCAGCGCCTCGATCAGCCGCTCCACCCGGATCGGCTTGGTGACGTAGTCGTCCATGCCGGCGGCCAGGCAGGCCTCCTGGTCGCCCTGCATCGCGTTGGCGGTCATCGCGATGATGTGCGGCCGCTGGCCGGGGCCGAGCAGCGCGCAGATCCGCCGCGTGGCATCGAGGCCGTCGAGCTCGGGCATCTGCACGTCCATGAGCACCACGTCGTAGACCTGCCGCTGCACCGATTCGACCGCCTCGATGCCGTTGGAAGCCAGGTCGGCGCGATACCCCATCTGCTGCAGCAGGCGCAGCGCAAGCTTCTGGTTCACCACGTTGTCTTCCGCCAGCAGGATGCGCAGGGGATGGCGCTCGCCCATCGACGCATCGATCTGCGGCCGGGGCGCGGCGCTGGAGACCGGCGGGCGCGCCGGCGCCTCGTGCGCGAGCAGGCTCACCAGCGTGTCGAAGAGCTGCGACTGATGGATCGGCTTCGAGAGGTAGGCGTTGAAGAGCGCGCCCGTGTCGCCCGCCTCGCGGCGGCCCAGCGAACTGAACAGCACCAGCGGCAACGCCACGTGGTGGGCCCGGATGCGCTGCGCAAGATCGACGCCATCCATCTCGGGCATGTGCATGTCCAGGATCGCGAGGTCGTAGCGCTCGCCGGCATCGAGCCAGCGCAGCGCCTCGGCCGGCGATTCGGTGTCGCGCGGCTGCATGCCCCAGCGGCCGGTCTGGAGCGACAGCACGCGGCGGTTGGTGGCGTTGTCATCCACGATCAGCACGCGCTTGTCCTGCAGCTCGTGCTGCACGCCGGGCGAGACGGACCGCTTGCTCGGCGGCGCCTCGGCCACCGGTGCCTCGATGGTGAAGAAGAAGGTCGAGCCGGTGCCCGGCCCGGCGCTCTCGACCCACATGGTGCCGCCCATGAGCTCCGCCAGCCGCTTGCTGATCGCGAGCCCCAGCCCGGTGCCGCCGTACTTGCGCGTGGTGCTCGAATCGGCCTGGGAGAACGACTGGAACAGCCGGCTCTTGCCTTGCTCCGACAAGCCGATGCCGGTGTCGCGCACCGCGAAGGTCAGCCGCACCTCGCCGTTGGCGAGGGGTTCCGAAGTGACGGTGAGCACCACCTCGCCACGCTCGGTGAACTTCACCGAATTGCTCAGCAGGTTGAGCAGCACCTGCCGCAGCCGCGTGAGGTCGCCGGACACGCCCACGGGCACGTCGCCCTCGAAGACATAGGCGATGTCGAGCTTCTTTTCCGTCGCGCGCGCGCTCACGAGGTCGAGCGCCGATTCCACGCAGTCGCGCAGGTCGAAGGGATGCGACTCGACATCCATCCGGCCGGCCTCGATCTTCGAGTAGTCGAGGATGTCGTTGATGATGGTCAGGAGCGCATCGCCCGATTCGCGGATCGTCGAGACGTAGTCCTGCTGCTCGGCATTCAAGGGCGTGTCCAGCAGCAGGCCGCTCATGCCGATGACCGCGTTCATCGGCGTGCGGATCTCGTGGCTCATGGTGGCGAGGAAGGCGCTCTTCGCCTCGTTGGTGGCTTCGGCCGCCGCGCGTGCCTCCTTGGCCTCGTTGAAGAGGCGCGCGTTCTGGATCGCGATCACCGCCTGGTCGGCAAAGGTCTCCAGGAGCTTGATCTCCTTGTCCTCGAATGGACCCGGCGGCTGCCGCGCGACGTGGATCGAGCCGATGTATTGCCCTTCCCAGATCAGCGGCGCGAGCATGACCGCGTAGTTGCCGATCCGCTCGGCCACCTCGCGCATGAAGGCCGGGAGCTGCGGCTCCGCGAGCGCATCCGGCAGGTGAAGCACCTCGGGGCCGGCCATGGCCTCGCCCATCGGCGAGTGGTCGATGGGCCGGGGGTAGTAGCGCTCCAGTTCGGCCCGGGCCGAGCCGCTGTGCGCCGCCAGATGCATCTGGCCGTCGCTGCCCGCCAGCGAGATGCCCAGCTGGGTGCCCGCGAAGAGGCGCTGGCAGCTTTCGAGGATCTTGTCGAACACCGGCTGCGCGTTCTCCATCGATTCGCTGATCACCTGCAGCACCTCGGCCGTCGCGGTCTGGCGCTCCAGCGTCTCGCGGGTTTCGTTGGCCAGCCGCGCGTTCTCGATCGCGATCACCGCCTGCTCGGCGAACAGATCGAGCAGGTCGATCTGCCGCTGCGGCGACTTGCCCGGCTGCGGCCAGGCGGTGGTGATGGCGCCGACCGGCACGCCGTCCTTGAGCAGCGGCGCAGCGATGATCCGCCGCCGCACCTCGACGTCGGCGAGGGCCGGGTCGTAGTCGGGATCGGCCCAGGCGTCGTCGTTGCTGAGCGACCGGCGCTCCAGGATCACCCGGCCGTTCATCTGGTGGGGATCGGGCGGCGCGGGCCACACGGTGGCGGCCACCTCCAGCGCCTTGGGCGACCAGTTGCGCGTGGCGGCGAGATGCACCAGCCGCCCATCGAAGGTGAAGATCGCGGATGCCGGCCCCTCGAAGAGCCACATGGTGCAGTCGAGGATGGCCTCGAACACCGGCATCGCATCGGTGGGCGACTCGCTGATCGCGCGCAGCACGTCGCTGACCGCCGTCTGGTATTCGAGCGATTCGGTCAGCTCGGCGGTGCGCTCTTCGACCTTGTGCAGCGCCGCCTGGGTCTCGTTGAACAGGCGCGCGTTCTGGATCGCGATGACCGCCTGGTCGGCGAAGGTCTTGAGCAGCGCCCGCTCGCTCGACCGGAACGGGCCCGTCTCGGTGCGCTGCATGCTCAGGATGCCGACGCCCCGGCCCTCCCACACGAGCGGCGCCGCGATGTTCGCGAAACTGGTGCCCGCCAGTTCTGCATTGCGGCGCAGCACCTGCGGCGCGCCGGGATCCTTCAGGACGTCCGCGAACTCCACGAGCTCGCCCGTGCGGAAGCAGATCTCGGCGGAAGTGCCGGCGACCGGCCTCGGGTAGTTGGCCTGCATCGAGGCGATGAGCTTTGCCGTGCGCTCCTCGCCGATCGCAGCCCTGCCGGCGGCGGTCACCAGCCAGCGGGTCAACGCGAGGTTGCCGTCGGCGTCGAGCATCATCAGCGCGAAGGAACTGCCTTCGAACAGGCGCTCGCAGCATTCGAGGATCTTGTCGAACACCGGGCCGGGATCGGCCACCGAGCTGCCGATGACCCGCAGCACCTCGGCCGCCGCCGTCTGGTGTGCCAGCGCTTCTTGCATCTCGCGGCCCTGGCGCCGGGTCTCGTCGAGCAGGCGGGCGTTTTCCAGCGCCAGCCCGAGGCTGCCGGCCACGGTCTCCAGCAGGCGGATCTCGTCCGCGCCGAAGGCGTATTCGCGCTCGTGGTTCTGCAGGGCGATGATGCCCAGCGCCCGGTCGCTGCCGATGATCGGCACGGCCACGATCGAGTGCGCCCAGTCGGTGCCCGGCGCGGGGCCGACGCCGACGCGCGTCTGGTCCTCGCGGGTGTTGGCGACCGCGGTCTCGCGGCGGTGCAGGATGCCCGTCAGGAACCCGTCGGGCTTCAGCGGCCGGGCCGGCGGCAGGGGAAGCGGCTTGTTGTGCTCGTAGCGATAGAGCACCTGCACGAGGTTCGTCTTGTCGTCCCACCAGACGATGTTGAGGTCGCCGGAATCGAACAGCTCACGCAGCCTGTCGCCCACCATGTCGACGATCGCCTGGAAGTCCATCCGCGCCGCCATGCCCTTCTGGATACCGTTCAGCAGCGTGACCAGCAGCTTGCCGTCGAATGGCTCGCGCGAGGCGCTCCCGGCACGCGGAGCGTCTTTCGCGTCTTCCAACAGGGGACCAGACCGGGACGGGGCCATGGGCATCTGCCTTCTGCGAACAGCGGTTGGATGCGCGCCGGCGGCGCACACGGCGTGGAGTCTAGCGGCGAAGGCGCGATCGCGCCCGGGGCGGGCTCGGCCGTGGGCAGGGCGTGTTGTCCCCAACATGACGGATGCGCCCGCCTGGCCCATGCTCTAGTCTGGCCGATGGGCCACGGCCGATGGCTCCACACCCACAAGAAGCGAGGAGAACCCCATGCGAACGAAAGTCACGGGCGGCGAGCTCGGAGGGCTGACCAATCTTGCCGTGCTTGCGCCGGTGAAGACCGGCTTCATCGAGGGCCTGGAGACGATGACGTACGTCGACCGTCTCCATCGACTGCTCGACGCGCTGAACGAGGCGCGCCAGAACCTGAAGGAGGCCACGCTGGTCGACCCGCAATTTCCGGACGCGCTCGGCCGCTTCGGCATCCTGCGCAACTTCCGGTACACGGTGGTCCCGCCGGAGAGCGCCATCGCCGCCGACGGCACGCCGGGGCGCTACCGGCTCGCGCTCAACGTGACCTTCGACGGCGGCTGGGAGCCGTACATGCGGGTCATCTACCGGGACATCGGCTTCCTGCTGGACGCCCTCTTCTGCCACTGCGACGGCTACCCGGGCTCGCAGACATCGAGCTACGACGCCTACTGCCGGTGGGTGCGCGAGAACGAGCAGATGGCAGGACTCTTCTACGCCGACTCGTCGGTGACGTCGAGTGACCAGCCCTACCTGGAGCAGATCGAGCGCATCCAGCGCGAGACCGCCGATCCGGCGAAGGCCGACCGGCTCATCGCCGGCCATGGCGTGAAGCCCACGCTCGTGCAGATCCGCGATGGCCGGGTGCAGGCGGAAGCGCGCCCGGAGGCCGCGGCCTTCACTTCGCTTCGGGCACTCAAAGGCCTGTATCGCCTTTCGCCGCTTTTCACGAGCACGACCGAACGCCGGATCCTGCTGCGCTTCACGCAGGAAGTGCTCAAGGACTTCAAGGCGATCCTCCCGAAGATCCGCCCTCCGCTCTCGTTCGCCATCGAAGCGGGGGCGAAGGACGAACTCGCATGGTTCCGCGGGAGCGACAAAGAGGCCCGCGACGCCGCGCCCCCGGACGATTCGTTCACGCCGGCCGGTGTCGTGCAGGCCGGCATCGTGGGAGACCGCGGCAGCGCCACCCACGGCTGCCTGGTCCTGCTGCGCGTGAGGGACCCGGACAAGGCCGCGGCCTGGCTGAAAGTGGCCCCCATCAGCGGTCACGGAACCCAGGACGCCGACGGCATCCGCCGCAACATCGCCTTCACCTATGCCGGACTGCGTGCCCTCGGGTTCTCCGCCGAGCAGCTCGATCCGCTGCCGCGGGAATTCATGGACGGCATGGAGTCGCGCGCCGGCCTGCTGGGCGACGTGCGCGTCAACCATCCCGATTTCTGGCCCCGACCCGAGCGCTGCGACGAAAACCTGAAGGCCGACCCGAACAGCCGCGTCGACCTCCAGGCCGTGCACGTCGCTTTCATGATGCGGCTCACCGACGACAGGCCGGAGTGCGCCTCCGCGGCGCTGCATCCGCAACTGGCGGGCGCCATCTCGCTGCTGACCCCGGCATCGGCGGGCATGCAGGTGGTGGCGGTGCAGCCCACGCGCAGCTGGCGCGAGGGGTCGACCGGGCGCGAGCACTTCGGCTTTCTCGACGGATTCAGCCAACCGGGCCTCCAGAAGGTCGAGCCGACCCCGCTGCAGCGCGATACGGTTCTCCCCGGGGATCTGTTCCTGGGCCGCGACAACAGCTTCGGCGACAAGCCCGACGCGACATCCGCGCCGCCCGCGCTCCTGCAGAACGGCACCTTCCTCGTCGTGAGAAAGCTGCGCCAGCACCTGGACCACCTGCACGCCGCGCTGGACTCGCACCTGCAGGACAAGGACCTGGGCGGCGAGGATGCGAAAGCGAAGAGGAAGCAGGCCATTCTCGAAAAGATGATGGGCCGACGCCAGGACGGCACGCCGCTCGTCAGTCCTGCCAGTCCTGCCAGTGGAAACGACTTCGACTACGACGAGGACGCCGAAGGCCGGCAATGTCCCTTCCACGCCCATGTTCGCCGCGCCAATCCCCGCGACCGGCGCGAGCCGATGCCGCGCATCGTGCGTGCGGGGATGTCCTATGGCGAGCGCCTCGACCCGAAGGCGGACCCGAAAGCCAGCCCGAATGCCGCACCGGCCGCCGACCGCGGCATCGTGTTCATGGCCTATTGCGCGAGCATCTCCGAGCAGTTCGAGGTGATCCAGCGCTGGATCGCCGGCGGCAACAGCTCCGGCGTGTCCTCGGCGCAGGCCGACCCGTTCCTGGCCGTTCCCAGGCCCGGCGACCGCCGCACCTTCCGCTGCCTGGAAAGCGGCTCGCCAAACGAGGTCCTGCGCGTCGACCTCGGCGACAAGCCTTTCGCCACCCTTCAATGGGGCCTGTACCTGTTCGTGCCCTCGATGGACGCGCTGCGCAATATCGCCGCGCTGCGCCGTCAGACGCCGGCGAGTACCGCGGCCGGCTTGCCGCCGGGCTGGCCGCCCGCCAGTTCCCTCGATCACTGGCGGCAGCGCCTGGAAGACCCGGACCCCGAAAGGTCCGTGTCGGCGAACACCTGGCAGCAGGTGCGCCGGCAAGGTGGGTACAAGGACGCCCGCCCCTACGGCCTTCTCGTCGGCCGGCAGGCGGACGTGCTGCGCATCCTGCAGGACAAGGGCGGGAAGTATTCCGTTCAGGGCTACGGCCAGCGCATGGCCGCCTCGCTCGGCCACAACCACCTCGGCATGGACGCGAACACCGGCCACGCGGTGCAGGCGCCGGTGATCAACAGCGCCATCGAGGCGATCACGGAAAAGGAGGCTTTCGGGCTGACCTTCGCCATCGTCGACAAGGTCTTGAAAGAGATCATGAAATTCGCCGTCCCCAATCCGGACGGCTCGCAACGCGCGCCGGTCGACCTCGTCACATTGGCCGAAAAGGTCCTGGCCGCGCTTTGCACGCAGTGGATCGGGCTGCCCGAGCCCACGGCGGCGCAAGGCAAGCCGGGGAATCTCATGGAGGTGGGCGGGCGCGAGCCAGGAAATCCGCAGCCGCCGCGCTGCCCGGGCAATTTCTTCTCCGCGTCGCACTTCATCTTCAACCCGCATCCGCGGCGCGAGACGGTGGAGACCGGAAAGGTGCAGGGCAAGGCGGTGCTCGACGCGGTCAAGCAGTTGCTTCATCACAAGAAGCCCCTGGGCAAGCTGGCCGAAGCGATCGTGGACGGCTTGCAGGCAGTCGAGGCGATCAGGCCCGAGAAACGGCAGGAGGTGATCGCCAACAGCATCTCGGGCGTGCTGCTCGGTTTCCCTCCGACCGTCTACGGCAACTACCTGCGCACCATGGAGACGTGGACGCGCGAGAAGTCGCTGTGGGAATACCAGCAGCGCCTCGCGGACCTGAAGCCGACGGTGACGGACCCGTACGAACGCGCCCGGCAGGCGCTGCGCGGCGGCGTGATGAACACCATGCGCAAGCGCCCCGTCCCGGAGCAACTCTGGCGCTGCCCGGTCGTGAATGGCCAGGTGGTGGGCGCCAGGGACGGCGAGCCCGGCGAAGACCAGCGCATCGTGCTCGGCATCGCCTCGGCATTGACCGATGCGGCCGCGCCGGACGAGATGATGTTCGGCGGCAGCCGCGATCCGGCGAGCCCGGTGGCGACCGAGCACGCCTGCCCCGGCTACGGCATGGGCGTCGGCGTGATGCTCGGGCTGATCGCGGGGCTCTTCGAAGCCGGCACCCTGAGGCCGACCGGCTCGCCGGTGCTGCTGATGCTTACGCAGCCACGGCCACCGCAAGCGACCGCAGCCGCCTAGCCTCGTCCAGGTGCCACGCCATGCGCATCGTGTCGAACGCGGCGGCGGCTTCGTCGATGAGCGCCATCGCCTGTTCGGCGCGGCCCTGGTCGATCGCGATCTCGGCGGCGCACAGCCGGGTCACGGCGATCTCGTGCGCCGAGTCGCGCTCGCGTGCCACGCGCAGTGCCTGCTCGATGTAGCGGCCGGCGGCCCCGGGCCGGCGCGCGGTGGCATCCCGCGCGAGTGCCCGGTAGGCCATCGCAACGCCGATGAGGTCGCGCTCGCGCACGCGCCGGAGCGCCAGCGCGGCGTGATGCCGGGCCTCCTCGCGGCGCCCCATGGCCATGAAGCCCTCGGCCAGCCAGCCGTGATTGAAGGAGCGGAAGAGCCCGCTTTCGCGCGGCGCGATCCAGTCGGTCGCCTCGACGATCGCCTGGATGGCATGCGGCGCGCGCTCGATCTTCCACTGCGCATAGCCCGCGATGGCCTGCGCAATCGAAAGCTGCGAAAGACTTCTCGTCGCCTCGGCGATGCGGCCGGACATGACGGCTGTCTCGCGCGCCTCGTGCCAACGGCCCTGCCACAACAACACGGCACTGCGCCAGCCATGCAGGGTGGCGGCGATCTCGTGCGTCTCGTCGACGATGCAGTCCAGCGCATCGTCGAAGCATTCGTGCGCCTGCTCGAAGCGTCCGCGATCGCCGAGCACATAGGCGCGGCACACCAGCGAGTAGACCAGCCCGACATTGGTACGCCGGCCGCTGCGGTGCCGGCGCTTGACCTCGATCGCGCGATCCAGGAGTTGCAGGCCGGCCTCGTAGTGCGCGGCGAGCACATGCGACTCGCCCAGCGTCGCCACGATCTGGATCGCCAGCGGCTCGTCGCCGATGGCTTCGGCCTCGGCCAGCGCGCGTTCGCCATGCACGATGGCCGAGCGTGCATCGCCGAGCGAATAGCTGATATAGCTGTGCCAGTAGCGCGCCCGTGCGATCGAGGCCGCATCGGCGAACTGTTCGGCCAGGTGGACGGCGCGCGTGGAAAGGGCCAGCTCGCTGCGCGAGGGATCGAACACGCACACCATGCCCAGGCGCTGCACGATCGACACCCAGCGCTGCGCGGCTTCCGATGAGTCGGGCAGCTTGTCGAGGGCGGCCAGCGCCGCTCGATATTGCGCGCGCGCCCGGTCCAGGGCGGAGGCCTTGAGCGCCTTGTCCCCGGCCAATTCGGCGTAGCGCGCGGCGCTGGCGCCATCGCCGCCGGCGCCGAAGTGATAGGCCAGCGCCTCCAGCGCCTCGTCGTGGTCCGCCGCGGCGCTGTGCCGCTGGATGGCCTGCGCGATGCGAAGGTGCAGCTGCTGCCTTTCATGCAGCCCGACCGACTCGTAGATGATGTCGCGCGCCACGCCGTGCTTGAAGCGCAAGGTGCCGGCGAGTTCGCCCGGGAAGATGAAGTCCTGCTCCGCGAGGCCGCGCACCAGATCGCTGTCCGTGTCCGTGCAGGTGATCGTCTCGAACAGCCACACCGGGATGACGTTGCCGATCACCGCCGCCATCCGCACCAGTTCGGTCTGTGCCGGCGGCAGGTGCTGCACGCGCGACTCCACCAGGTGGCTCAACCATCCGGCGTTGCCCCGCGGACGTCCGACGGCGGCGGTGTCGCCGCGGGCCGTCGAATGGCACAGCTCCTCGACGTACAGCGGATTGCCGCCCGCGCGGCGTGCGATCTCCGCAGCGACGAAGGGGTCCACGGCGGGCAGACGTGCCGAGATGGCCTGCGCGGCCTCCGCGTCGCCGAGCGGCGCCAGGGCGATGGTTTCGTTCGCGACCGGAAAGACCCCATCCGCCTTCGCATCGCGTGTCGCCAGCACGATCAACAGGCGGCAGTCGCGGAGCCTGCGCAGCGCCGCAAGCACCTGCTTGGACAACTCGTCGGCCCACTGCCAGTCGTCGATGAAGACCACCAGCGGCGTCTGCTGCGCCAGTTGCGCGAACAGCCCGCACATCCCGTCGGCGGCCTTCTCAGGCATCTCCCTGGAAAGCGACTCGACGATCTGGACGAAGGGCTGCAGGGGTTCGGCGCCCAGATCGCTTTCGCAGTAGCCGCGCACCACGCGGCAGCCCTGCGCCGCGGCGTTGGCCAGCACCCTTTCGATGAGCCGCGTCTTGCCCATCCCCGCCGGTGCGGCCACGGCCAGGCAATGGCTCCGTCCGGCGATGGCTTCGGCCAGGCGCGTTTCGAGGAGTTCGCTTTCCGCCCGGCGCCCGACGAACGGCGCGTATCGGTAGCGTTCCAGGTTGTCCAGGTGCTCGGCCAGCCCGGCACGGCCGTGGACGGCATAGACCGTCATCGGTGCCGCCTGGCCCTTGATCTCCAGCGACCTGGCCGGTCCGGTGCTGAAGAAGCGGTGGGCCGGCCCGAGGCTCTCCTCGCTCACGAGGATCTCGTTGGCGCTGGCCGCCGTCGACAGGCGTGCCGCCACGTTGGGCACCGGCCCGAGCAATTCGAAGCGGCCTCGCTCGATGTCCCCGACGCCGAGGAGCACCAGTCCCGAATGAATGCCGGTGTGCAGGGCGAGTGGCGGGACGCCGGCGAGTTCCAGGTGCATGTCGCGCACGCGCTCGTGCAGCTGAAGGGCGGCTTCGACAGCGCGGCGGCCGTCGTCCTCGCGCGTGGCCGGGTAGCCGAACATCGCAAGCACGCCGTCGCCCTGCACCCGCACGACGAGGCCGCCGTGCGCGGGAATGATGTCCTGGTAGGCCCGGCGAAGCGCCGCCAGAAGCTGCGCATAGTGCTCGGCCTCCAAGGCACCCGCCAGTTCGGTCGACTGGGACAGGTCGGCAAACAGCAGGGCGACATACCGCCGGCCGAGCACGGTCGAGTCCGCATCAGCATCAGGGTGCGTGTCGCTCATCAGAATTTTCAGCCTCTCGCCCGGTTGCGGGCGTGTCTCGAACGGGCGCCATATTACAGCCCGGTGCCGAACGCCCTCTGGAACACCGCCAGTCGAATGATCGTGGTCTTTCGGGATTACCCGCACAGAAATTTCAGAAATCTTGCCTACATTGCTTGTATGCAAGAAAGCGAATGTCTTGCATGCAACCCCCACATACGGAGAGCCACCATGCCCCGATTCGCCAAATCCCTCTTCGGTCAGGTCGTCATCGCACTCGTGCTCGGTGTGATCGCCGGCCTCTTCTTCCCCGAGTTCGCCGTCAAGCTCAAGCCGCTGGGCGACGGGTTCATCAAGCTGATCAAGATGATCATCCCGGTGCTCGTGTTCTGCGTCGTGGTGCACGGCATCGCCGGCGCCGGCGACCTGAAGCGCGTGGGCCGGGTCGGCGTCAAGGCGCTGATCTATTTCGAGGTGCTGACCACTGTCGCGCTCGGGCTGGGCCTGCTGCTCGCCTTCGTGTTCGAGCCCGGCGTGGGCATGAACGTCGATCCGTCGAAACTCGACGCCAATGCCATGAGCGCCTACGCGTCGAACGCCGACAAGCTCACCAGCGGCGGCACGGTCGACTTCCTCATGAAGCTGATCCCGACCACGGTGATCAACGCCTTCGCGACCGGTGACGTGCTGCAGGTGCTGCTCTTCGCGGTGCTCTTCGGCTGCGCGCTGACGCTGCTGGGCGATCGCGGCAAGCCCGTCGCGGCGGTGGTGGATGCCACGGCGCTCGTGATGTTCAAGATCATGGGCATCATCATCAAGCTCGCGCCGCTCGGCGTGCTGGGCGCGATCGCGTTCACCGTCGGCCAGTACGGCATCGGCTCGCTCAAGCAGCTCGGCGCGCTGGTCGGACTGTTCTACGTGGCCGTGCTCATCTTCGTGTTCGTCATCCTCGGCATCGTCATGCGCCTGTCGGGATTCAGCCTGTTCAAGCTGCTGCGCTACCTGCGCGAGGAACTGACCATCGTCTTCGCGACCACCTCGTCGGACAGCGTGCTGCCGCAGATCATGGGCAAGCTGCGCCACATGGGCATCCGCGATTCGACGGTCGGCCTCGTGATTCCGACCGGCTATTCGTTCAACCTCGACGCGTTCTCGATCTACATCACGCTGGCCGCGGTCTTCATCGCCCAGGCGACCAACACGCCGGTCTCGATGACCGACCTGCTGACCATTCTCGCGATCGCGCTGGTCACGTCCAAGGGCGCGCACGGGGTGCCGGGCTCGGCGATCGTGGTGCTCGCCGCCACGCTGCACGCCATTCCTGCGATTCCCGCGATCGGCCTGGTGCTGGTGCTCTCGGTCGACTGGTTCATGGGCATTGCCCGCGCCCTCGGCAACCTGATCGGCAACTGCGTGGCCACCGTCGCGATCGCGGCATGGGAAGGCGACATCGACCGCGAGCGCGCGCATGCGGTGCTCAACGGCACCCATTCGCCCGAGGACGAGCCGCTGCGCGAAGCCGGAACGCACGGCGTCGACACGGCAGAATCCCCTGCCGCCATCCAACCCGCGAACTGAACCCCGCCATGACCGACGTCACGCCCACCACCATCGCCGAGCGCGTGGTCGAAGCCATCCTCGCGCAGAAGCTCGCGCCGGGAGAACGGCTGGGCGAGCAGGCGCTGGCGGAGAACTTCGGGGTGAGCCGCACCATGGTGCGCGAGGCGCTGATGCAGCTGCAGGCGCGAGGCTTCGTCGAAGTGCAGTCGCGGCGCGGCTGGTTCGTGGTGGAGCCTTCGGCCGAGGACGCGCGCGACGCCTTCGCGGCGCGCCGCATCGTCGAGGCCGGCATCCTGGCCGAAGCCGGGCGCCCGCTGTCGAAGGTGATTCGCAAGCTGCGCGAGCACATCGCCGACGAAAAGCGCGCGATCGCCGGCGCCGATGCGGCCACCCGCGCCTTCCTGCTGGCCGACTTCCACGTGTGCCTCGCCGACCAGATGGGTCACCGCCTGCTGTGCGACGTGCTGCGCGACCTCACCGCCCGCACCACCCTCGCGGCCACGCTCTTCCAGTCGAAGCACGAAGCCGCGCAGTCCTGCGCCGAACACGCGGCGATCGTCGCCGCGCTCGAAGAAGGCGATACCGCCCGCGCTCGGCAGTTGATGCTCGACCACATCGGCAACGTGGAGGAAGCCCTGGAAGTCGAAGCCGCAGTCGACCCGACCGAGAACGAGAAGCTGCGCGCCACACTCGCGCCCGTCGCACTTCCTCGCGCAGCGCGTTAGCGCCGGCACTGCCAGAAACCCCGTGGAGTCGGCTTTGCCCGGCCGCCGGGGTCGCCCCCGAGAGGGGGTGCAGAGCCACACGGAGGGGCGAGCCTGGGGGAGAACCCCATCTCAGGGGAGAATCCCAACCTCCATGAACTCGCCAGCCCTCCAGCGTGCCGTCTTCCTCGTCCTGTTGGTGGCGGTCACACTCGCCTTCGGCTGGATCCTCCTCCCCTTCTTCGGCGCGGTCATGTGGGCGGTCGCGCTGGCGATCCTCTTCACGCCGTTCTACCGCTGGGTGGTCATCAAGGTGAGAGGCCGCCGCAACGTCGCGGCGCTGGCCACGCTGCTGCTGGCGATGATCCTCGTCATCATTCCGCTCGTGGCGATCACCCTGGCGCTCATCGACGAGATGGCCTTCGTGGCGCAGAAGGTGCGCTCCGGCGACATCAGCTTCGCGAAGTACTTCCAGCAGATCGTGAACGCCTTGCCCAACTGGGCGATCGAGCAGCTCAACCGATTCGGCCTCACGAACATCGAGGGATTCATCAGCCGCTTCTCCAACTCGGCCCTGCGGGGCAGCCAGCTGATCGCGACGCGCGCGGTCTCCATCGGCCAGAACGCCTTCGAGTTCATCATCGCCTTCGGCCTGATGCTGTACATGCTGTACTTCCTGCTGCGCGATGGCCGCGATCTGTCGAAGACGGTCCGCGCGGCGCTGCCGCTCGCCAGGGCGCACACCAATCACCTGTTCGCCAAGTTCACCACGGTGATCCGCGCCACCATCAAGGGCAACGTCGCGGTGGCCGTGGTGCAGGGCTTCATCGGCGGCGTGACCTTCTCGTTTCTCGGGGTGCAGGGCGCGCTCCTGTGGGGCTCGCTGATGGCCTTTCTGTCGCTGCTGCCGGCGGTCGGCGCGGCGCTGATCTGGATCCCGGTGGCGATCTATTTCCTGGCCACCGGCGCCCTCGTCAAGGGGCTGGTGCTGATCTTCGTCGGCGTCTTCGTGATCGGGCTGGTGGACAACATCCTGCGACCGATCCTCGTCGGCAAGGACACGCAGATGCCCGACTACATCGTGCTGATGTCCACCATCGGCGGCCTCGCGCTGTTCGGCATCAACGGCTTCGTGATCGGTCCGGTGATTGCGGCACTTTTCATGGCGGCCTGGGATCTGTTCGCTTCGTCGAGCGCGGAAGACGACCATGTCGCCCCGCCTCCGCAGCCCTGAAGACATCGGCGCCACGGCGCAATCCTCCGGAATCCAGATCCAATGAATCGAAGCGGACGCAGCGTCCAATACGCAACCAGCCCCCTGCTCACGAGCAAGACCCCCGTCTGGCGCAGCAAGCTCATCGTCGCCGGCATCGCGGCGGGCTTTCTCGTGCTGGCGGTGCGCGCCTTCTATGTCGAGGTCCTCGACAACCAGTTCTTCCAGCATCAGGGCGAAGTGCGCTTCGCCCGGACGCTCGAACTGCCCGCCAACCGCGGCCGCATCCTCGACCGCAATGGCGACATCCTCGCCTCCGACATCCCGGCGCCCAGCATCTGGGCGATTCCGGAAGACGTGGACCCCGCCGATCCGGCAGTGCAGCCCAGATTGAGGAAGCTGGCCCAATTGCTCGGGATCCCGCAGGCCGAGCTCACGCGCAAGCTGGACGACGATGACAAGAGCTTCGTCTGGCTCAAGCGGCAGGTGGACGACACGGTCGCCAAGGAGATCGCTGCGCTCGACATCAAGAGCATCTACCAGCGACGCGAATACAAGCGCCAATACCCCGAAGGCGAAGCCGCGGCGCATGTGGCCGGTTTCACCAATGTCGAGGATGTCGGCCAGGAAGGCATCGAGCTCGCGTTCGACAAGGAGCTCGCCGGCAAGGCGGGCTCGCGCCGCGTGATCAAGAACCGCCTGGGCGCGGTGGTCGAGGACGTGGGCGAACAAGTCCCGCCGATCGAAGGCCGCGACATCCAGCTCAGCCTGGACGACCGCATCCAGGCCGTGACCTACGAGAAGCTGCGCGACGCCGTGGTCGCGAACAAGGCCCATGCCGGCAGTGCGGTGGTGGTCGACGCGAACACAGGCGAGCTGCTCGCGATGGCCAACTACCCGAGCTTCGACCCCAACGACCGGCACAACCTCACCGGCGAGCAATTGCGCAATCGCGCGATGACCGATGTCTTCGAGCCCGGCTCGACGATGAAGCCCATCACGGTCGCCACCGCGCTGGAGCTCGGCCGGGTCACGCCGCAGACGATCATCGACACCAACCCCGGCCGGATCACCGTGTCCGGCGCGACCATTCACGACGACGAGAACTTCGGCGTGCTGACTGT
Organism: Variovorax ureilyticus; assembly: GCF_037889935.1. Taxonomy (NCBI): domain Bacteria; kingdom Pseudomonadati; phylum Pseudomonadota; class Betaproteobacteria; order Burkholderiales; family Comamonadaceae; genus Variovorax; species Variovorax ureilyticus. Next base: position 432,642 of record NZ_JBBKZU010000006.1, read on the forward strand.
CGAAGGCGTGATCCAGAAATCCAGCAATGTCGGCGCGACGAAGATCTCGCAGCGCATGACGGCCAAGGAGATGTGGGACTCGTTCACCTCGCTCGGCTTCGGCCAGAAGCCGCAGACGGTCTTCCCGGGCGCCGTGACCGGGCGGCTGCGGCCCTACAAGTCGTGGCGTCCGATCGAGCAGGCGACCATGTCCTACGGCTACGGCCTGTCGGCGTCACTGTTCCAGATCGCCCATGCGTACACCGCGTTCGCCAACGGCGGCAAGGTGATCCCGATCACCCTGCTGAAATCGAGCGAGCCGCCGGTGGGCGTGCCGGTGTTCTCCGGGGCGGTTGCGAGCGAGGTGCGCAAGATGATGCACATGGCCGCCGCGCCCGGCGGCACCGCGCCGCTTGCGCAGACCGAAGGCTATTCCGTGGGCGGCAAGACCGGCACCGCGCACAAGCAGGTCGGCAAGGGCTACGCCGGCAACAAGTACCGCGCCTGGTACACCGGCATGTCGCCGATCGACAAGCCGCGCGTCATCGTCGCGGTGATGATCGACGAACCGAGCGCCGGCAAGTACTTCGGCGGGCTCGTGGCGGCGCCGGTGTTCAGCCAGGTGGTGCAGCAGACGCTGCGAATCCTCAATGTGCTGCCCGATCTGCCCGTGGCATCGCAGGCGCACTGAACGTTGCGCGCCTATTTCTTCCACCATTGCTCGCCGAAGCGGCCCTGCAAAAAGGCCACGAAGCTCGATACCTTGCCCGGCACCAGCTTGGGCGAGGGGAACACGGCGTGAATCTCCTGTTCTGCCAAGGCGTGGTCGGCCAGCACCTCGACCACCTGTCCTGAAGCTAGCGAATCGCTCGCCACATAGCGCGGCATCAGGGCGATGCCGAGCCCCGCGCGCGCGGCGGCCAGCACCGCCGAGACGTTGTTGGAACGCAGCCGGCCCGACACCGGTACCGACGCCGGCTCGCCCCTGGGCGTGTGCATGTGCCACACGTCGTCGCCCACCACGCTGCTGTAGATCAGCGCCACGTGCGCGCTGAGGTCCTGCGCCTTCTTCGGCGTGCCGTGCTCCCTGAGATAGTCCGGTGCCGCGACCATCACCCAGGGATTCATGCCCAGGTAGCGCGCGCCCAGCGATGAATCCGCGAGCTTGCCCATGCGGATCGCCACGTCGATGCCCTGCGCGACCAGATCCACGTAGCGGTCCTCGAAGCTGAGGTCGACCTGCACCTGCGGATGCCGCGCCATGAACTCCAGCGCCAGCGGCACGACGATGCGGCGCCCGAACGCGGTCGAGGTGCCGATGCGCAGCAGCCCCTGCGCCTGCGACTGCTGCAGCTTGACGATGCTGTCGGCCTCCTCCGCCTCGCGCACGATGGACTTGCACTTCTCGTAGTAGAGCGCGCCCGCTTCCGTGAGGCTCACGCCGCGCGTGTTGCGGTTGAGCAGCCGCGCCTTCAGCCGCGCCTCGGTGGCCGCGACCTGCTTGGTCACGGTGGGCTGGGTGGTGTTGAACTCGCCGGCTGCCTTCGAGAAGCTGCCGGTTTCCACCACGCGCACGAACATTTCCATTGCAAGCAGTCGGTCCATAAACCGGATCCTAGCCCCACTTATTCCGCCATGGAATAGGCTTTATGGCCCCCCGCCGTCTTCTGCCGAGTGCCCCCTCTTCCTACAGTGGAGCCCATCCCAAGGAGACTTCAAATGGCAAAGATGACCGCGGCCCAGGCCGCCGTGCTCGTGATGGAAAAAGAAGGCGTGACCCAGGCTTTCGGCGTCCCCGGCGCCGCCATCAACCCCCTCTATTCCGCGCTGCGCAAGCAGGGCAGCATCGCCCACATCCTCGCGCGCCACGTCGAAGGCGCCTCGCACATGGCCGAGGGCTACACCCGCGCCGTCGCCGGCAACATCGGCGTGTGCATCGGCACCTCGGGGCCGGCTGGCACTGACATGATCACCGGCCTCTATTCGGCCTGGGCCGATTCGATCCCGATCCTGTGCATCACCGGCCAGGCGCCCCGTGCGCGGCTCTACAAGGAAGACTTCCAGGCGGTCGACATCGAGTCGATCTCCAAGCCGGTCACCAAGTGGTCGGTCACGGTGCGCGAGCCGGGGCAGGTGCCGCAGGTCTTCCAGCAGGCCTTCCACCTGATGCGCTCGGGCCGCCCGGGCCCGGTGCTCATCGACCTGCCCTTCGACGTGCAGATGGCGCAGATCGAGTTCGACATCGACACCTACCAGCCGCTCGCGGCCTACAAGCCCGAGGCGACCCGCGCCCAGATCGAGAAGGCGATTTCGATGCTCAATGCCGCCGAGCGCCCGCTGATCGTGGCCGGCGGCGGCATCGTCAATGCCGATGCCAGCGACCTGCTCGTGCGCTTCGCCGAAGCGACGGGCGTTCCGGTGATCCCGACCCTGATGGGCTGGGGCACCATCCCCGACGACCATCCGCTCATGGCCGGCATGTGCGGCCTGCAGACCAGCCACCGCTACGGCAACGCCACGATGCTCGCGAGCGACTTCGTGCTCGGCATCGGCAACCGCTGGGCCAACCGGCACACCGGCTCGGTGGACGTCTACACCAAGGGCCGCACCTTCGTGCACGTCGACATCGAGCCCACGCAGATCGGCCGCGTCTTCACGCCCGACTTCGGCATCGTCTCCGACGCCAAGGCCGCGCTGAAGCTCTTCGTCGAGGTCGCCGAGGAGATGAAGGCCAAGGGCCGGTTGCCGGATCGCGGCCAATGGGCCGGCGAATGCCGCGAGCGCAAGAAGACGATGCTGCGCAAGACCAACTTCGCCGACGTGCCGATGAAGCCGCAGCGCGTGTACCAGTGCATGAACAACAACTTCAGCCACGACACCTGCTACGTGAGCACCATCGGGCTGTCGCAGATCGCGGCGGCGCAGTTCCTGCACGTCTACAACCCGCGGCACTGGATCAACTGCGGACAGGCCGGTCCGCTGGGCTGGACCATCCCGGCCGCCCTCGGCGTGCGTGCGGCGGACCCCAGCCGCAAGATCGTCGCGCTCTCGGGTGACTACGACTTCCAGTTCATGATCGAAGAGCTGGCCGTGGGCGCACAGTTCAAGCTGCCGTACATCCACATCGTGGTCAACAACTCCTACCTCGGCCTCATCCGCCAGGCGCAGCGCGGCTTCGAGATGGACTACTGCGTGCAGCTCGGCTTCGACAACATCAATGCCGGCGAGGACGCGGGCGTCGAGCGCAGCTACGGCGTCGACCACCTCAAGGTGGTCGAAGGCCTCGGCTGCAAGGCGATCCGTGTCACCAAGCAGGAAGAAATGACCCCGGCGATCAAGCAAGCCGAGCAGCTCATGGCGCAGTTCCAGGTGCCGGTGGTGATCGAAGTGATGCTGGAGCGTGTCACCAACATCGCGATGGGCACCGAGATCGACGCCATCAACGAATTCGAGCCGCTGGCCGAAAGCGTCGCGGACGCACCGACCGCCATCGCCGCTGCGATGCTGGACTGACTCGCAGGCTTCGCGCACTTCGTGTCGCTACGCCACCCCCCTTGCCGGGGGCAACACCCGCGGCCCGGCAAAGCCGGTTCCGCGGTGTTTCTTGAATCGAAAGGAAGGCACCCATGCCGAAATTTGCAGCGAATCTGACGATGCTGTTCAACGAGCTGCCGTTCATGCAGCGTTTCGAGGCCGCCGCCAAGGCGGGCTTCAAGGCGGTGGAATACCTATTCCCCTATGCCTACGACAAGAAGGAGCTGGCCGCCGCACTGCGTGACAACGGCCTCGTGCAGGTGCTGCACAACCTGCCCGCCGGCGACTGGGATGCCGGCGAGCGCGGCATCGGCTGCCATCCGGATCGCGTGGGCGAATTCCGCGAAGGCGTGACACGCGCGATCGAATACGCGACCGCATTGAACTGCCCGAAGGTCAATTGCCTGCTCGGCAAGCTGCCCGCAGGCGTCACCGCTGCCGATGCACGCAAGGTGGTGGTGGACAACCTGCGCTTCGCCGCGCAGGAACTGCAGAACGCCGGCATCCGGCTGCTGATCGAGCCGATCAACACCTTCGACATCCCCGGCTTCTACCTGAACCGCACGGACCAGGCGCTGTCGATCCTCGACGAAGTCGGCTCGACGAACCTGCTGGTGCAGTACGACATCTACCACGCGCAGCGCATGGAGGGCGAACTCGGCAACACGCTCTCGAAACACATCACCCGCATCGGCCACATCCAGCTCGCGGACAACCCGGGGCGCGGCGAGCCGGGCACGGGGGAGATCAACTACCCGTGGCTGTTCAAGCACATCGATTCGATCGGCTACGACGGATGGATCGGCTGCGAATACAAGCCGCGCGGCACCACCGTCGAAGGCCTCGGCTGGCGCAGCGCACTCACGCAATAACGAAGTCACACATCAGGACAGAACAGGTCAAAGGAAATCTCGCGATATGTCGAACACGAACGCACAGAAGATCGGTTTCATCGGCCTCGGCATCATGGGTGCGCCGATGGCGGGGCATCTGCTGGAGGCCGGCCATCAGCTCTACGTGAACACGCGCGGCCCGGTGCCGGAGCCCTTCGCTTCGAAGGCGATGGTCTGCGCCACCGCCACCGACGTCGCCCGGCAGGCCGACGTGATCTTCCTCATGGTGCCGGACACGCCCGACGTGGAGAAGGTGCTGTTCGGCGAAGGCGGAGTCGCCGCCGGCCTGACCCAGGGCAAGGTGGTGGTCGACTGCAGCTCGATCGACCCGATCGCGACGAAGGAATTCGCCCGGCGCATCCTCGACCTCGGCTGCGGCTACGTCGACGCGCCGGTCTCCGGTGGCGAAGTGGGTGCGAAGGCAGCGAGCCTCACCATCATGTGCGGCGGCGACGAAGGCACCTTCGGGCGCGTGCGGCCGCTGTTGGAGAAGATGGGCAAGAACATCACGCTGGTCGGCAACGCGGGCGACGGGCAGGTCTGCAAGGTGGCGAACCAGATCATCGTGGCGCTCAACATCGCGGCCGTGGGCGAAGCGCTGGTGTTCGCCTCCAAGGCCGGTGCCGATCCAGCCAAGGTCCGGCAGGCGCTGATGGGCGGCTTTGCATCGTCGCGCATCCTGGAGGTGCATGGCGAGCGGATGATCAAGCGCACTTTTGCACCGGGCTTCCGCATCGCGCTGCATCAGAAGGACCTGAACCTTGCGTTGCAGGGCGCGCGGTCGCTGGGGGTCGCGCTGCCGCAGACCGCCAGCGCAGCCCAGCTCATGAATGCCTGCGCGGCCTTGGGATTCGGGCAGGAAGACCACTCTGCCTTGGTTCGAGCGCTGGAGGCGATGGCCAACCACCCCGTAGCCCAGGCGTAATTTCGAAGTCGAAGACGAGCGCCCCCGTTGATCGGCCCTGGAGCCCGGTTGGCGGTGCGGCGCCGGGTGCGCCTCTACGCCGCCGAGGAGCGCAGCCTTTCGCGGATCAGGGCTCGCGCTGTCTCAGCGAAGCGAGTTTGCGCGAGACCCCGCGAGAGGCGAGCACCGCAGGGCAGCCGCGAAGCGGCCGGCGTAGTGAAGCCCCCGGCGCCGCACCGCAAACCGGGCGGACGTCCCACAGAAAAAACAAAAAGCACCCCATGCACCCCGCCAGTCTCATCCATGAACATCCCGCATCGATTCCAGCGGCAATCAAAGCGCTTCGCCCTCGTTCAAGCCCCGACTTTGCGTTAGCCTCTCTCCTGAGCCAGGAAGCAAGGAGACACTGATGGCCAACAAAGAACTTTCCCCCGCCGAACAGGCACTGCGTGACGCGGCTCGCGAATACCACCGCTCACCGGTCAAAGGCAAGATCTCGATCTCGCCCACCAAACCCCTTCTGAACCAGCGCGACCTCTCGCTCGCCTACTCGCCGGGCGTCGCCTACCCCTGCCTCGACATCGAGGCCGACCCCGCCCTCGCCGCCGAATACACCTCGCGCGGCAACCTCGTCGGCGTCGTCACCAACGGCACCGCCGTTCTCGGCCTCGGCAACATCGGCCCGCTCGCCAGCAAACCGGTGATGGAAGGCAAAGGCTGCCTCTTCAAGAAGTTCGCCGGCATCGACGTCTTCGACATCGAGCTGGCCGAAACCGACCCCGACAAGCTCGTCGACATCATTGCCTCGCTCGAGCCCACCCTCGGCGGCATCAACCTCGAAGACATCAAGGCGCCCGAATGCTTCTACATCGAGAAGAAGCTGCGCGAGCGCATGAACATCCCCGTCTTCCATGACGACCAGCACGGCACCGCCATCATCTCGGCCTCAGCGCTCTTGAACGGCCTCGAACTCGTCGGCAAAAAGATCGAAGACGTCAAGATCGCCGTCTCCGGCGCGGGCGCGGCGGCCATCGCCTGCCTCGACGTCATGGTCGGCCTCGGTGCCAAGGCATCGAACATCTACGCGGTCGACTCCAAGGGCCTGATCTATATCGGCCGCCCCGGCGGCTTCGACGACTCCAAGACCCGCTACGCACAGAAGGACACCGGCGCCCGCACCCTCGCCGACGTCATGAAGGATGCCGACGTCTTCCTCGGCTGCTCGGCGCCGGGCGTGGTCACGCAGGACATGGTCAAGAGCATGGCCAGCCAGCCGATCATCCTCGCGCTCGCCAACCCCGAGCCCGAGATCCGCCCCGAACTGGCCAAGGCCGTGCGCCCGGACTGCATCGTCGCCACCGGGCGCTCCGACTACCCGAACCAAGTCAACAACGTCCTGTGCTTCCCGTACATCTTCCGCGGCGCGCTCGACTGCGGAGCGACCAAGATCACGGAAGAAATGAAGCTCGCCTGCGTGCGCGAGATCGCCGACCTCACCAAGGCCGACATCAGCGAGGAAGTCGCCACCGCCTACGCCGGCCAGGAACTCGCCTTCGGCCCCGACTACATCATTCCCAAGCCCTTCGATTCGCGGCTCATCCTGCGCATCGCCCCGGCGGTCGCCAAGGCGGCGCAGGATTCCGGCGTCGCCACCCGGCCGATCGAGGACCTCGAGGCGTACCGCCAGCACCTCACCCGCTTCGTCTACCAGACGGGCATGTTCATGCGCCCGGTCTTCACCGCCGCCAAGTGCGCGACCCGCAAGCGCGTCGCCTACGCGGAAGGCGAAGACGACCGCGTGCTGCGCGCCGCCCAGCTCGCGGTGGACGAAGGCCTCGCCAGGCCGATCCTCGTCGGCCGCCCCGCCGTCATCGAGGCCCGCATCAAGAAGGCCGGCCTGCACATCCGCGTCGGCACCGACGTCGAATGCGTGGACCCCGAAGACGATCCGCGCTTCCGCACCTATTGGGAGGCGTACCACAAGGTCATGGGGCGCCGCGGCATCACGCCCGAGGCTTCGAAGGCCATGGTGCGCCGTTCCAACACGACGATCGCGTCGCTGATGGTCCACCTGGGCGACGCGGACGCGATGCTCTGCGGGCTGGTCGGCCGCTTCGACAGCCACCTGCGCATCCTGCAGAACATCATCGGCCAGAAGCCGGACGCGCCGGGCTTCGCGACGCTCAACGCGCTCACGCTCGAGAAGTACACCCTCTTCATCGCCGACACCAACGTGCATGAAGACCCGAGCGCCGAAACGCTCGCGAAGATCGCAGTCATGGCCGCCGAGGAAGTGCGCCGCTTCGGCCTGCCGCCCAAGGTCGCCTTCCTGTCGCACTCGAACTTCGGTACGTCGGAGCGCGGATCGGCCCGCAAGATGCGGCAGGCCCGCGAGCTCTTCGCGAAGATGGCGCCCGACATCGAATGCGACGGCGAAATGCACGGCGACGCCGCGCTGTCCGAGGAAGTGCGCCGCAAGGCCCTGCCCGATTCGACGCTGACCGGCGAAGCCAACCTGCTGATCTGCCCGAACCTCGATGCGGCCAACATCCTCTTCAACGTGCTGAAGATGACCGGCAGCAACGGCGTGACGGTCGGCCCGATCCTGATGGGCGCGGAAGGCCAGGCGCACATCCTGACGCCCTCCGCGACCGTGCGGCGCGTGGTCAACATGACCGCGCTCGCGGTGGCCAACGCGAACTCGGCCCGCTGATTCGCGCATCAGTCGCGCACCAGAACAGACGCCCCGCCGCGATGCACGCGGCGGGGCGTTTTTCATTGACGCCATGCACCCGAATGGCACATCGGAAGGGTTCGCACCAAGTGCGTGCGGGCACCGTTTTTGCTTGAATTCGTTACATCACTGAACGGAACCCGAATGAACAAGCGCCAACTGATCCAGTCCTTCCTCGCCGCATCGGCCCTCAGCTTCGGCCTCGGCACCGCCTACGCGCAGACCACGCCGATCAAGTTCCAGCTCGACTGGCGCTTCGAAGGACCCGGCGCCTTCTTCACCCACCCCGCCGCCAAGGGCTACTTCAAGGCGGCCGGCCTCGACGTGACGGTGGACGCGGGCAACGGCTCGGGCGGCGCGGTCACGCGCGTGGCCTCGGGTGCGTACGACATGGGCTTCGCCGACCTCGCTGCGCTGATGGAATTCCACGCCAACAACCCCGACAGCCCGAACAAGCCGGTCGCGGTGATGATGGTCTACAACAACACGCCGGCGTCGGTCATGACGCTCAAGAAGAGCGGCATCACCAAGCCCACCGACCTCACCGGCAAGAAGCTGGGCGCCCCGGTGTTCGACGCCGGACGCCGCTCGTTCCCGATCTTCGCCAAGGCCAACAACATCGGCGCAGTGACCTGGACCGCGATGGACCCGACCTTGCGCGAAACCATGCTGATGCGCGGCGACATCGACGCGATCACGGGCTTCACCTTCACGTCGCTGCTCAACCTCGAAGCGCGCGGCGCGAAGACCGCCGACGTGGTCATCCTCCCCTACCCCGACTATGGCGTGAAGCTCTACGGCAACGCGATCATCGCCTCGCCCAAGCTGATCAAGGAAAACCCGGCGGCGGTGAAGGCCTTCCTGCAGGCTTTCACCAAGGGTGCGAAGGAAGTCATCGCCAATCCGGCGGTCGCCATCGAATCGATCAAGGCGCGCGACGGCATCGTCAACAGCGAGCTCGAAACCCGCCGCCTGAAGCTCGCGATCGACACCGTGGTCAACACGCCCGACGCGCGTGCCGAGGGCTTCGGCCAGGTCAACGCCGGCCGTCTCTCGCTGATGGCCTCGCAGGTGTCCGACGCCTTCGGCACGAAGACGCGCGTGAACCCGGATGCGGTGTGGAACGGCTCGATGCTCCCGACCACGGCCGAACTGAACATCCTTCGCAAGTAATGCAGGAGCCGGACAACACGCCCTTCGTCGATTTCCAGGACGTCTGGCTCGCCTACAACGAAGAATTGCTGCGAGCGAATCACTTCGCGGTCGAGGCCATCGACCTCCAGGTGAAGCGCGGCGAGTTCATCGCGATCGTCGGGCCTTCGGGCTGCGGCAAGTCGACCTTCATGAAGCTCACGACGGGCCTCAAGATGCCGTCGATGGGCAAGATCCGCATCGACGGCGCTCCGGTCACCGGACCGCTGAAGATCTCGGGCATGGCCTTCCAGGCGCCGTCGCTGCTGCCGTGGCGCACCACCGTCGACAACGTGCTGCTGCCGCTGGAGATCGTCGAGCCCTACCGCTCCACCTTCAAGGCGAAGCGCAAGGAATACGTCGAACGCGCACGCCGCCTGTTGCAGAAGGTCGGCCTCGGCGGCTACGAGGACAAGTTCCCGTGGCAGCTCTCCGGCGGCATGCAGCAGCGCGCGAGCATCTGCCGCGCGCTCATCCACGAGCCGAAGATGCTGCTGCTCGACGAACCCTTCGGCGCGCTCGATGCCTTCACGCGCGAGGAGCTCTGGTGCATCCTGCGCGACCTGTGGACCGAGCAGCAATTCAACGTGATCCTGGTCACGCACGACCTGCGCGAATCGGTGTTCCTGGCCGACACGGTGTACGTGATGAGCAAGAGCCCCGGCCGCTTCGTCGTCAAGCGCGAGATCGACCTTCCGCGCCCGCGCGAACTCGAACTGACCTACACCAAGGAGTTCACCGACATCGTGCTCGAACTGCGCAGCCACATCGGGGCGATCCGCAGCGCCAGCCCGACAGCCACCGCGATTCCTCAGTAGTCACATGAAGAACAAGAAGCAAATCGAACGCTGGTCACCGTGGCTGCTGCTGGTCGCCGTCATCGTGCTGTGGCAGATCCTCTGCTCGGCCTTCGGCGTGTCGGAGTTCATCTTTCCGAGCCCGTGGCGCATCTGGACGCAGTTCTGGGAATTCAAGGACGTCATCGCCGGCCATGCCTGGCGCACCTTCTGGGTCACGATGGCGGGCTTCGGCATCGCGATCGTGGTGGGCGTGCTGCTGGGCTTCGTGATCGGCAGCTCCCGCGTGGCCTACGCGGCGGTGTATCCGCTGATGACCGCCTTCAACGCATTGCCCAAGGCGGCCTTCGTGCCTATCCTCGTGGTCTGGTTCGGCATCGGCATCGGGCCGGCGATCCTCACGGCCTTCCTCATCAGCTTCTTCCCGATCATGGTCAACATCGCGACCGGCCTCGCAACGCTCGAACCCGAGCTCGAAGACGTGCTGCGCGTGCTCGGCGCCAAGCGCTGGGACGTGCTGGTGAAGATCGGCCTGCCGCGTTCGCTGCCGTACTTCTACGGCTCGCTCAAAGTCGCGATCACGCTGGCCTTCGTCGGCACCACGGTGTCGGAGATGACCGCAGCCAACGAGGGCATCGGCTACCTGCTGATCTCCGCGGGCTCGTCGATGCAGATGGGCCTCGCCTTCGCGGGCCTCATGGTGGTCGGCGCCATGGCGATGCTGATGTACGAGCTCTTCAGCGCAGTCGAGAAGCACACCACCGCGTGGGCGCACCGGGGCTCGCAAGGTGAATGACGAGCAGAAGCTGAAGGCGCTGCGCCGCGCCAACGAAGTCGCGCGGCGCGCGATGGCGATGGGCCGCCATCCCTTCGGCGCGGTGCTGGTCGCGCCGGACGGCGACACCGTGCTGGCCGAGCAGGGCAACATCGACACGGTGCATCACGCCGAGGCCACGCTCGCGCGCACCGCGTCGCTGAACTACCCGGCCGACTACCTCGCGCAGTGCACGCTGGTCACCACCTTCGAGCCCTGCGCGATGTGCGCGGGCACGATCTACTGGGCCAACATCGGGCGCGTGGTCTACGGCGCCGAGGAGGCCGCGCTGCTTGCGCTCACCGGCGACCATCCCGAGAACCCGACGCTCTCGTTGCCCTGCCGCGAGGTGTTCGCACGCGGCCAGAAGAACATCGAGGTCGTCGGCCCGGTCGCGGAAGTCGCCGAAGAAATGATCGCGACGCACCGCGGCTTCTGGGAAGCGCGCGGCCGCTGAGTCCGCCGCGCCTTGTCCGCGGCGGCGCCTTCTCCTATGCTCGTGCGCTTGCCAACAGGAGACGCAACATGATCAAAGTCAGCGTGATGTACCCGCACACGCCCGGGTCCCGCTTCGACCACGACTATTACCGCGATTCGCACATGCCCCTGCTCAAGCGGCTGATGGGGGATGCGTGCAAGTCCTACACCATCGACAAGGGCCTGGGCGGCGGCGCACCGGGTGCGCCACCGGTGTATGTCGGCATGTGCCATGTCTTCTGCGACTCGGTCGAGGCCTTCCAGGCCGCGTTCGGACCGCACGCCAAGGAAATCCTCGGCGACGTCGCGAACTACACCGATATCAAGCCCGTCATGCAGATCAGCGAGGTGGTGGTCGGCTAGAACTTCGTGGAGTAGCCGACGGTCAGTCCGTGCGGAAGAATCCCGACGAAGAAGGGCGTCTCGTACTGGGTGGCGAAGTAGCCAGTGGCAGTGCCGAGCGCCCAGCCGGCGAGCACGTCGGTCTGCCAGTGCGCCTGTGCTTTCATGCGGGCCATGCCGTCGTAAATCGGCAGAAGCTCCAGCGCCCAGACCCATGGATTGCGGTCGGCGTAATTGACAATGATGGGTGTCACGAAGCTGGCCTGCAGCGCCACCTCGCCGCTCGGGAAGCTGTTGTGTCCGCGCCCCTTGAACCAGGCATCGGGACCCTCGCCGCTGATCGGCCGGGACCGGCCCGTCGTCTCCTTGAGCACCTGCGCAGCCACCGCGGATGCGACCGATGCGTCGATCGTCTGCCACAGCGTATGTCCGAACTCGTCGTCGTTGCCGAGCCACACGGCGCCCGCCACCTCGAAGACGACGACGCCGTACATCAGGGCCTCCTGGTGGCTGCGCGACCAGATCCCGCTCTGGTCGTACTTCAGCACGCTGTCGATGCCAAGCGGGCCGCCGCCCGCATGGGCGCCGAGCACGACGATCCCGAGCACCAAGGCACCGAAGAGTTGGCGGAGGCGTCGAGCCAGCATGACGAAACCGTAAGCCGCCGCGCTGAGCGGAGGCTGAACGCCATTTGAAACAACGGTATCTCTCTATCGCTGAGCCGCCGCGCGACCGCGGATCACCGCCTCAAACCAGCTTCGTCTCGATCTCGGTCTTCACCTCGGTCATCAGCTTGTGCAGCGGGCACTTGCCCGCCACGCGCAACAGCTCTTCACGCTGTTCTTCGCTGAGGTTGCCGGTCAGGCGCAACCAGGTGCCGAGCCGGTAGGTGCCCTTGCGCTCCTCGCTGTCGTCGCGGTCGACCACGACTTCGATCTCTTCCACCGGGATGCCCTTGCGCCGGGCATAGACCAGGACGGTGAGCGCCTTGCACGCGCCGAGCGAAGCGTCGTAGAGGTCATGCGGCTGCGGCCCGGCGTCGTTGCCGCCGGCCGCCACGGCCGCGTCGACCGGAATCTCGTGGGCGCGAATGCGGACCGTATGCCGCGTACCGCTGACGTCGTCGCGGCGAACCGTGATGCTCATGCTATCTCCTGAGGATGGCCCACGATACTAGCGCCGCACCAGCAGCGGCCCCGGTCCAATTCAGGAACCCCGCGGAACCGGCTTTGCCGGGCCGCCGGGGTTGCCCCCTGAAAGGGGGTGCCCGAGCCACACGAAGTGGGCGAGGCTGGGGGTCAGCGGTGCACTTCACTCTCGCCGTGCTTCGCGAGCAGTTGCATCAGATGCTTGCGGATCAGCATGCCGGGCCGGTCCGACTCCATCGAGTACTCCACGCCGCGCCGGCGCGTGTCGACCAGCGCATCGGGGTCGGTCGATTCGAGGATGTCCTTGTCTTCGCGCGTGATCTCCTCGTCGAAGTCGATCAGCATCTGCGCCGCGCAATCGGCCTCGGCGTCGTTGCGGAAGAGCCATTGGCACAACTGGATGCGGCCATCGTCGATCGGCGTGAAGCAGTTGATGATGATGTGGCGGATGCCCGAGGGGTATTCGATGTCGAGGCGGCGCGAGAACGGCAGGAAGTAGGCATTGCGCATGTGGCGCGTGGTGATCGGATCCTTGACGCCGCTGATCGCATGGAACTTGGCGGGGTTCACCGCCTCGATGACGGTCTCGGCATGGAAGCCCGACTCGTTCTCGATCAGCTCGTACTTGCTCGGCTTGGGACTCGCGGCCACGCCGAAGGTCGCGCGATGCACGAAGCTGAAGTGCGAGTTGTCGAACGAATTCTCCAGCGCGCGCATCGGGCTGGTCTGCCACGTTTCATAGAACTGGTGAATGGTGCGAAACGCCGGATCGTCGTACTCGGGAACGGCCGGGATGTCCGCGGTCGGATCTTCCAGCGCCACCCACGCATAGCCGTAGCGCGCGGTGCAGTGGTAGGCCGTGGTCCTGTATTCCGGCGAAATCTTGCGGTCCGGTTCGTACTGCGGGATGCGGATCACCTGGCCGCCGCGGTCATAGGTCCAGCCGTGGTAGCCGCACTGGATCGCGCCCTGGCCGCAGGCCTTGCCCTCGGCATCCACGCACCAGCCCTTCGAGAGCCTTGCGGTGCGATGGCAGCAGCGATCGCGCAGCGCGGCCGGCTCGCCGTCGGCATCGAGGAACAGGACGATGTTCTCGCCGAGCAGCGTGAAGGGCTTGGGCCCCTGCTGCAGATCGGCCAGCGGCATGACGGCATGCCAGAACTTGCGGAAGACGGGTTGCTGCGTGACGAGCATGAGAAAGACTCCTTCGGGTGTGCGTGGGGACGACCATGAAAGAGCAATTTCCCGCCGCGGACCGGGCCGGGGCTGAACGCTTCTACTCTGTGCAGAGAGTCATGCAAGTAGCGCGCCCGATGGCGCTGGCATGCCTTCTGCATCACGCAGCTGAAGAGTAGAAGCGTTCAGCAGCGCACGCACGCCACTGTGCGCCGCCCGGAAATTGCTCTTGAGGCGCCTCGCCGTGACCATGTGCGCGGCGGGCGCCCAGGACCCACGAACTTTCCGGAGATTTCCTCATGCAACGCCGTTCCTTCATCGCATCCGTCGCGGCCGGTGCCGCCGCATTCGGCGCACCCAGCGTCTTCGCCCAGGGCACGAAGCTCACGCCGCTCAAGTTCACGCTCGACTTCCGCATCAACGGGCAGACCGCGCCCTTCTTCCTTGCGGAGAGCAAGGGCTACTACAAGGACGAAGGCCTCGACGTGACGATCGACACCGGCGCCGGCTCGGTGGCCTCGATCACGCGCATCGCGAGCGGCGTCTATCAGCTCGGCCTCGGCGACATCAGCTCGCTCGTCGAGTTCAATGCGCAGAACCCCGGCACCCCGGTGGTGCAGGCGGTCTACCAGTACTACAACCGCGCACCATTCGTGATCATCGGCCGCAAGGACCGCGGCATCACCGGCGACTTCCGGAGCCTGCAGGGCAAGAAGGTCGCCGCGGCCGCGGTCGAATCCACCCGCCGCGCTTGGCCGATGGTGGCGCGCAAGAAGGGCATGAAGAGCGATGCCTTCCAGTGGCAGACCACCGACTTCAGCGCACGCGACAACGTGATGGTGCGCGGCGACGTCGATGCCGCGACCTACTTCCACGACTCGGCGGTGTCGCTCTTCGCACGCATGAAGATCGATGAACTGTCGGTCCTCAAGTATTCGGACGCCGGCGTGAACCTCTACGGCAACGCGATCCTCGCGAGCAGCAACCTGATCGCGCAGAACCCGAAGGCGGTGGCCGCCTTCCTGCGCGCGACCAACCGGGCGATCGTGGAGACCTTCGCGAACCCGGCGCCCAGCATTGCCGCGATGCGGCAGCGCGAGCCGATCCTCGATGCGAAGGTGGAACTCGACCGATGGGCGATCACGGCCCAGTACGTCGGCGCGGAGGACACCCGCGCGCACGGCCTCGGCGACATCCGCAAGCTCACGCTGGAGCAGCAGGTGGACGAAGTCGCCGATGTGTTCGCCCTGAAAGTCAGACCCTCGGCCGATGCCGTTTTCAACAGCTCGATGCTGCCGCCCCGCGCAGAACGTAGCATCAAGGCATGACAGCCCTCCCTTTCGACTTCTTTCCGGCCGAAACCCACCTCGACGAACGCGACGGACGCTATTTGCGCAAGGCCATCGTCTGGTCGCATGCCGCCCGGCGACGAGGCAATCGCCCCTTCGGCGCGGTGATCGTGTCCGCAGCCGGCGAGGTGCTGGCGGAGGCCTACTGCAACACGGCCGAGACGGGCGATGTCACGGGCCATGCCGAGACCAATGCGGTGCGCATGCTCGCCGAGCGAAAGCTCGCGCGCGAGGAGCTCGCCGGCGCGACGATCTATTCGTCCGGCGAGCCCTGCGTGATGTGCGCGGGCGCGATCTTCTGGGCCAACATCGGCCGCGTGGTGTTCGGCATCGACGCCGAGCGGCTGCGGGTGTTCCGCGGCGAACGCGGCGACCAGCGCGACGCGGAGCTGTCATGCCGCGATGTGTTTCGCGCATCGCCGCATCCGATCGAGTGCATCGGCCCCGCACTGGTCGACGAAGCCGCCGCGGCGCATGTCGGTGCCTGGAAGACCTGAGTGCTCGGCGCGGGGGTTCGCCCGATGTATTCGCTCCGACATCACGCTATCGCACGTCACGGAGCCCGGCCGCCGGATCGTTTAATCTCCGCGCCATGAAATCCAAAGTGCAGTTCCGCCTGCGCATCTACCGCGACGAGAGCATTGCCATCGGTCCCGGAAAGATCGCGCTGCTCGAAGCCATCGCGGAGACCGGCTCGATCTCCGCCGCCGGCCGGCAGCTCGGCATGTCGTACCGCCGCGCGTGGATGCTGATCGACGAGATGAACCGCGCGCTCAGCGCACCGGCGGTCAGCACCGCCGCCGGCGGCACGCACGGCGGCGGCAGTGCGCTGACACCGGTCGGCGAGCAGATCGTGCGCCACTACCGCGCCATCGAGAGCACCGCACGCGTCGCGGCGGCGGCGGACATCACCGCGCTGACGCGGCTGCTTGCACCATGACCCACGACATGCCCGAGCAATCCGCCGACCGCAGGGCCTGATCCATCAATGCGGCGATGCCGTTTCGCCGCTGTATCTTCGTGTATATGAAGATTGTAGCTGTGCAAGCGGCGCACTCACTTTCTCCCTTCTGCGAGGCCTGGAAGTTGGCAATGCGAGACGCCGACTTTTTCATGTGTAACAATACCGTCATTCCCTCAAGTGCATGACGCTCGCCTTCCTTTCCTCGATGGACTGGTCACCGCTGGTGCTCTCGGTCAAGGTCGCGACCTTTGCGACGCTGCTCGCACTGGCGGCCGGCGTCATGCTGGGCTGGCTCTTCGCGCGCCGGCCGTTTCCGGGCTCCCCGGTGCTCGAATCGCTTTTCATGCTGCCGCTGGTGCTGCCGCCCACGGTGATCGGCTATGCGATCCTCGTCGCAGCCGGCCGGCGCAGCCCGCTCGGCGCGTGGCTGCGCGAGCATTTCGACTACACCATCATCTTCAGCTGGCACGGCGCGGTGGTGGCCTCGGCGGTAGTGGCGCTGCCGCTCGTGCTCAAGTCCGCCAGCGCCGCCTTCGAGCATGTGGACCGCTCGCTCGAAGCCGCGGCGAGCACGCTGCGCCAGTCGCCACTGTCCGTCTTCCTGCGCGTGACGCTGCCGCTCGCGTGGCCGGGCATCCTCGCGGGCACGCTGCTGGCCTTCGCACGCGCCATGGGTGAATTCGGCGCGTCGCTGATGGTCGCGGGCTCGATCCCCAGGCAGACGCAGACCCTGTCCATGGCCATCTATGACGCCGCGCAGGCCGGCAACGACGATCTTGCGCTGGTGCTGGTGGTCGTCACGTCGCTGCTCTCGATCACCGTGCTGGTTCTGTCGAACCGGTTCTTCTCACTCCGCTGACGTCCAGGAGCCTCTTCAATGCGCCCGTCCTGCCTCGCCTCCCGCCTTGCCTGCGTCGTTCTCGCCCTCGCCCTGCCGGTCGGCGCGATGGCGCAGCAGCTCACGGTGTCGGCCGCGGCGAGCCTGACGGATGCCTTCAAGGAGATCGGCACCCGGTTCGAGGCGAGCAAGCCGGGCGCGACCGTGCGCTTCAACTTCGCCGCCTCGGGCGTGCTGCTGCAGCAGATCAGCCAGGGCGCACCGGTGGACGTCTTCGCCAGCGCCGACCAGGAAACCATGGACCGCGCGGTGAACCAGAAGCTGATCGACACCGCGACACGCAAGGACTTCGCGACCAACAGCCTCGTGCTCATCGAACCCGCCCAGGGCGGCGCCGGCATCAAGACGCTGCAGGATCTCACCGGCCCCGGCGTGAAGAAGATCGCAGTGGGCAAGACCGCGACCGTGCCCGTGGGCCGCTATACGCGCGAGGCGCTGGAGGCCGCGAAGCTCTGGGGCCCGCTCGAGCCCCGCTTCGTGCAGGCCGACAGCGTTCGCCAAGTGCTCGACTACGTGAGCCGGGGTGAAGCGGAAGCCGGCTTCGTGTACCGTACCGATGCCGCCGTCATGGGCGACAAGGTGCGCGTGGTGCTCACGGCGACCGGCCACACGCCCGTGTCCTATCCGATCGCCGTCACGGCCGAGAGCAAGGAGAAGGCGTTGGCGAAGGATTTCATCGCGTTCCTTTCGACGGAGCAGGCGCAGGCGGTGCTGATGCGCTTCGGCTTCGGCAAGCCGTGATCGACGTCGACCTGCAACTGACTGTCGCCGACGGCACGCGCCGCTTCGATCTCGCGGCCCGCTTCGCCACGAACGTTCCCTTCGCCGCGCTCTATGGGCCCTCCGGCGCCGGCAAATCGCTGACCTTCCAGGCCATCGCCGGGCTGCTGCATCCCTCGCGCGGGCACGTGCGGCTCGACGGCCGGACGCTGTTCGACTCGGCGAAAGGCATCGACGTGCCCGCGGCCGAGCGTCGCATCGGCTACCTGTTCCAGAACTACGCGCTGTTTCCGCATCTCTCGGTGCGCGAGAACGTCGCCTTCGGACTCACCTCCTGGCGCAAGCGACGCCTTTCGCCGGAAGATGCTGCGCAGGTCGACGCCCTGCTGCGCAGCTTCGATCTCACCGCCATGGCCGACAGCCGGCCGCGCACCCTGTCGGGCGGACAGCAGCAGCGCGTGGCGCTCGCCCGCGCGCTCGCCTGCCGTCCGCAGGTGCTGCTGCTGGACGAGCCCTTCGCGGCGCTCAATCCGATGCTGCGCAGCGCCGTGCGGCAGGACCTCGCGGCGATGCAGCGCGAATGGGGCATTCCGGTGCTGATGATCACGCACGATATCGACGACGTGCTCGACCTTGCGGATGTCGCTTTCGTCTACGAGGCCGGGCAAGTGGCCCGCGAAGTCGACCTGCGCGCGGGCACGAGCCGCTCTCTGATGGCGCAGAAGCTCGGCGTGCCCGCGCGCGACGAAACACCCGAACGCAATCGGCTGCGCCGCCTGCTCCACGGCTGAGCGAGGCGAATTCCCTACACTCGACGCATGCCCTGGCACGCGCAACTCGACCTCGACTACCGTCCCGAACAACAACGCAGCATTGCGCGATTCCGCCACGACGGGCCGTTGCGCATTCTCCAGAGCCTGTATCCCGAGGGCGACGCGATATGCCACAACGTGCTGGTCCACCCGCCGGGCGGGCTGGTGGGCGGCGACACGCTGGACATCCGCGTGCGCGCCGCGTCGGGAAGCCATGGGCTGATCACGACACCGGGCGCGAGCCGCTTCTACCGCTCCGAGGGCGAACTCGCGCAGCAGCGCACCGAGCTCACGCTCGAGCCCGGCGCGCGCCTCGAATGGCTGCCGCTCGAAGCCATCTGCTACAGCGGCTGCCGCGCCGAGAACGGGCTCACCCTGCGCGTGGCGCCGGGCGCCGAACTCATCGGCTGGGACGTGACGGCGCTCGGCCTGCCCAATGCAGGCAAGCCCTTCGAGCAGGGCACGCTGCAGCAGCACATCGAGGCGCCGGGCGTCTGGCTGGAACGCGGACGCATCGACGCGAGCGACCTGCGGCTGCTGCAGAGTCCGCTCGGCTTCGCAGGGCATCGCTGCATCGCGTCGATCTTCTTTATCGCGGGCTCGCCGATCGCGCGCGAGCGGCGCGAGGCCGCGCTCGACGCGGCGCGCTCGCTCATCGAGCGCCATTCGCTCCAGGAAAGCGCCGGCGTCACCAGCCCCCACGCCGAGGTCATCGTGCTGCGCGCGCTCGCGCCGTTGGTCGAGCCGGCGATGCAGTTGCTGCGACAGGTCTGGCGAGCGTGGCGCGGCGAACTCTGGAAGCTCCCGGGCCAGCCACCGCGCATCTGGGCGATGTAGCCGGGCAACGGACGGAGCCGACATGCGCATCGAACGAAGCGACATCCCGGCCCGTCTCGACCGCCTGCCCTGGTCGCGCTGGCATTGGCGCGTGGTCATCGCGCTGGGCGTGGCCTGGGTGCTCGACGGGCTGGAGGTCACGCTGGTCGGCTCGCTCGGCGGCGTGCTGGAGCGGCCCGACACGCTGGCCCTGAGCGCGACGCAGATCGGCTGGTCGGGGTCGCTCTATATCGGCGGGGCTGTGATCGGCGCACTGGTCTTCGGCCGGCTGGCGGACCGGCTGGGCCGCAAGCGGCTCTTCCTGCTGACGCTCGCGGTGTACGCGGCCGCGACGCTCGCGACCGCGCTGTCGACCGGGTTCGCGTTCTTCGCCTGCTGCCGCTTCGCGACCGGGCTGGGCATCGGCGGCGAGTACGCGGCGATCAACTCCGCGATCGACGAGCTGATCCCGGCGCGCGTGCGCGGGCGGGTCAACCTCGCGATCAACGGCAGCTTCTGGGTGGGCGCGGCGCTCGGCGCGGGGGTGAGCCTGTGGCTGCTCGATCCGCGCGTGCTGGGGCCGGTGACCGGCTGGCGCGTGGGCTTCGCGCTGGGCGCGGTGCTCGCGCTGGCGATCCTGCTGGTGCGGCGCGATGTGCCGGAAAGCCCGCGCTGGCTCATCGCGCACGGCCGCGCGGAGGAAGCCGAAGGCATCGTGCGCCGCATCGAGGAACAGGTGACGGCGCAGCACGGCCCGCTGCCGGCAGCCGTCGGCCATGTGGCCTTCGGCGGCCGCGCAGAGCCCGGCTGGCGCGAAGTGGTTCACGTGCTGCTGCGGCGCTATCCGAAGCGCAGCATGGTCGCGCTGGCGTTGATGATCTCGCAGGCCTTCTTCTACAACGCGATCTTCTTCACCTATGCGCTGGTGCTCACGCGGTTCCACGCCGTGCCCGAAGGCCGGGTGGCGCTTTACATCTTTCCGTTCGCGCTCGGCAATGTGCTCGGGCCGCTCATTCTCGGACCGCTGTTCGACCACGTCGGGCGGCGGCGGATGATCGCTCTGACCTACGTGTGCTCGGGCATCGGGCTCGGGCTGACGGGTTGGGCCTTCATGCAGGGCCTCCTCGATGCGCGCAGCCAGGCCCTGTGCTGGTCGGCCGTGTTCTTCCTGGCGTCGGCGGCGGCGAGTTCGGCCTATCTCACCGTGAGCGAGGTCTTCCCGCTGGAGATGCGCGCGATCGCGATCTCGATCTTCTATGCGGTGGGCACCGGCGCCGGCGGGTTCGCGGCGCCTGCTCTGTTCGGGGCGCTGATCGAGACCGGCGACCGCGGCGCGGTGGCGATCGGCTATGCGATCGGCGCGGTGCTGGTCATCGTGGCCGGATCGATCGCGTGGCGCTGGGCGGTGGATGCGGAGCGCAAGCCGCTCGAGGAGATCGCGCCGCCGCTCGGTTCGGCGCCGCGCGATGCGCCTGTGCCGCGCCGGTGATTCAGGCCGTGTGGGTCGGATGCCCGGCCTCGACCCAGGCCTCGAGTCCGCCCGCGAGCGGCCGCGCGCGCTTGATGCCGCGCGATGCCAGCGCCTGCGCGCCCAGCGCGGCCGACACCTCGTTCGGGCAACTGCAATAGAGCACGACCTCGCGGCCGGCGCCGTCGAACGGCAGTGCGACGCGCCGCTGCTGGATGTCCTTGAGCGCGATCGGCAGCGCGCCGGGAATGCGCCGCGGATCGACCTGCACGCCCGCCTCGCCGCGCACGTCGATGACGATCGGCGGCGGCTCGCCATCCATCATCGTCATCAGTTCGCCGACCGTCACGCGCGGCATGCCGGTCAGGCGCAGGAAGGTTCGACGCCGCCAGTAACGCACCGCGAGCATCGCGGCGAGCACGACGACAAGCGCCACGATCGCGATGCCACCGGCCTGCGACATGGCATCGAGCACCGCCTGGATCTCGTCGCGGAAGATCCAGCCGAGCCCGAGGAAAACACCGGTCCACAGCAGGGCCGCGGCCGTGTCGAACGCCACGAAACGCCACGACGACATGCCCAGCGCACCCGCCATCGGCGGCGCGATCACCGACACGCCCGGCACGAACTTCGCCAGCACCAGCGACATCCCGCCCCATCGACCGATCAGCGTCTCGCTGCGGCGCACGCAGGAATCCGGCGACATGGAGATCTTGCAGAGGAGACGCATGAACCGGTAGCCGTAGAGCCGCCCCGCATAGAACCAGACGGCGTCGCCGAGCAGGTTCGCGATCCACGACGCGGCCACCATCGCCACCAGCAGCAACGGCTGGGCGATCGCCGCCAGTGCGCCCGCCACCACGAGCAGCGGCGATGCCGGCACGGGGAGCCCGACGCGCGCGCAGAAGGTGGCCACGAACACGACCGCGACGGCGTGCTCCACGAGCAGCAGGCTCAACTGCTCCACGCGAGGCTCCCGGCGGGCAAGGGTCGAACGACGGGCGGCATCGGCATGGCGGCTGGGCTCTGGCTGTTGGCGTGGCCAGAGCGTAGCGCCTTCCGGCGCGCGCGTGGCGCCCGGTCGGGGCGGATAGGAACAGAATCGCGCTGTGCATGACGACGGCCGGCCGCCTGTTCCCGCCGTCCGGGAATAAATCACCGAGGCGCCCCGTCATGCAGGGAAAGACTGTGTTGAACGACCGCACCCGCCGATTCGAGACCGCGGCCCTGCCGCACCTGCACGCCGCCTACAACCTGGCGCGCTGGCTGCTGCGCGACGACCGGCAGGCCGAGGACGCGGTGCAGGAGGCCTTTTTGCGCGCGTTCCGATTCTTCGATGACCTTCGCGGCGGCGATGCGCGACCGTGGCTGCTCGGGATCGTGCGCAACGCCTGCTACGACGCGATGCGCCAGTCCCGCCATCTGGCGGACCAGGTGGAATTCGACGAGTTCCGCGATGTCGGCGCCGAGGACGCCGGCATCGGCGCGGCCCCACGCGACGGCGGGGACCCTGCCGCCGCGTGGGAGCAGCGCGCCCTGGGCCAGCGCATCGACGCGGCCATCGAGGCGCTCGCGCCGCCGTTCCGCGAGGTCATCGTGCTGCGCGAGATCGAAGACATGTCGTACGAGGAGATCGCACGCATCGCCGGCATCCCGGTGGGGACGGTGATGTCGCGCCTCTCGCGCGCCCGCGCGCTGCTGCGCAATGCGCTTCAGGAGGAAGCGCCGCCCCACAAACCAGGAGCCCATCGCGATGCAACCCAATGAAAGGGACGACCTCGGCAGGCTGATCCGGCAGGAGGCGACGCGTCATGCGCCGCCGCCCGCGCTCGCCGAGCGCATCCGGGCGGGACTGCAGAACGCCAATGGCGCGCCGGCGCGCGTGCCGCCGCGGCCGAGGGCGCGTCCAGGCTGGCTGCAGGCCATCGCCCTGTTCGGCGCGGGCGCGGCCACGGCCTGGGGGCTCTCCTTTGCACTGCTGCTGGGACCGGCCGGCTACGCCATCGGCGATGCAGTCGCCGACAGCCACGTCCGGTCGCTGATGGCCGAGCACCTGACGGACGTGGCCTCATCGGACCATCACACCGTCAAGCCGTGGTTTGCCGGCAAGCTCGATTTCTCGCCGTCGGTGGTCGATCTGGCGGCCGAGGGCCATCCGCTGATCGGCGCCCGGCTCGACTACATCGAAGGGCAGCCGGTGGCTGCGCTGGTCTACCGGTCAGGGCAGCATGTCGTGAACCTCTTCATCTGGCCGGATTCGCGCGACGGCGCGTCCGCCCCGCAAGTGCTGGCGCGGCGTGGTTACAACATGGTTCGCTGGACCGAAGGCGGAATGCAGGTCTGGGCGGTGTCCGACATGAACGCCACCGAACTGCAAGCCTTCGCCAAGCTCGCACGGTCACAAATGGCCGCCACGCCCCCGTAAATCAGAAACACCGTGGAACCGGCTTAGAACTTATCCGTAAATTATGTTGACGTCGGCAGATACCTTGCGAAAGGCGATGATGGCGGCGGCGAGGTGGTTGAGCGCAACGAAGCTGCGCTCGAGTTTCTCGTAG